>JAEPNQ010000004.1 GCA_017643305.1 Marinibacterium sp. | reverse complement strand
GGAACTGTTCCTTGGCGGCCAGATGCAGGAATTCTTCCGCTTTGCCCTGCCCGGCGCAGAACCCGGCAAAGCGCTGCAGGCGATGTACGTGACGTCGCCGACCATTCCCTGATCGAATGATCAAATCCCAGCGAATTCGCGCCGATCTGTGTGGATTCGCATCTTTCCCCCTAGCGCGCACCTCTCTATAAGGTCGAAGTCCCGCGCCATAAGAGTCGCGGGAATGCACAGTTCTCGTCAGGATCCCTCTTTATGTCCCTGTTCGGAAATCTTGGCGGTTTTTTGACCGCTGATATGGCCATCGACCTCGGAACAGCGAACACGCTGGTCTATGTCAAAGGTCGCGGTGTGATCCTGTCTGAACCTTCGGTGGTGGCGTATCATGTCAAGGACGGGGTAAAAAAAGTGCTGGCCGTTGGCGAGGACGCCAAGCTGATGCTGGGCCGGACGCCGGGCAGCATCGAGGCGATCCGCCCGATGCGAGAAGGGGTTATTGCCGACTTCGACACCGCCGAGGAAATGATCAAGCATTTCATCCGCAAGGTGCACAAACGGTCGACCTTTTCGAAGCCAAAAATCATTGTGTGCGTGCCGCATGGCGCCACCCCGGTGGAAAAACGCGCCATCCGTCAATCGGTGCTGAGCGCCGGGGCCCGGCGCGCCGGTCTGATCGCGGAACCGATTGCAGCAGCCATCGGGGCGGGCATGCCCATCACAGACCCGACCGGCAACATGGTTGTCGATATCGGTGGCGGTACCACCGAGGTGGCCGTTCTTTCGCTGGGTGACATCGTTTACGCCCGGTCCATCCGGGTGGGTGGCGACCGCATGGACGAAGCCATCGTCAGTTACCTGCGCCGACAGCACAACCTGCTGATCGGGGAAAGTACGGCGGAGCGTATCAAAACCTCCATCGGAACTGCGCGCATGCCCGATAACGGGCGCGGCCAGTCCATGCAGATCCGCGGCCGCGACCTGTTGAACGGTGTACCAAAGGAAACCGATATCAGCCAAGCCCAAGTGGCTGAAGCGCTGAGCGAGACGGTCCAGCAGATCTGTGAAGCGGTGATGACCGCGCTGGAAGCTACCCCGCCGGATCTGGCGGCCGACATCGTGGATCGCGGTGTGATGCTGACCGGCGGCGGTGCACTGCTGGGCGATCTGGACCTGGCACTGCGCGAGCAGACCGGGCTGGCCGTGTCTATCGCGGATGAGAGCCTGAACTGTGTAGCCCTGGGCACTGGCAAGGCGCTGGAATACGAAAAACAACTGCGCCACGCAATTGACTACGACAGCTAGGGGCCAGGCGGCATCGGCCGATTTCCACCAGGTGCATGCCTCGGTCAGACGTTTCATGGAAAACGGGTCAAAAACCCGTTATATCGGGCGTGCCAACTACAGGGTTCGATCACGGCATTGAACCTGTTGCGAGGCGACGTCTCGGGCTATCTTGGATAGCAACCACTGTAGTAAGGAAAAACTGTGGCCAAGGACCGTTCTCAAACGGACGATTACGCAACCCCACTGCGGCGGTTGTTGCTGGCTGTTGTGGCGCTGGCACTGTTTGGCGTATTCTTGGTCTGGCGTATCGACAGCCCGCGGGTGGAGCGGTTTCGCGCACAGCTGACGGACCGGGTGGTGCCAAACATGGATTGGGCAATGGCCCCGGTCACGGCTACGATCAACCTTGTGCGCGATTACCAAAGCTACCAACGCCTGTCCGACCAGAACCGGGAGCTGCGCAATGAATTGCGGCAGATGCAGGCCTGGAAAGAAGCCGCCCTACAGCTGGAGCAGGAAAACGCCCGCTTGCTAGACCTGAACAACGTGCGGCTGGATCCGCGCCTGACCTTTGTTACCGGTGTGGTGCTGGCTGACAGTGGTTCGCCCTTTCGCCAGTCGGTGTTGTTGAACGTGGGCGCACGGGACGGCATCGTTGATGGCTGGGCTGCGATGGACGGGATCGGGCTGGTGGGCCGGATTTCGGGCATCGGGCAGACTACAGCGCGCGTTATACTTTTGACCGATGCGTCCAGTTCGATCCCGGCGGTGGTGCAGCCTTCGGGCCAAGGCGCGCTAGTGTCTGGCGACAACTCCTCCGCCCCGGTGCTGGATTTTCTGGAAAGCCCCGATCTGGTCCGCCCCGGAGACCGGGTGGTGACGTCTGGTGATGGCGGCGTGTTTCCCGCTGGCCTTTTGATCGGGCAGGTTGCTGCTGATCCGGCAGGCCGCTTGCGCGTACGGCTGGCGGCAGATTACGAAAGGCTGGAATTTCTGCGGGTGCTGCGTCATCTCGGCACCGAAAAGATCGAAGATCCCGGCAGTATTGTTGTGCCCGAAGCACTGGATCTGAGCGATGTGGAGCGTCCCGATGGCTGATCTCGCCCGATCCGGCCTGTGGGTGATGCGCGCCATCTACGTGACCTTCTGCCTTTTGGTCATCTTGGCGCATCTGCTGCCGCTGGAGACACTGCCGCGTGGCTGGGCCCCACCGGATTACCTGATTGCCTTTACCTTTGCCTGGGCGCTGCGGCGGCCCGATTATGTTCCGATCCTGGCTATTGCAGGTGTCTTCCTGCTGGCCGATCTGCTGTTCCAGCGCCCACCGGGTTTGCTAGCCGCACTGGTTGTGCTCGGGACAGAATATCTGCGCATCCGGTTTGCCGAGCTGCGCGACGCTAGCTTTGCCGGAGAATGGATTGCCGTCTGCGTAATGATCGCAGCCATCACGCTGGCCAACCGGCTGATACTGTCGGTTGTGGCAAGCACGCTGCCCCCGCTGGCACCGTCAGTGATCCAGATGGTCCTGACAATGGCGTTCTACCCGTTTGCGGTACTGCTATCGCAATCGCTGCTAGGCGTGCGCAAGCCTGACCCGCGCCAAGCCGAAACGCTGGGGGCCCGCGCATGAGACGCAATCCCCGGGAACTGAGTGGGCTATGGCGCAAGACCAGCCGCCGTGCGCTGCTGCTGGGCGGGGCTCAGGTGGCCTTCGCCGGTGTACTGGGCTGGCGCATGGTGAACCTGCAAGTCGAACAGGCCGATCAGTTCCGCCTGCTCGCCGAAGAAAACCGGATCAACATCCGGTTGATCCCCCCAGCTCGAGGCGAACTATATGATCGCAATGGCAAGGTGATTGCCCAGAATGTGCCCAGCTACCGGATCGTGATGGTGCCGGAAGACGTTGGTGACGTGGATGCGGTGATCCAACGATTGCAGTTACTGGTCCGCATTGATCCCGAGGATCTGGAACGCGGGCTGGAGGAGATGCGCCGCAGTCCACCGTTCCTGCCCATCACGTTGGCCGAGCAGGTCAGCTGGGAAGCTGTATCGCGCGTTTCGGTCAACGCACCTGCCCTGCCCGGTGTTACAGCCGAAGTTGGCCTGACAAGGGTCTATCCGCGCGGGCCGGATTTTGCCCATGTTGCTGGCTATGTCGGCCCGGTCAGCGACTATGACCTGAACCAGTTGCAGGACCCAGACCCGCTCTTGCGCATCCCCCGGTTCCAGATCGGCAAGGTAGGGCTGGAGGCCAAACGCGAAGATTTGCTGCGCGGCAAGGCCGGGGCCAAGCGCGTAGAGGTCAACGCAACAGGCCGTGTCATGCGGGAACTGGATCGCACCGAGGGCCGCCCCGGCGCCGATGTACAGCTGACCGTAGACGCAGATCTGCAAAGCTACGTGCAAGCCCGGCTGGGCAGCGAAAGCGCCAGTGCGATTGTCATGGACTGCGAAACCGGCGATCTGCTGGCCATTGCGTCATCACCGATCTTCGACCCCAACACTTTCGTGCGAGGGATTTCCGTGGCGGATTACCGGGCACTGACCGAAGACCCGTATAGACCGCTGGCCAGCAAGTCGGTGCAAGGCATCTATCCGCCCGGATCGACCTTCAAGATGATCACCGCCATGGCCGCATTGGAAAACGGGCTTATCACCGCCGACGAAACCGTCTATTGCCCCGGGCATATGGACCTGTCCGGCCGCCGTTTCCACTGCTGGCGGCGAGGGGGTCATGGGAATGTGGACCTGCAGAATGCGCTGAAGCAAAGCTGCGATGTTTACTTTTATGACATCGCACAGCGAGTCGGCATGGACAAAATTTCCGTTATGGCCAAGAAATTTGGGCTGGGCGTCAAACATGATGTGCCAATGTCCGCAGTGGCCAAGGGGCTGGCCCCTGACCGGGCGTGGAAGCAGCGCGTCCGGGGTGAGGACTGGCTGGTTGGCGACACCGCCAATGCGGCTATCGGTCAGGGTTTTGTGCTGGCCTCACCCCTACAGCTGTCAGTAATGACAGCCCGGCTGGCCACTGGGCGCAGCGTATCGCCCCGCTTGATCAAATCCATCGACGGGATCGAAGAGCCCCGACAGAACGGTGAGCCGCTGGACGTGGACGAAAACCATCTGCGCATGGTGCGGCGCGGCATGTATGCTGTCAGCAACGATCGGCGCGGCACAGCCTATGGCAGCCGCGTGATCGCAGATGAGTACCGGCTGGCAGGCAAGACCGGCACCAGCCAGGTGCGCAATATCACCGAAACGGAACGCCGGTCTGGCGTGGTCCGCAACGAAGATCTACCCTGGGAACGGCGCGACCATGCCTTGTTCGTAAATTACGCCCCTGCCGATGCGCCGAAGATCGCGGTCTCCGTGGTTGTCGAACATGGCGGCGGCGGCTCGACCGCAGCGGCCCCGATAGCACGAGACATAACTCTGCAGGCGCTTTTTGGCGACACTCCACCATTGTCAGCCTACCCGGCCAAGGACCGGTCCCGCATCGAAGCGCAACAAGATCGCTTGCGCCGCGAACAGGAAGACCGGGACCGGCAGGAGCGGGACCGCGCATGAGTTATCTTGAGTATTCCGTAAATTCCGTCCCCAGCGGGTTTCGCAAAATCCTATTCCTGAACTGGCCGCTGATCCTATTGTTGTTCAGCGTCGCCGGGGTCGGTTTCCTGATGCTGTATTCCGTGGCTGGCGGGTCGTTTTCGGTCTGGGCCGAGCCACAAGCGAAACGCTTTGCCATGGGTCTGATGATTATGCTGTTGGCAGCGATGATACCGATCTGGTTCTGGCGCAACATATCATTCGTGGCTTATGGTCTGTCGCTGACTTTACTGCTGGGGGTGGAGTTTTTCGGTACCGTGGGCATGGGCGCGCAACGCTGGATCGATCTGGGCTTCATGCGCTTGCAACCATCGGAATTGACCAAGATCACCTCCGTCATGTTGCTGGCGGCCTATTATGACTGGTTGCCGGCGAAACGGGTATCAAACCCGATCTGGATCCTTTTTCCCCTGCTGATTATCCTGATCCCTACATTTTTGGTGCTGCGTCAGCCAGACTTGGGTACGGCATTGCTGCTGATGGTGGGCGGCGGCGGCATGCTGTTTCTGGCTGGAGTGCATTGGGCGTATTTCGCAGGCGTCACCGCCATCGGCGCCAGCACAATTTTCACGGTGTTCAAAAGCCGGGGTACGGAATGGCAGTTGCTTGCGGATTACCAGTACCGCCGGATCGATACATTCCTTGATCCGTCGAGCGACCCTCTTGGTGCGGGTTATCACATCACCCAATCCAAGATCGCACTGGGATCCGGTGGCTGGACCGGGCGGGGGTTCATGCAAGGTACGCAATCGCGGCTGAACTTCTTACCGGAGAAACACACGGACTTTATCTTTACCACGCTGGCGGAAGAGTTCGGCTTTGTCGGAGCGTTTTCGCTGCTGTCGCTTTATGTTCTGATCATTGTGTTCTGCGTGGCAAGTGCCATCGCAACGCGCGACCGGTTTTCGTCGCTGGTAACGCTGGGCATCGCTTTGACATTCTTCCTCTATTTCGCAGTCAACATGTCGATGGTCATGGGACTGGCCCCGGTTGTGGGGGTACCTCTGCCCATGGTCAGCTACGGCGGATCGGCGATGCTTGTGCTGATGGCCGCCTTCGGGATAGTGCAGAGCGCACATGTCCACCGCCCACGCTGAGGCCCAATGACCCTGAATATCCTGTTCGCCTCCAGCCCAGAAGACTGGGCCGCGTACGAAACACCCCTGCAAGCGGCCTTTGACAAGGTCGGGCTGACCACCGACCTGCGGGCTGATTTTCCACCCGATCAGGTAGATTATATCGTCTATGCGCCGGACGGCACGGTTCAGGACTTCACCGTTTTTACCCGGTTGAAAGCCGTGTTTTCGCTCTGGGCCGGAGTTGAAAAGATCGTGGGCAACCAAACCCTGAATGTGCCGCTGACACGCATGGTAGATTTCGGGCTCAGGCAGGGCATGGTGGAATGGGTCACAGGCCATGTGCTGCGCTATCATCTGGGGATGGACGCGCATATCAACGCCAACCCCGGTGAATGGGACCCGGCTGCACCGCCTTTGTCGCGTAGCCGGCGGGTGACGATTCTTGGACTGGGAGAACTGGGCACGGCCTGTGGTCAGGCGCTGGATGCGTTGGGGTTCCCTGTATCAGGGTGGAGCCGCACGGCCAAATCCGTGCCTGGTATAACCTGTTTTCACGGCGACGAAGGGCTGACACAGGCGCTGGAACTGGCGGATATTCTGGTTCTGCTGCTACCAAATACGCCTCAGACGCAAAACACGCTGAACACCGACACACTGGCAGTGCTGCCGCAGGGGGCCTTCGTGCTGAACCCTGGACGCGGCCCGCTGATCGACGATGACGCGCTGTTGGCGGCACTGGATGCAGGTCAGGTTGCACACGCTACGCTGGATGTCTTCCGGACAGAACCCTTGCCACTCGATCACCCCTATTGGCACCACCCGAATGTCACTGTGACCCCACATATCGCAGCCGCAACCCGCACCGACAGCGCCAGCAAGTTGGTGGCCGAGAATCTGCGCCTGTCGGAAACAGGCGCTCCATTACTGCATCTGGTGGACCGGTCGCGAGGGTATTAGACGCCTTGTAAATCACGGAGGAGCGCTCATCAAAGACCCGCCCTCAACCACCCAAATTAACTTCATTTTTAGCTATTTTTATCATTATTGCGTTTGATTGACGCACCTCAAAAAGATGGTTTAAAGTCAAGTTGGTTAGCCTGGGAGGATCATCAAAATGTATTTGGGACTGGATCTTGGCACGTCCGGTTTGCGCGGGCTGCTGATTGATCCTGAAGGGGCTGTTGTTGGCAGCGCAGAGGCCGCCTACCCGGTGTCTCACCCGCACTCAGGATGGAGCGAACAGGACCCGCAGGACTGGATCAATGCCTGCCAAAACGTACTGGCTAAATTGTCTGCCGCACACCCGGCTGCGATGGCCGATCTGCGCGGCATCGGTCTGTCGGGTCAGATGCATGGCGCGACCTTGCTGGACGACACCGGTGCAGTCCTGCGGCCCTGCATGCTGTGGAACGACACGCGCAGCGATGAACAGGCCGCCACGCTGGATGCCACGCCGGGGTTTCGCGAAACCACGGGCAACATCGTCTTTCCCGGCTTCACCGCGCCCAAGGTGCAATGGGTAGCGGAACATGAACCCGAAACTTTCGCCCGCATCTCCAAGATCCTGCTAACAAAGGACTACGTGGCCTATTGGCTTACCGGTGGGTTCACCTCCGACATGTCCGACAGCGCGGGCACCGCGTGGATGGATACGGGCGAGCGGGCCTGGGCCCCGGACCTGCTGAAGCATTGCAATCTGGAACTGTCGCAGATGCCCACTTTGGTCGAAGGCGGCGACATCGCAGGCTATCTGCGCGGAGATCTGGCCGAAACACTCAATCTCCCCATGGGTGTTCCGGTTGCGGGCGGGGGCGGTGACAATGCCGCCGCCGCCTGCGGTATCGGCGCCCTGCGCGATGGTGACGGCTTCGTGTCTCTAGGGACGTCGGGTGTGCTGCTGGCCGCACGCAACGGGTTTTCCCCGGACGCCGCAACCGCCGTGCACACATTCTGCCACGCCATTCCCGACACGTGGTACCAGATGGGCGTAATCCTTGCCGCGACCGACAGCCTGAACTGGCTGGCCGCGAACCTGCAGCAGGATGCAGCTTCGCTGGCCGCCGCGCTGGGTGATGGGATCGACGGGCCCAGCAACGTGCGATTTCTACCCTACCTGTCTGGTGAACGTACCCCGCATAATGACAGCAAGATGCGTGGCGCGTTTGTCGGACTGGATATTGCCACCGACCGGGCCGATCTGACCCGCGCCGTTGTCGAAGGCGTCAGCTTCGCCCTGCGCGACAACCTCGATGCGCTGCGCGCGACGGGTGCAAATCTGGAAACCCTGCTGGCCATCGGCGGCGGGTCCCAGTCACGCTATTGGGTGGAACTGCTGGCAACTGTGCTAGGCCTGCCGATTGCCCTGCCCGCGAAAGGTGAGTTTGGCGCCGCCATGGGAGCCGCGAGGCTGGCCCTGTGCGCAGCAACCGGACAGGCACCCCGCGATATCATGACAAAACCCGAGATTTTCGAGATCATCGATCCGAAACCCGACCTCCAGCCCGCCTATGACGCGGCGCGGGACACATTCAAATCTCTCTACCCAGCCCTGAAAGGTGCCTCATGACCGACAGCTTCTTTGCAGGCATCAAGCCCGCCACATTCGAAGGCCCCAACAGCGACAATCCGTTGGCCTTCAGGCATTACAACCCCGACGAAATCGTCATGGGCAAACGGATGGAAGACCATCTGCGGTTCGCGGTCGCCTATTGGCATTCCTTCGCTTGGGAAGGCGGCGATCCGTTTGGGGCGGCAACCTTCCTGCGCCCATGGCAAGCTGACATGGACATGGCCCATGCCCGCGCCAAGGCCGACGCGGCTTTTGCCCTGTTTGCCATTCTGGGCCAGCCGTTTTATTGCTGGCACGATCTGGATGTCCGGCCTGAAGGCGCAACCTTTGCCGAAAGCCTGCGCAATTTCGAAGAGATTATAGAATATTTCGGGGAAAAGATGGCCGCAGGCGGGCCACGCCTGCTGTGGGGCACGGCCAACATGTTTTCGCACCGCCGATTCATGGCAGGCGCGTCCACTAACCCGGATCCGGATGTCTTTGCGTGGAGCGCAGCAACGGTAAAGACCTGCATGGACGCGACCCACAAGCTGGGCGGGCAGAACTATGTGCTGTGGGGTGGGCGGGAAGGGTATGAAACCCTGCTCAACACCGACCTGACCCGTGAACTGGACCATATGGGCCGGTTCCTGAACATGGTGGTCGAATACAAACACAAGATCGGCTTCAAGGGTACGATCCTGGTGGAACCGAAACCGCAGGAACCCTCCAAACACCAGTATGACTTTGACGCCGCCACCTGCATCGGGTTTCTGCGCAAGTATGGTCTGGAAGATGAGGTCAAACTAAACATCGAACAGGGCCACGCGATTCTGGCCGGGCATAGTTTCGAACATGAACTTGCCGTGGCAGCGGCAGATGGCATGCTGGGCTCCATCGATATGAACCGAAATGATTACCAATCCGGCTGGGACACCGACCAGTTTCCAAATAATGTGTCCGAGGTGGCGTTGGCCTATTACCAGATCCTGAAGACGGGTGGGTTCACCACCGGTGGCACCAACTTCGACGCCAAGCTTCGCCGCCAGTCACTGGATGCGGAGGATCTGGTGGCCGCGCATGTCGGGGCGATGGATGTCTGCGCGCGCGGACTTAAGGCCGCAGTGGTCATGCTGGAAGATGGCGGGTTAGAAAGCGCAGTTGCCGACCGCTATGCAGGGTGGGACACGCCCGAAGCCAAGGCCATGCTGGATAGCGATTTCGACGCCATCTTTGACAGGGTCCACGCGGGGGAGATCGATCCTGCACCGCGCTCCGGCCAACAGGAGCGGCTGGAAAACTACGTCAACCGGTTCGTCTGATGGCGGGCTGGTTCAGTTCTTGACGTAACCGGCCACCACCTGCAGCAGCTTGAACGCGGTCGCAGCGTCATTTTCGACTACGGCCAGGAATTCCTCTGCCCCGATGCGGAGGCATTCAAGGTCGGTTGCCGCCGTCATGGTCAATGCACGGGGTTCGTTCTTGATGAGCCCCAATTCACCTACCAGTGTGCCCGCCCCGACGGAGGCGATCAGCAGGTCCTGTTCATCTTCCTTGGGCAGGATCAACGCGGCTTCACCATCCAGGATCATGTACGCACCATCCTTGGGCTCATCCCCCTTTTGGAACACGATTTCCCCGGGCTGGGCGTTATACCAGCGCGCCCCAAAGGCCAGCAGGCGCAGCTGCTTGCGGTTCAGTTTGGAGAACATGTCAGTCTGCTCCAGCGCACGCAACTTGCGCGCCAGATCGGCCCCAGCGGCGCTGTCGGCTTCGGCCTCTACGTGCGCTTCATCACTGACAATCCGGCCCTGTCGCAGTTCAAAAGTCACGTCAAAGGCGTCTTCGTCTTCCAGCGTCTCCTGGAGGGATATGATGGTTGTGTCCGGCAGCAATTCCCGCAGATTGCGATGCACCATTGCGCGTGTTTCTGCATCGTAGCTAGCCAACGCCTGATCGAGGATCAGGATGTCGGGCCGTTTGATCGTAGCGCGGGTGAACGACAGCGGTTCGGCAAATATGCCCGGCAGGTTAGCGCCGCTCAGCGCGATGGGCACGTCGTAGATCAGTTCGATCACCAGTTGCTGAACGCCAGCCTCCATCAACACGTCGGCCACAAGCTTGCGCACCTCATCCGCCCGCGACCCGGCATCGCTAGAGATTTTGCCAAACAGCGCGTTTTCAACCACGGTCAAGCCGGGCGTGAATTGTTCCACATCCAGCGGATCAAACACGTCATCCAGAACGTTCATCAGCTCCTGCCGGTGTGACCGGCGCAGCTCAATGATCCGGGTTTTCATTTCATCCGAAAAGGCCGGGCCGATATCCTGAGCCGATATCCGGCTGGGCACGGTCAACAGCGTGGCAATCTCTTCGAGTTCCAGACCCGCTGCCCCCTTTTCGCGGGTTTTTTCGACCAGTTCCACCGCTGCCTCGAACACGGATGCTTCCAGGCCAAGGTTGCGGAACAACGGATGGTCGGTGCCGTCCAGACCAAAAATCTGCCGCAGCAGGTCCACCACTTCGCGGGCCAGCGCAACCAGGTCTTCATCCAGCCCCAATTCCCGCAGTTTGGCCAGGAACACAGTCTGGTTGGACAGCAGTTCCTGTGTCAGCGGCACGTTAGGAATGGCGAACAACAGGTTTTCAGCGGCGGGGACGGCCGGGTTATATTCATCCGGCAGGAACCGGAAAACTGTGCGTTCCAGCCCCGCATCGGCAATGGCTTGCTGCATTTTTGGCCGCAACTCCACCAGTTTGGCGGCCAGTTCAGAGTGCAGCACAGCATCAAACCGCTGGTCCAACCCCCGGCGGAACAACGCGCTGCCAGATCCCATGCCTTCGATCAGCCGCAACCACCATTTGCGCAGGTCTTCTTGGGTTTCCAATCCAGCGATTTTGGGGTCGATCCAGTCGGTGTCGAACGGATCTTCGCTGTTCCCGGCGCGGAGACCTTCCACGTGGAACTTGGGGTCAGCTGGGTCACCCAAGGGGCGGAATTTCAGCGGCATCATCACGTTATCGCCGAACGTACCCTGAAACAGTTGCGGCCGTGACGTCGCCCGCCCGATCCGTCCGGCGATAACGCCATGATGTAGGGTCTTCAGGTCATGGTCGCCAACCATCACCTTGCCCGAGCTGGGTAGAACTTCCCGTGTCAGCAGTTCCGTGAACGCCTTGCGGTCTTCCTCGGACGGGGAGGCTATGCCGATCAGCTTGCCCGCCGGAAGCGTCGCCTTGAGATCATCCAGCACCGGGTTGCCATCCAGATCCCGCACGCTGACATTTTCCAGAACGATATCACCGCTCAGATGCGGCAGGGTTTCAGGGTCACCAACAAACAGATCTTCGTCCATAATGCCCGACGGCGCAAAGCGTTCGGTGATAGTTTCCCATCGGATCGACATGTCCTGGGTCTGGTTGTAGTAAGTCAGCAGTTCCTTCCACGGGCTGGACAAGTCCTTGTAGGCGGCCAACGCCGCCACTAGGGCCCCAAGGCTGACGGAACCCTGCAACACCAGCAAACCGCCAATCAAATAGAAGAAAAACGGCGTCATTTGCCCGATGAAGTTGTTGATGAACTTCATAAAGAATTTCTTCTGGTAGATGTCGAAGCGGATCTCGAATAGTCGGCCCAGCTGATTCGACACCAGCGACATCCGATACCGCCAGCCCCCGTTCAGGCGCAGGGCCCCTGCACCGGCGGCGCTTTCGCCGATCACCGCGGCCAGCACGCGCACCTGCTTGATGCGTTCCTTGTTCAACAGGTTGATCCGGCGCTGCAGTTTCGGGATTAGCCAGCCCTGCACCGGGATCAGCGCCACCGCTGCCAGACCGAACCAGAAGCTTTGGAGGAATAGGAAAGACAGGATCGTGATCATCTGCCCCGCCTGCAAAACTGGCTGGCTGATCGCGTCACCCATCAGCCCGCCCATCGGTTCGCTTTCCGCCGTGACCATCGACACCAGCTCACCCTGGCTGACGCGTTCGAAATAAGGCTGCGGGAAACGCAGGATGCGGGCGATCAGCAGGAATCGGAAACGGCGCAACATGCGTTCGCTCAGCACACCTTTCATGGTGTTGATCCGCATCTTCATCAGCCCATGCGCGGCCACCGCAAAGAGGAAGCCGAAACACAGTACAATCAGGAATGTGACCTGCGGAATTTCATACCCAAACAGGTCGATCGTGGCGCTTTTTGCACCGATCGCGTCGTTAATGATCCGCTTGGGCAGTTCAAGCGTCAGGTATTGTAGCGGAAACAAGGTCAGCGTCACCATCAGCAGGACAAGCTGATCGCGGCGCGAGTGTTTCCAGATAAAGCCGAAAAGCGTGCGTTCTATCGGTCCAGTCCCATTCCTGCTTGTGCCTGTCCAGTGCAAGGCACGGTCGCCTCGGACAAGCAATTGGCGCATAATTGCAAACCACGCCCCCTTAGTGCAATGGGCTTGAGAAGGTAACTGCATCAATTGATTTCAAGGGTGTGATTGAAGGCTGTGAAATAAGTGCCTAAGTTTGACCTGGGGACAATTATCTATCGGGACTTGGATCAACACATGATTTCAACCCTCCTCGTGCTGCTTATTCTGCTGCAGATCAAACACATGTTCGCCGACTATTTTCTTCAGACACCGAAGATGTTGGCGGGGCGTGGACAGTACATGCACATGGGGCGCGCCCAACATGCCGGGGTACATGCGGCCGGAACAGTGATTGTTCTGGTCATCATGGGCACATCATTGCTGCCGCTAGTCGTTTTGACCGTGGCGGAATGGATCGTGCACTTCCATATCGATTTCTGGAAGGCCAGCCATTCTGACAAACGCCGACTAACCCCCGATCAGGCGGCGTTCTGGCGCGCGGCGGGGATTGACCAATGCCTGCACCAGCTGACCTATATTGCCATGGTGTGGATCTGGGCAATATGGATCTGATCGGGTCGCTCACGCGGTTTCACTGTTGGCGTCGCCGTGGCGGCTGGCCGAGAAGTTCGACACCGGATCAGCATAGACCTTGAGCGGGAGCGGCTCCAATGGGATGAATTCCACGTCCCTCAGCTCGGTCGCTGCATCGCGTGTGGCCTAATCCAGCAGTACCTGTCCCGGGTCGGCCTTGCTGCACAGGCGCGCTGAGAGGTTCACGGTTGATCCAAGCACGGTGAAATCCATTCGCTCCCACGCACCCGTGGCGTCCATCACAACTTCACCCGAGGCCCCACCGATGCCCACATGCAAATCGTAATCTGGGTACTTCTCCAACAACCCGACCATGGCCTCCGCAATCCCGACAGAGCAAGATACGGCGCGCGCTTCCATGTCCTTGTCTTCGAAGACGGCGACAATAGCATCGCCCATGAACTTGTCGAAGTCACCACCATGGTCTTCGACAATATCGGTCTGAACAACGAAATACTGGTTCAGCGCTTCAATCACGACCTTGGGCGGGACACATTCGGAAAACTCGGTATAGCCACGAATGTCGGTAAAGATCACCGACACGCGCCGCCGCTCACCACCGCGATGCATACCATCCTGATCGGCCTTCTGGATCGCGCTCATTGTGCCGCAAGACACGAACTTCATCAGTTCCAGCCGTTCGGCCAGCTGCGAAATCATCGCGTTGAAGCGTTTGGCCAGATCGCCAACACCTGGTGCCTGCGGCAGCGGTGAAGTCAGCGCCTCGGTTTGCGCGGTCGTGGCGTCGCTCAGCACCACGCCTTCGTTTTCGCCCACGGTGATTGGTTCGCCGTTACGCTCAATCTCCAGATCCTCGGCATCGCAGTTCACGAACCGCGCGCCGCTGTCATCATTCTTGATCCAGAAGTTGGCCGAGTTGGTGGTGGTTTCGACCCCCGGCACGTCAATTTCAAAAGTTGATTTATTCGACAGCTGGTTCAGCAACGCGTAAAAATCGCCGTTGGCGAGCGACACCTTGGTGACCTCGCCCCCGGTCAATGGATCCGAGCGCATCCGCTGAATCGTGGCGTTGGAATTAGCGTTGAGCCGCAGGCGGCTGAGGTCGCGGAAGGTGATTTGCGTGGCGCTGGCTGAAAGGGTGCGCACCCGTTCGAATTCCACCAAAACGTCATCCAGCGTTCGGTCCGACCACTTGGGTTCCACTGGTGCGCGTCCTTCCACTTCACCCTGCACATCCGACACCACCGCTTCGGCAGACCGGTTACGCTCGCGCACGGAAATCTCCAGCGTCTCCCGCGCAAACGTCTCGGCCAATCCGGAAAAGATAACAACCTACCGCCATTCGCCTTCACCCCGCTTGGCAACAGCGGCATCGCGATTTTCAATAGCCAACCCGATTTCGCCGGGCGCAAAAATCTGTGCCCCTTCGGCAATCGCCGCCTCGATCGCTTCCAGCGACTGGCTCAGCGCAGCATCCGCGGCTTCCACCTGTTTCGGCGGCATCTTCAAGGTTATGCCCGGAACCAGATCCACCGGTGAGGCGACATCGTTCAGGCTTAGAACGGTAGGCCAGAGATCCGGATCACGAAGATACTGCGCCAAGATCCCACGAATGGTGTCGTTTTCAGTAAAACAACTTCCTCGGGCGCAGTATCAAGACCCCCCGATTGCGCCACCAGTGATACAGGCATGAAGGTAAAGCACATAAGTCCCATCGCGCGATATGCACGGCCCATCCGCGTCAGTCCCGATATGACATTTGCCAACAAGGCGGCAGCCCCTTGAGATATGCGTTGGCAACGATGAAATTAATTTAGCCAAGTCTCCGCCGCCGCTGCGGGATGTGGTAAGAATTTTCGAAAATTTGGACGAAACCGCCAAAATTTGAATTTGAGTAGATACCAGTTCTTGCTTCATCTAGCGATCGTTTCTTGCAGTGCGTCAACTCACCCTAACGATATTATGGTTGGTTCTGTCGTTGCTGACGGCACATTTCCAAGGGCGGAATCGACCACGCCGCCACAAATGACTTGGAAAAATGCAACGACCTGGAAGACTACGGGGCCAGAGCAATCTCGGTCGTGTTCCGCCCCGGCCCCACCACCAGCCTATTCGCATTATCCAGCCGCAAAGCTCGGTGATATCCCCTTGTGCTTTGGCCCATCTCAGTCTGAAAAACGCAGTTCGGTTGCTATGGCGTGATTAAAAACGTACCGCTCCATGGCAACCACCGCCTCCAACACTCGATCACACGCCACTCAGCCGCTGCGCCAGCCCGCTAAGGTCCGCTTAAAGTCCGCCCCGCGCTGCTGGACAATCAGCGCACGCCTCATATTCAGCGGCGCCGTCGCGCCCTGACATGTTAAACAATCCTGGTCGACAACAGGACGCGTGCGCTCCAACAACAGATCCGGCGCGGGCTAACCTAGGGACAAAAGGATGTTTAGGCGGTTTTGGAAATGAGCGGGCCGCTGAAGCAGGCTGGGCTGGAACGGTACTGCCTGCTGGACATCCATCGCTTTGACAAAGGTGATTTCGCCCAAACGATGATGGGGCATATGAACGCCAGGATCCTTTAAATGGGACCGGGACGGTTCTGGCTGATCTCGGCCTGTTACTCCGGTCAATCCTCCCTGCAAGTTGTTGGAACCAGCTATCGCAATGTGATGTAGTCAGCCGGTCCGGTCTTCACGCCGTAGGGAGGTTTCCGCCACCCGCAACCCGAACTTCTGAACCAGTCCCGGAACGCGGGTGAACCCAAGCCGCGCCATCACGGCCAGCGACGTGTGATTATCCGGCACTGCCCAGGCAAAAATGCGATCCAGCCCAATGGTATCAAATCCATAGGCCAGCACCGCCCGCCCGCCTTCGGTGGCATAACCCTGCCCCCAGACCGTGTCATCCAATGTGTAGAGCAATTCGGTCACGCCACCTTCTTCGGGCAGGTAACGCAACCCATGGTGACCGCAGAGCCGCCCTGTCGCTTTTTCCTCCACCGCCCAGGGGCCATACCCGTCACGCTGCCAGCAATTGTTGAACATGGCGATGACGGTCTCGGCAACCTCGGTGGCCAGTACTGCGCGCGCCTCTCCGCCCGGCAGGAACCGGACTACATGCGGCTTTGCCCGGATTGCGGCATAGGCGGGCGCGTCTTTGGGCTCAAAAGGACGCAATAGCAGGCGTTCCGTTTCCAAAACCGCCACGGTCAGCCCCTTTTGCGCATCCAGAAGCTTTGCGCGCGACCAGTCGCGAGAAAAGGCAATGCCTCCTGCGCCTCCGGCACCCCGCGCTGCAGCCAGTAGCCAGGCCACAGCAAGTCATAGCCGCCCGAGCTGAGCAAGGCATGCAGCATGTACTGCTCCCCCCAGGACGGGCAGTCATAGAAGAACCGCTTAGGATACTCATAGGGCAGGAACACATCATGGACGTGGATCACTACACCCGGCGGCAGCGCGGGGATAATCCTGCAGAACAGATGCGCCACATCGTTCGACATTCGCACTTGGTGGCTGGAATCGATGAACAACACATCGCCAGCCTGCAAAGCGTCGAATTGTGCCGTGTCCACCGTTTCCAACCGCGCCTGAACGAACTGGTCATACAGCCCGTCGATATCCGCCCGTGGCCACGGGTCAATCACCTTCAGGTCACAGTCAAACCCGCCATCACAGATCGCCTGTCGGTTCACACGGGTGCTGTTGCCTGCACCGATTTCGATCACCCGTGCCGGTTCCAGCCGCCGTATCAGCAGGTACAGCGCATCTGCATCTGGCGTATCGTAATAGCCGTTTTCTGGGGTGTAGCCCGTACTGTTTCGCGCCGGGTCCTTCAACCGCGTCAGATCATCCCCGAAGTTACGCAGCGCATCGACCATCGGTCCAAGATCAAACGCCGCCATACCCGGCGACAGTGCATAAACCGGGCCGTCCAGCCCGCCCGCTGCTTCGAACTCCCGCAACCGCGCCTGTTCTTCTTCGCGCACCTGCTCTGCCGTGGGACGTCTGCCGCCGCTTTTCTCGACCATGCCATTCTCCGCTTACGCGGTTCGCAATGGCACGGGCAGCACCGTCCGCGCAACCCGTTGCCAGACCCCACCCAATGCGGCACTGTTCGGCTATGGCCTATTTCGTGCTGAAAGCACTGCTGTCCGGTCTGATCATCGCGCTGGTATCCGAGGTCGCCCTACGCTGGCCCGGCTTTGGCGCGCTGATCGCATCACTGCCGCTGATTTCGGTGATGGGTATGATCTGGCTATGGCGCGACAAACCCGATGCTCAGCATATGGCCGAGCATACCCTGGCGACCTTTTGGTTTGTACTGCCATCGCTGCCGATGTTCCTGCTCATCCCCGCTCTACTGGTTCGAGGCCACGGGTTCTGGCCTGCGCTGATCGCGGGCCGTTTAGTCACCATGGCGCTTTATGGCCTGATGCTGTGGGGTGCAGGACGGCTGGGCCTGCGAATATGAAAATGATCGAACGGCTGTAAGACAAGCGATCGATTTCAGCAGTTTAGTTCACAGTCACCGAGGACTTTCTAAGAAGGCGGACCGAATACTTTCCAAATGTCCGGTATCGCGCTCAATGCTCTGCTGGAACCGCGGTCAAATCTAGTCCGATCAACTCGAGCTGCCCATCCGGTCTGCCCAGTCAATGTCACGTACGGAAATCCATCCAGACAGGATAATCGTCGCCACAATCACCCAGATTGCAAACGCCACAATGGTCGTGATGATGGCTTTCTTCCGCAGATGGTGCTGTTCCGGCGCGCCAGCATGGGTGCCCGGCACAACCTCCCCCGCTTCACCCTGCGTCGTCAGCCGAAAAGGCAAAGCGACGAGGAAGGTCATGAACCAGATAACCGCGTAGAGAACGATGCTCGAAACGACAGACATGGCTCAGACCTGTTCCAGCTCAACAAGACAGCCGTTGAAATCCTTTGGATGCAGGAACAGCACCGGCTTACCATGCGCGCCAATCTTGGGTTCGCCATTGCCCAGAACGCGGGCACCGGTAGATTTCAGGTGATCGCGCGCGGCGATGATGTCGTCTACCTCATAGCAGACATGGTGGATGCCACCGGCCGGGTTCTTTTCGAGGAACCCGGTGATTGGGCTGCCTTCGCCGAGAGGATAGAGCAGTTCGATCTTGGTGTTCGGTAGTTCGATGAAAACTACGGTCACGCCATGGTCGGGTTCGTCCTGCGGTGCGCCAACCTTTGCGCCCAGCGCGTTGCGGTACTGTTCTGACGCGGCCTCCAGGTCGGGCACGGCAATGGCAACATGGTTCAGTCGGCCGATCATGGTGAAGTCCTCCGATGGTTTCGAGAGCTTATGCGCGGGGATTGGGCCAAGGACAAGTGAGACAGGGGGTCACGTGTCGTGCCGTTAACCTGCCATTAGCCGAGGCATCTTAGCGTGAGTCGCAGGTAACACAAAACTGGGGAAGCACACATGGATGATACGTACGCCTTTGATGATCCCGTCCGCCGTCCGACCGGAACGCAGCCCTTGCTGGGCCAGACCGTGCTGGTCGTGGAAGACAGCCACTATGCCTGTGACGCGCTGCGGCTGCTGTGCCTGCGCAGCGGGGCGCGCATCCGCCGGGCGGATAGCATGAAATCGGCCCGCCGCCATTTGCAGATCTATCGACCAACCGTTCTGATCGTGGATGTTGGGCTGCCAGACGGCTCCGGCGCGGACTTGATCGAGGAAATAGCAAACACCAGTCCGCGCGTGCAGGTCATACTGGGCATGTCGGGCGATGCCTTGTCAGAGGAACTGGCCATCGCTGCAGGCGCGGACGGGTTTCTTGCCAAGCCCATCCTGTCACTGGCGCAGTTTCAGACCGCAATTCTGACACGACTGCCCACAGGTTGGCGTCCGATTGGGACCTACCCGATACGCGACGAAACCGTCTGTCCCGATCCAATCGCCTATCGCGATGACATGGCCCATGTGGCCGAGGTGCTAACCCAGGGCGCAGATGACCGGATTCTGTCATATGTGGCGCAGTTCCTGACAGGGGTGGCGCACAGCGCCAGAGACCGCGACCTCGAAGAAGCCGCTTTGTCACTGACCCGCGAACAGGCGGCAGGCCGTCCCGTGGTGTCGGATGCCGCGCGACTGGCGGGATTAGTGCAGGACCGCCTGCACAAAAATTCAATGGCGGTGGCCGGATGATGGTCTACTGCACCGCCATAGCCTCTCTCGTGATTGTTCTGGCTCTGCAGTCCCGGTGGTTCAGCTGCTCCCACCCGCTAGCGCTGGATCGGAACTGATACGCACCAGACTGGTCAGATCGCCCAACCGTTCGATCTGGCGGCCTGCTGTGTCGAAATTCGCTGGGTTCAGCCAAGCGCTGTAGGCTTCGCGCAGGGCAGGCCATTCTTTGTCAATCGCGGCAAACCACGCGGTGTCGCGATTACGCCCCTTGACCACAAGGGCCTGCCGGAACACGCCTTCATAACTGAACCCCAGCCGCTGCGCCGCCCGACGTGACGGCAGGTTCAGCGTGTCGCATTTCCACTCGTAGCGGCGATAGCCCACCTCAAACACCCAGCGCATCATCAGGTACATCGCCTCGGTCGAGGCGCGGGTTTGCTGCAGCGCCGGGGCGAAATTGATATGGCCCACCTCTATGCTGCCTGCCTGCGGCGCGATCCTCAGGAACGACGCAACGCCACCATACAGTCCGGTTTCCAGATCGCGCACGGCGTAGAAAACCGGATCGTCGCCCCGCACCATCTCCCGCACCCAGCGATGATAAAGCGCAGCAGATGAAAACGGCCCATATGGCAGGTAATCCCAGACTTGATCCGCCCCCGCATAGGCCTGGTACAGCAATGCCGCGTGTGCCTCTGCCGATAGTGGCTCCAACCGGGCATAACGACCTTCCAGTATATCCCCCGATGGCATCGGTGGCGGCACCCAATTATCGACGCGGGGTCCCAGCGGACGTTCGGAACTGGCCTTGATCATGCCCAGACAATTAAAACCGGTCCGCGCACTTGCCAAGACCCGATCAGGCCAGATAACCGGCGTCTGATCCCATATCGAGCCCAGGAAAGACGGTACTTTCCAACGTCCCGCGGTCCAGCCCCGCCATCGCCCGCATGATCCATGCGGCGGGCGCGCGCACATCGCCCGTCGGCATCAGGTCCCGCCGTTTGTAAAGTGAAGTTTCGTCCAGCCCTGGCCACGGGCCATGGACCTGCCCGCCCCGAATGGCCCCGCCTGCCATCAACAGCGCGCCACCCGTGCCGTGATCTGTACCGCCGGTCCCGTTCTGTCGAACGGTACGGCCGAACTCCGTCATCGCCAGGATCGCGGTTTTCTGCCAGATCTCTGGCCCCACACCATCCCGCAGCGCCACAATGGAACCCGCGAGCCGCTTCAAAGCAGGGGCCAGAGTGCGTTTCTGGTTGTTATGCGTATCCCACCCGTTCAGCGAAAACGCCACCACGCGCGTGTCCTTGCGCAGCTGCTCAGCCGCGAACTGCGACACCCGCACGTGGGACCCTTTGCCGGCGGCCATCTTCATATCCTTTTGCAACGCCTTCAACGCATCCCGCCCCCGGATCGGGACATTTTCGATTTCAGACAGCATCAGCGCTTCGGAAAATGCGGCATGAAAGGCCGGGTCGTCTTCCATAATCCGTTCGGACAGACGGATCGCCTGCGGGCTGATCTCCATGTCCGCACCCGGCACCCACTCCGATACCGGGGCATTGCCCAGTAACACTTTCACATCGCCCTGCCCCAGCGCAAAGGCGGTGTGCGCCTCTACCCCCGGCACCTGCAGCAGCATGCGGTTCAGCCAGCCATCGCGCACCCCTGCCATGCTGGGCGTCCCCGCCTCCAGCAGGTCCTGCCCGTCAAAATGGCTGCGCTTGTCACGATAGGGGGTGGACACCGCGTGGGTAAAGGCCAGATCGCCCGCCTGCCACAGCGGCATCAGATCGCCGAGCGCAGGATGCAGGCCGAAGAATCCGTTCAGATCCGGGCCCAGCTCTCCCTTGGCCGTGCCCAGCGTCGGGCGCCATTCGGCAAGGGCCGGGTCACCATAGGGCCGCACTGCATCAAGCCCATCCAGCCCGCCACGCAGTATGATGACCACCAGCCGCATATCCCAAGGCGCAGCTGCCATGCTGATCGGCGTCAAAAGGGGGCTCGCTGCGGCCGAACAGCCGATCAGGGCGGATCGCGTCAGGAAGGACCGGCGGGAAAGACCTGTGTTCATCGCAATCTCCTATCGCCGCTGAAACGCCGGGGAGGCCAGAACCATCCCAATCCCAACGGTCCGCCGCTCTGCCGCCATAGCTGCAAACTGCACCGCCTCCGGCACTTCACGGCCCAGCGCTTGGGTTACAAAAGCGCGCGGATCCGGCAGATTGCGCCGCAGCCGCGATGGCACCACCATGGCCCAGCGCAGCCGGGCAGACACACCCTGCGGCGTCACCCAGGCTTCGTCCTCTTCGGGCCAGCCATCCGGGCCCGGCGGCTTCTGCCAATCCTGCCCCATCATTTTCATAGGCCCCAAAAGCACCGACTTGGTGACAGGTTCCTGCATCTCGCTCAGAATATCAGGCTGCACACCCAGCGCCCGACAGGCCGATGCGATAAAATCAAAGGGCGGCTTTACATTGTGCAGCTCCGGGTCCCAAGCGGTGGGATGCTCCAATAGCGCGCGGTAGACGGCAGTCAGATCTCCATCTGTTCGCAGATAAGCCCGCTCCATCGTCGCTACCAGATCGGGGTCTGGATCGTCCGACACAAAATGCACCGCCAGTTTCCGCGTGATATTGCGCGCCGTATCCGGGTGCCTGGCCAGTGCCCGCAGCACATCAAGAATGGGCTGCACAGTGGCCGGATCGTCGTAGAACTCCTGGCCCAGCACTGTTTCCGCCCCCGGTTCGGCGCGCTGCGGGATAAACACGAAGCCTTTGGGGATGCTAAAGCTAAGCCCAGTGGATAGCTCCGCCAGCTGCTGCACATCGTCTTGCGTAAACCGGCCATCGACGCCAAGTGTGTGCAGCTCCAGCACCTCACGGGCCAAGTTTTCGTTTAACCCACGCTTGCCTTTGCTTTTCAACCCCAGCGCGCTGTTGGGCCCAACCGCCTGCACTTGATCGAAGTACATCAACATGATCGGATGGGTCACGGCGGCAATCAGCAGATCTTCGAACTGCCCTGCAATGCGCCCACGAATGGCCGTTTCGACATAGGGCGAAGTCGCCCAACGCACCAAGCCTTGTTTGCCATGCGCGGTGAAATGATCTGCCTAGAATGCCACCAGCCGTTCGCGAAAGGGCGTGTCGGTCCAGGTCCAGCGCGCCAACGTCTGCCCATACCAGAAGGCCATATCGCGGCGGGCTTCATAATTCAGCTTGTTGCGACGTTTCTTGTGGATCTTGAAATCATCCGTCCCGCGCGTCTGGCGCATCATTTTGCGCACGCCAGCGTTTTCGATCATACGCTGGCGGAAGGTTTCGAAATCCTCAATCGGGAACTCCGCGGCCATACTGTCTGGCGCGGTCAGCCCGGCCAGCATCGCCTCCGGGGCGTCCGCAGCCGCCAGCACGGACGACAACCCGCACCCAAACCGCTTTTCCGCCAGTTCCGGTGAATACTGCATCTGCTACTCCGCCATTTTTGCGCACCCTACCAGACCAAACCGCTCGCGTCACAAGCGGCCTGGGAATAGTACGTCAAATGCGCGGAAATCCGTCGCGGGTGCAGATTATTCTTGCGGGATCACCCGCAGACCCAATTCCATCAGCTGGTCGCTGGACGGATCGCTGGGCGCGGACATCATCAGGTCTTCGGCGCGCTGGTTCATCGGGAACATGATAACCTCGCGGATGTTGGCCGTATCGGCCAGCAACATCACGATCCGGTCGATCCCAGCAGCACAGCCCCCGTGCGGCGGCGCACCGAAATGGAACGCGTTATAAAGCGCACCAAAGCGGTTTTTGACCTCATCCTCACCATAGCCTGCCAGCTCAAACGCCTTCAGCATGATCTCCGGCTTGTGATTTCGGATCGCGCCCGAGACCAGTTCATAGCCGTTGCAAGCCAGGTCATACTGGTAGCCACGTACATCCAGCGGGTCGCCTTCCAGAGCGGCCATGCCGCCCTGGGGCATCGAGAACGGGTTGTGCTCGAAATCAATGGCGCCAGTTTCTTCGTCCTTTTCGTAGATCGGGAAATCCACGATCCAGGCAAAGGCAAAGCGGCTTTCATCAGTCAGCCCCAACTCAGCCCCGATGACATCGCGCGCTTTGGAGGCGACACGTTCAAAGGCTGCCGGTTTACCGCCGAGGAAGAAGGCGGCGTCGCCCACACCAAGGCCCAGCTGCTGGCGGATTGCTTCGGTACGTTCGGGGCCGATGTTCTTGGCCAGAGGACCGGCGGCTTCCATGCCCTCGCCCTGATCACGCCAAAAGATATAACCCATACCCGGCAGGCCCTCTTTCTGGGCAAACGCGTTCATTCGGTCGCAGAACTTGCGCGACCCGCCAGTGGGCGCAGGGATAGCGCGAATTTCAGTGCCGTCCTGCTCCAGCAGCTTGGCGAAGATGGCAAAGCCGCCACCGGCGAAATGTTTGCTGACACGCTGCATTTCAATCGGGTTGCGCAGGTCGGGTTTATCCGTACCGTATTTCAAGGCGGCCTCAGCATAAGGAATCTGCGGCCAGCTGGCCGGGTCATCCACCACCTTACCGCCGCCGAATTCTTCGAAAATACCGGCAATCACTGGCGAAACCGTATCGAAAACGTCCTGCTGCTCAACAAAGGACATCTCCAGGTCCAGCTGGTAAAAATCTGTTGGCGACCGGTCAGCGCGC
This sequence comes from Marinibacterium sp., assembly GCA_017643305.1. Classification (GTDB taxonomy): domain Bacteria; phylum Pseudomonadota; class Alphaproteobacteria; order Rhodobacterales; family Rhodobacteraceae; genus HXMU1420-2. The sequence goes on along the minus strand of JAEPNQ010000004.1, from coordinate 98,817 downwards.
GGGTCTTCGTCACGGAAACAGGGCGCGATCTGGAAATACTTGTCGAAGCCGCTAACCATGATCAGCTGCTTGAACTGTTGTGGAGCCTGCGGCAGCGCATAGAACTTGCCGGGATGCAAACGCGACGGCACCAGGAAATCTCGTGCGCCTTCGGGACTGGACGCGGTGATCACCGGCGTCTGGTATTCGCGGAAGCCTTTGTCCCACATTCGGCGGCGGATCGATGCCACAACGTCCGAGCGCAGCGTCATACTCTGCTGCATCGCCTCGCGCCGCAGGTCCAGGTAGCGATAGCACAGGCGGGTTTCTTCGGGATATTCCTGATCGCCAAACACCATCAGCGGCAGTTCTGCTGCGGCGCCCAGCACCTCCATATCTCGGATGAACACCTCAACCTCTCCAGTGGGAATCTTGGCATTCACAAGCTCCGGATCGCGTGCTTTGACATTGCCATCGATGCGAATGCACCATTCGCTCCGCACTTTTTCCACCTCGTTGAAAACGGGGCTGTCAGGGTCGCACAGTACTTGCGTGACGCCGTAATGATCGCGCAAATCGATGAATAGAACACCACCATGATCGCGCACACGATGGACCCAGCCGGAAAGCCGCACGGTTTCGCCAACATTGGTAGCGGTAAGGTCGGCGCAGGAATGGCTGCGATAGGCGTGCATGATCTGTCCTTTCGAGGGCGGATTTAGTCGCGCCGATACACCGTGCTCCATGCATGAAGTCAAGGGGCAGAAGACTGCAGAGACCGCATTTACGTTTGGTATTCATGTTTTACGCCTTTTCGTGTAGTGTGCCCGCCGCGCCTTTGGAAGACGGCGTTTGAGAGATGGGGGGCCAGTCTATGTGGGCAACCGTTTTAGATAGCATCTTGTCTAAGCTCATTGTTGAGGGCGAGCTGGACGTCACTTATCCGGATGGGCGTACCCGCAGATACGGGCCCGGCGGCGACCCATTTGCGGCAGTCCAGATCCACGATACCGCAACGATGCAAGCACTGTGCCGATATCCCGAAATCGGATTTGGTGAAGCGTACATGGATGGCATGCTGACCACTGATGGCAGTTCGCTAATGGATGTCATGAAACTGGCAGTGCGCAATTCCTATACTGGGAAAATGCCGGGTTGGACCCGCGTGCTGGAACGGCTCCGCTATGGGTTCCGCAAGATCGTGATGCGCAACACGGCGCGTCAGTCGCGCGCAAACGTGGCGCATCATTATGACATTTCCGATGCGCTCTATCGGCTCTTTCTGGATGAGGACATGCAGTACAGCTGCGCCTATTTCACCCATCCGGATGTTTCGCTGGAAGATGCACAGATCGCCAAGAAAAACCACATCGCGCGCAAACTGTGCATCGAACCGGGTATGCGAGTGCTGGACATCGGCTGTGGCTGGGGCGGCATGGCGCTGACCCTGTCGCGAGATTACGGCGCGCATGTCACCGGCGTGACACTTTCGCAGAACCAACTGGCCACCGCACAGTGCCGGGCCGCCAAGGCAGGGCTGTCGGCACAGACGGAATTTCGCCTGCAGGACTACCGCGCGCTGGATCAGAAATTCGACCGCATCGTTTCGGTTGGCATGCTGGAACATGTCGGTGCGCCGCATTTCCAGGAATATTTCGACAAGGTTGGCGACCTTCTGGCCCCCGATGGCATTTCTCTGATCCACACAATCGGCCGCAACGGGCCGCCAACCACGCAATCGCCCTGGCTGAACAAGTACATCTTCCCGGGTGGCTATGTTCCGTCGCTGGAAGAACTGGTCATCCCGGTAGGTAAGGCGGGGCTCTGGAACCTCGACATCGAATCATGGCGGCTGCATTACGCCATGACCCTGCGCCACTGGCTGCAGCGTTTTGATCGCCAGTTGCCTCGCGTGCGGGAGATGTATGACGAACGGTTCATCCGCATGTGGCGGTTTTACCTGATCGCCTGCATCATGGTGTTCGAGGAAGCTGACCAATGCGTGTTCCAACTGCAGCTTGGTCATAAACGCGACGCGGCACCGCTGACGCGCGACTATCTTTATGATCAGCCTGACGTCTTCCAACAGAAGGCAGCAGAATAGGTCACGTCCGGGCCGGTACAGCCTTATACCACGCGGTCAGGATTAGCCCCAGCGCACCCGCCACAGCGCGACGGTGATGAACCCGCCATAAACCAGCATCCCGGCGGCGATCGACCGGAATACTCCATTGACACCCCAGTCCGTAAACTGCGGCAGAAGCAGCACCCCACCAAACGCCACACAGATCCGCAGCACCGATCCAATGAACGGCACCATCATCCTGCCAGCACCCTGGCTGGCAAAATACATCGCTAGGCCTATGGCAAAGAATGCATAAAATGGCGCCACAGTGTGGAAGTACCCCTGCCCTGCGGCCCAGGCCCGTGACTCCTCAGAGCCAAGGAAAATACCCAGCCACAGTCCCGGCCACAGCGTCACTATCATGCCGATGGTGCCTACAATCGCGGCAGCCGCCAGAGATCCGGTCCATGCAATCGCCTTTGCCCGGCGCGGCTGGCCTGCCCCGATATTGGCTCCAACCATTGCGGTCATCGCCGCTCCGATCCCGAACACCACCGGGATCATCAGGAATTCCAGTCTTGCGCCCAGCCCATATCCAGCCAAAGCATCCGCGCCGTGCCGCCCGACTGCGCCGACCATCAGTACGATGGTTAAAACGGTCAGGATGGCGTTTAGCGACGCAATGAACCCCACCCGCAGAATATCCACGAACATAGTCAAACGCACCCGCGCCCCGCGCAGAGAAAGACCCGCCCGGCCCGCCAGCACATGGGCGATCGCAACCATGGCCACCACCGCATGCGCCAAAACCGTACTCCAGGCCAGCCCAGCCATACCCAGTGCGGGCGCCCCGCCCCAGCCCAAGGCGAGGACACCGGACAGCGGGATCGACAACAGCGAAACCGCTAACAGCGCCAATGATGCATAGCCCATGCCTCCGGTGCCCCGGATGACGCTTAGCGTTGCGTGGCACAGCCAGATCGCGATGCAGCCTGGGAAGAACACGTTAGCGTAGTGCATTGCGGCCGCGACCGACGTACCTGAGTTATCCAAAACTCCGAACAACGGTCTTCCAAACACCGCCATGACCCCCATGAATGCCAGCGCACAAATCGCCGCGATTATCCAGGCTGTCATCGCCGTACCGCTGGCACGCTGCGGCGCTCCCGCGCCCAGCGCCCGCGCCACGGCGCCGGAAATCGCACCGCCCATAGCCCCGGCAGACAGCATTTGGGTCAACATCACCAGTGGAAAGACCAACGCCAGCCCTGCCAATGCCTCCAGCCCCAGCCAGCTGGCGAATACACCTTCGGCAATGCTGACCACCGCCTGCACCACCATCGCTAGAACGTTGGGCGCGGCCATCCGGGCCAAAGTCACGCCGATAGGCCCTTCCAGCATCGCTCGGGTTCGGAGGGCGCGCAGTTGATCCGCCTTTGCGGCAGGATTGGTCGATGTTGCGGCCACTATGGAACCTCCAGGGTGTGCACGTTTGGCAATGTCAGTTCTAAAAGGGAACGCATTATGAGTAAGTTCCCTTTTGGAACCTGTCAACTTGGCCTATACTGCGCCCATGAAATGGGACCAGCTGAGAGCCGAAAACTGCCCTGTCGCGCGCGCCCTGTCGGTGGTCGGGGACCGTTGGACAATGCTGGTTGTCCGCGACTGTTTTCTGGGATTTCGCCGGTTTGACGAAATTCAGGCCCGGCTAGGGGTCACCCGTCACGTGCTGGCAGACCGTCTGCGCAAGCTGGAGGCCGCAGGTGTCCTGCGTCGTCAACAATACCAGGACCGCCCCCCGCGCTTCGAATACCATCTGACCGACGCGGGCGAGGCCTTGTTTCCAACGCTGGTTTCTCTAATCACCTGGGCCGAAGAACACGCGCCACCGGATGAGATGTCCGAAATTACACTCACCTCCCGCGCCACCGGGCAGGCGGTCGACCCGCTGCTGACCGATGCCCGCGATGGTGAAGTTATCACGAACCGTACCGTCACCGTACGCCGCAACCGCCCGTCTGCCCTACCGGATTGACGCAGCACGCTATGCCGGAGCAGGGCACAGGACCTGACCCCTTGCACCTTTCCGACCTATCCCTATAAGGCAGGACAATTTGGGCGCAGGGGTGCGTCCGACTCGCTGCACAACAACAAGAGGCCGGGCATGCCGAAAAGAACCGATATCCAGTCGATCATGATTATTGGCGCCGGTCCCATTGTCATCGGTCAGGCCTGCGAATTTGACTACTCCGGTGCCCAAGCCTGCAAGGCCCTGCGCGAAGAAGGTTACCGGGTGATCCTGGTCAACTCCAACCCGGCTACCATCATGACCGACCCGGAACTGGCCGACGCCACCTATATTGAACCGATCACGCCCGAAGTGGTCGCAAAGATTATTGAAAAAGAACGCCCAGACGCGCTGCTGCCCACGATGGGCGGTCAAACCGGACTGAACACCTCACTCGCATTGGAAGAAATGGGCGTGCTGGACAAGTTTGGTGTCGAAATGATTGGCGCCAAACGGGACGCCATTGAAATGGCCGAGGACCGCAAGCTGTTCCGCGAAGCGATGGACCGGATCGGGCTGGAAAACCCCAAGGCGACCATCGTCACAGCCCCGGACGGGGACCTGGACGCCGGCGTGCAGACGGCGCTTGACGCTTTGGAAGACATCGGCCTGCCCGCTATCATCCGCCCTGCCTTTACCCTGGGGGGTACAGGTGGTGGCGTGGCCTATAACCGCGAAGATTACATCCATTTTTGCCGCTCAGGCATGGATGCCTCGCCCGTGGGGCAGATCCTCGTTGATGAAAGCCTGCTGGGCTGGAAAGAATTTGAGATGGAGGTTGTCCGCGACAAGGCGGACAATGCGATCATCGTCTGTTCTATCGAAAACGTGGATCCGATGGGCGTTCATACTGGTGACTCGATCACCGTGGCGCCTGCGCTGACGCTGACCGACAAGGAATACCAGATCATGCGCAACGGCTCCATTGCTGTGCTGCGCGAGATTGGCGTCGAAACCGGTGGGTCCAACGTGCAATGGGCCATCAACCCCGATGACGGGCGCATGGTCGTGATCGAAATGAACCCGCGCGTGTCGCGGTCCTCCGCGCTGGCCTCCAAAGCCACTGGTTTCCCGATTGCAAAGATCGCGGCCAAACTGGCGGTCGGCTACACGCTGGATGAGCTGGACAACGACATCACCAAGGTCACCCCGGCCAGCTTTGAGCCCACCATCGACTATGTCGTCACCAAAATCCCAAAATTCGCGTTTGAGAAATTCCCAGGGTCCGAGCCGTTCCTGACCACCGCCATGAAATCTGTGGGCGAGGCGATGTCCATCGGCCGCACCATTCACGAATCCATGCAAAAGGCGCTGACTTCGATGGAATCCGGCCTGACCGGGTTTGATGAAGTCGCCATTCCTGGCCTGTCTGTCGGGCCATGGGACAAAACTGACGACAAGGCTGCTGTGATCAAGGCAATCAGCCAGCAGACACCAGACCGGCTGCGTACCATCGCGCAGGCCATGCGCCACGGGCTGAGCGACGCGGAAATCCAGACAGTCACGAAATTTGACCCCTGGTTCCTGGCGCGCATCCGCGAAATCATCGACGCGGAGCGCGATTTGCGCGTCCACGGCCTGCCTGTGCGCGAAGACGAACTGCGCGCGCTCAAGATGCTGGGCTTTTCCGATGCCCGTCTTGGTGCTCTCACCGGCCGTGACGAAGACAACGTACGCCGCGCCCGAATGAACCTGGGCGTAAACGCCGTGTTCAAACGCATCGACACCTGCGCCGCCGAATTCGAGGCACAGACGCCGTATATGTATTCCACCTACGAAACCCCGGTGCTGGGCGAGGTGGAATGCGAAGCACGTCCGACGAACCGTAAGAAGGTGGTCATCCTCGGCGGAGGTCCCAACCGGATTGGCCAGGGGATTGAATTTGACTATTGCTGCTGTCATGCCTGCTTCGCACTGACCGACGCGGGTTATGAAACCATCATGGTCAACTGCAACCCCGAAACAGTCAGTACCGACTATGACACATCGGACCGGCTGTATTTCGAACCGCTGACCTTTGAAAATGTGATGGAAATCCTGCGGGTCGAACAGCAGAACGGCACGCTGCATGGCGTAATCGTGCAGTTTGGCGGGCAAACCCCGTTGAAACTGGCCAACGCGCTGAACGATGCAGGTATACCGATCCTCGGAACCACACCGGACGCTATAGACTTGGCGGAAGACCGTGAACGGTTTCAGCAACTGGTCGAACAGCTGGAGTTGAAACAGCCCATCAACGGCATCGCCCATTCCGACGCGCAGGCGCTGAAAATTGCCTCTGGCATCGGGTTCCCGCTGGTGATCCGCCCGTCTTACGTTCTGGGCGGCCGTGCCATGGAAATCGTTCGCGATCAGGCCCAGCTGGAACGCTACATCTCTGAGGCCGTCGTTGTGTCCGGCGACAGCCCCGTTCTGCTCGACAGCTATCTTGATGGCGCGATTGAACTGGACGTGGACGCACTGTGTGACGGCAGCGAAGTACACGTCGCAGGCATCATGCAGCATATCGAAGAGGCGGGCGTACATTCCGGCGACAGCGCCTGTTCTCTGCCGCCCTATTCCCTGTCGGATGAGATCCTCGCGGAAGTCAAGCGCCAGACCCGCGCGCTGGCCCTCGCCCTTGGCGTGGTCGGCCTGATGAACGTGCAATTCGCGGTCAAGGACGGGGAGATCTACCTGATCGAGGTCAATCCGCGCGCGTCCCGCACGGTGCCCTTCGTGGCCAAGGCCACCGACAGTGCTATTGCCTCCATCGCCGCGCGGGTCATGGCGGGGGAACCGCTGTCGCATTTCCCGCAGCGCCCACCCTATGACAGCGCAGCGGACTACGACACGACCCTGCCGCTGGCCGATCCGATGACACTGGCCGACCCGAACATGCCTTGGTTCTCTGTAAAGGAGGCGGTGCTGCCCTTTGCCCGTTTCCCCGGCGTGGACACGATCCTGGGACCGGAAATGCGCTCCACCGGTGAAGTCATGGGCTGGGATCGCGATTTCCCCCGTGCGTTCCTCAAGGCGCAGATGGGCGCAGGCATGGTCCTGCCATCCGAAGGCTGCGCGTTCCTGTCGATCAAGGACGCCGACAAGACCGCGCAGATGCTGGAGGCCGCGCAAACACTGACCGACCTCGGCTTCTCGCTGGTCGCCACCCGCGGCACGCAAAGCTGGCTCGCCGTTCATGGCGTGCCGTGTGACGTGGTCAACAAGGTCTATGAAGGTCGTCCGGACATCACCGACCTGATGAAGGATGGCGGCGTGCAGCTGGTGATGAACTCCACCGAAGGGGCGCAGGCAGTAGAAGACAGCAAATCCATCCGCTCCATCGCGCTTTATGACAAGATCCCCTACTTCACCACCGCCGCCGGATCGCACGCCGCAGCGCTGGCGATCAAGGCCCAGGCCGAAGGGGATGTGGCGGTCAAAAGCCTGCAGGCCTGACGCCAGCCAAACGAGCTGTAAGTGCGCAATCACCGAAAAATCGATTGACTCCCGAACAGCTTGTTTCCTGCCGGGCCGGGCGGATTTACTCCACCGCATCCAAGGGCATATAGCGCAATCCCGCCACGGGCGGTAATAGCTGCACCATTCTGATGTCAGTTGGCACGACACGTGAAGATCGCAGCAAGCAGCTAAAATCGAAAAACTTACCCGGCAAACACCTATCTTTCCACTGCAGTGTGGGTGTGCCCCAAATCTGCCACAATCTAATGAAATCGTTCGCGTCACTCGAGCAAACAAACAAATGGAGCGCCCAAATGCGCCTGACCCTTGTCCTGCTTTCGCTTCTTGCCCTGACCGCTTGTGGTGGCGTTCCGCTAATCCCAATCATCTAAAACATCCAGCACGGGAGCGTGATGCTCCCTTGCCCCAGCCCTGCCCACAGACTAGATTGGCGGCTACTCCGAACCAGGGAAGTCAGCCGTGAGCTATAGTCCAGCCATTACAGGAGCCGGGGTTTATACCCCTGTCGAAAGCATCTCCAACGCCGAGCTTGTAGAGGCGTTCAATGCCTACGCCGACAAGTTTAACGCCGAAAACGCAGTCGCCATTGCGGCAGGTGACGTGGAGGCGAAAGACCACTCTTCGGAAGATTTCATCCTGAAAGCCTCGGGCATCGAAAGCCGCTATGTCATGGACAAGTCCGGTGTTTTGAACCCCGATATCATGTACCCGCAGATGCGCCAGCGGCAGGATGATGAACCCGGTATCATGGCGGAAATGGCTGTCGATGCAGCCCGCAAGGCGCTGGCCCAGGCCGGCCGGAAACCGTCGGATGTGGACGCAGTGATCTGCGCCGCGTCGAACATGGAACGCGCCTACCCGGCTGTGGCCATCGAAATTCAGGACCTGCTGGGCATTGACGGGTTTGCATTCGACATGAATGTCGCCTGTTCGTCAGCCACCTTCGGCATCCAGGCCGCAGCAGACATGGTGCGGTCGGGCTCTGTTCGCTCTGCGTTGGTTGTGAATCCCGAGATCTGCTCCGGCCATCTGGAATGGCGCGATCGGGACTGCCATTTCATTTTCGGTGACGTTGCAACCGCCACGCTGATCGAGCGCGAAGAGGACGCCAAAGGCCCCCGGTTCGATATCCTGTCCACCCGCTGTGCCACGTCGTTCTCCAACAACATCCGCAACAACAACGGCTTTTTGCGCCGATCCCGGCCCGATGGGGTGAAAGACCGCCGCGACATGCAATTCATGCAGAACGGCCGCAAGGTGTTCAAGGAAGTACTGCCGCTGGTCAGCCAGCATATCAGCACGCATCTACAGGAAGAAGGCGTGCCCCATACCCAACTAAAGCGCCTATGGCTGCATCAAGCCAACAAGCAGATGAATGATTTCATCGGCAAAAAGGTCTTGGGCCGCACCCCGGCACCCGGCGAACAGCCCAACATCTTGCAGGAATATGCCAACACATCCTCGGCCGGATCGATCATCGCGTTTTCGCAAAACTCCGAAGATCTGAGCGAAGGTGATGTTGGCCTGATCTGCTCCTTCGGAGCGGGCTATTCAGTTGGATCGGTGATTGTCCAGCGCCGTGCCTGAAGCGTGGGCTTAGACTTTTTCCTCTTCCAGACGCAGCTTCATGTCCAAAAGGACCTGCTGCAGCAATACGGTTTCTCGTAGCAACCGTTTGGCTTCTGTTACCGAGATGACCCCGTCTTCCATGGACTGCTGGTATTCCGCCATCAGCATCGCAAACCGCTGGCTGAGCGCAATGACATCTGCGTTTACACCACCATTCGATATCGAGTTTGGCTTGCGATCGTCATAGCTCAGCGTGATTTTCTTCAGCTCCGCCAGCGCGCTGGTCACGTGGGGATACCGCGATACCGCTTCCAACTGCGCCACTGAATCGACCGGCATGAAACGGTCAATATGTTCTTCGTTGTTTGAATAGTACCGGCCAAGCGTTGCCTTGGACTTGCCCGTGATCTCGCACGCGGCTTCGATCCCGACATCCTTGACCAAGGCTTCGGTGTGTTTCTTCAGATAGCTGCTTATATCAGCCATGCAAAATAACCGCGTTTGTCGCGCTCCATAAAGCCAATGGGGAAAACCCCGGTTTCTTTCCCATTCATGCCTTCGGCACCGTACGCCATGGTACATCTGTCCCTACGGTTTTCAGGGATGTTTGCAAGAGTTGCCGGCAATTGTTCTGCCGGTTCAAAAGTATACCGTCGTTCAAGCCTTTTTTTTCTGGCACGGCGGTCGGCTCGTTGGTTGGCCCAATCGTGTGGGGAACGTGGTATTTCCATCCCCAAGGGCTGTTCCGTCCCGGAGAATCACCCCTACACGTGATTTTAAGGCCTTCCAGCGAGCCGCTCTAAATCTTGGCTCTTGTCCCGTATCGCGTTGACTCATAGACCGGCGCCATGGCCAAGCTTTATTTCAATTACTCCACAATGAATGCCGGAAAATCGACCGTGCTGCTGCAGGCGTCGCACAACTACCACGAAAACGGCATGGTCACTTACCTGCTGACCGCCCGCATTGACGGGCGTGCCGGCACTGGGCGGATTGCATCGCGGATTGGTATCTCCGAGGAAGCGGACACCTTCATTCCCGGCGAAGATCTGTTTCAAAAAATCACCCAGCGTCTCGAAACAGGCAAGGTCGACTGCATCCTGGTGGATGAGGCGCAGTTCTTGGAACCTGAACAGGTCTGGCAACTGGCCCGTGCCGTGGACGACTTGGGGGTGCCAATCATGTGTTACGGGCTGCGGGTGGATTTCATGGGCAACCTGTTTCCGGGCTCCGCTACCCTGCTGGCGCTGGCAGATGAAATGCGCGAGGTACGCACCATCTGCCATTGCGGAAAAAAGGCCACAATGGTGGTGCGTATGGACGAAACCGGCAAGGCGCTGACCGACGGCGATCAGGTCCAGATCGGCGGCAACGAAACTTACGTATCACTCTGCCGTCGCCATTGGCGTAAAGCTGTGGGTGATCTGGCCCCGCAGGACGACTGAACACCAGGCCAGCGACCCCAGAAACAACAGATGCAGCACGCGGGGCCTGATGCGGTTTAATGCATACGTCCGCCAACGGGCACGGCCTGATCTGGCGCGACCAGAACGATACCGCCGTCCGGATCCGACACGCCCAGCACCAGCACTTCGGACATGAACTTGCCAATCTGGCGCGGCGGGAAATTGACCACTGCCAGCACTTGTTTGCCTACCAGCACTTCAGGCACGTAATGGGCGGTGATCTGGGCAGAGCTGCGTTTTTCCCCAATCTCCGGCCCGAAATCGATCCATAGCTTGATCGCAGGATTACGCGCCTCGGGATAGGGTTCCGCACGCACCACCTGCCCGACGCGGATATCCACCTTCAGAAAATCGTCAAAGCTGATCTTAGCCACGGGACAGTTCCTTGCTTCGGTTGGTCGCTGCCGCAACTGCATGGGTCAACAACGGCGGGAAGCCCGCCTTTTCATCCATCAACACTTCCAACGCGGCCTGCGTTGTACCGTTCGGGCTGGTCACGTTCACACGTAGCTGCGCTGGGTCTTCGTCTGCTGCTTCGGCAAGCGCCGCGGCCCCGGCCACCGTGGCCTTGGCCAGTTGCATCGCCAGGTCTGCAGGAAGGCCCTGCGCCTCCCCTGCCGCAGCGAGGGTTTCAATCAGGTGGAACACATAGGCCGGGCCGGAGCCGCTGACTCCGGTGACCGCATCCATCTGCGCCTCACTCTCCAACCGCACGGTTTGGCCCACCGCTGACAACAGCGCCTCGGCCAGATCCATGTGGTCGCCAGAGGCCGCGTCATTCCCGATCAGGGCCGAGATACCCCTACCAACCGCAGCAGGCGTATTTGGCATGGCCCGGATCACGGGCGAAGCCGCGCCAAGAACCTCTTCATAATACGCAATAGGCGTGCCTGCCGCGACCGACACAAATAAGGTTGCACCGCCGCCCATGGACTGAAGATTGGGCAAAGCTTTGGCCATCATCTGTGGTTTCACGGCGATCAGCGCGATCGCGCAACCCTGCTGTAGACCTTCGTTGATATGAACGCCCTGTGCCTTCAGCCAGTCCGACGGGTACGGGTCCTGAACCCACACGCTGGACGCAGGCAATCCGCCTTCCAGCCAGCCGTTGAGCATAGCTGACCCCATCTTGCCACACCCGAGCAGAGCAAGCCCCCGCTCGGCAACAATGTCCATGTTCATGAAGGCCCCTCCGTTTCGGTTCAGGGCCGGGTTTTACGCGCGCCCATACGCCTCTGCAATGGCCACATCCAACGCCTGTGCAGGTGTGCGCCCGCCCCAGACCAGCAGCTGGATCGCCGGGTAATACCGCTCCGCGCTCAGCACGGCGGCATTGATCATCGTGTCAATCTGCTCAGCACTGGCTACCTGCCCACCGGCCAGAACCAGACCGTAGCGGTAAACCATCAGCTTTTGTTCAGCCCAATAGGTGAACGCCCCTGCCCAGCACTGGTCATTAATGAGGTTCAGCAGCTCATAAAGCCCCGGCAACTGATCGGCGGGTGGCTCCATTTCAAAGGTGCAGACCATGCGCAGTGTTTCATCGTACCCCGACCACGCCAGCGTTATGGAATAGGTGCGCCACTGGCCTTCCACCGCCATGGCGATCTGATCATCGCCCAAACGATCGAAGTCCCAGTCATGATGTTCGGCGATATGTTCGACGATGTCGATGGGGTGAATGTCTTCTTCCAGAAAATGCTCGGAAAGGGCCATGGCGCAACCTCTCTGCTGCCTAGCGGTGAGGTCTTCAGCGCGCCCCAATCGCTAGCTGACTGCTCTACAGACCGGGGCGATCCCCCGTGCCCGTACTAGATATGGTGAGCGGTCCAAACCAATCTGGCAACCCCCTATTTGGGGGGAGGCCGCAATAAGTTGTGGAAAGGTCAAAAACAGACGCAAGGACGCGTAGGATTACGCCGAAACCTCAGGTCGGTCAGACAGGCAGGGGTGCTCAGACCTACGGGCCCGATCAGGATTTGTCAGCCGCCGCTTCAAGCGCAACAATGCGGGCTTCCAGCGCGGCGTTTTCTTCGCGGGCCTTCTGGGCCATTGCGCGCACCGCGTCGAATTCTTCCCGCGTCACCAGATCCCGGTCGGCCAGCCAACGGTCCATCATGGATTTCATAGCATTCTCAGCTTCGTCCTTCGCGCCCTGGGCCACGCCCATCGCATTGGTCATGAGCTGGGAGATATCGTCCATGATCTTATTGCGGGTCTGCATCGGTTACTCCTGTGTGTGATAATCATTATATGGGGGGATGGTCCCGATCGGCAAGGTTGACTTTGCCCCGAAACGGCTGGATTCACCGCAATATGTACGCCGCAATCCCCTTTCCCGATCTTTCGTCCGAACTGTTTTCAATCGAACTGTTCGGCTTTGCATTTGCACTACGGTGGTACGCACTGGCCTATATCGTCGGCTTGCTGGTTGCCTGGCGCATGGCCGTGGCCGCCATACGTCGCCCGGCGCTCTGGCCCGCACAGACGCCGCCGATGGAGCCCGCCAAGGTCGAAGACCTGCTGACATGGCTGATCCTCGGCGTGATCCTGGGCGGGCGGCTGGGCTTTGTCCTGTTCTACCAGCCAGGATATTACCTGCAGAACCCCGGCGACATCCTGAAAATTTGGCAGGGCGGCATGGCTTTCCATGGCGGACTGATCGGCGTCGTGGTGGCGGCTTGGCTCTATATCCTGCGCCATTCGCTGCCTTTACTCAGCACGGCAGATATGATCGCGCATACCGTGCCGCCAGGTCTGATGCTGGGCCGGTTGGCCAATTTCATCAACGCCGAGCTTTGGGGCCGACCGACCGACGCGCCGTGGGGCGTGATCTTTCCGGGGGCCGCTGCACAGGATTGCCCCGGCGTAATACCCGGCAGCTGCGCGCGGCACCCGTCGCAACTGTATGAGGCCGGGCTTGAAGGCCTGCTGCTCGGCGCGCTCCTGCTGTGGCTGGTTTACCGGCGCGGCGCGCTGATGCAGCCGGGACTGGTGACCGGTACCTTCTTTGCCGGATACGGCGCCGCCCGGTTCATTGTGGAGTTCTTCCGCCAGCCCGACGCGCAATTCGTGACCCAGGGCAACCCGCTGGGTCTGGCCCTGCATGTGAATGGCTATGGCCTGACCATGGGCCAGTTGCTGTCGCTGCCCATGATATTGCTGGGCCTCTGGCTTATCCTGCGAGCCCGCAGATGAGCTTGCGTGACCGCTTGATCACCCGGATTCACTCCGACGGTCCGATCAGCGTGGCTGACTACATGTCCGATTGCCTGCTACACCCCGATTACGGCTATTACGCCACACGCGATCCGTTCGGCACCGGTGGGGATTTCATCACCGCGCCCGAGATCAGCCAGATGTTCGGGGAAATGATCGGTCTCGCGCTGGCACAGGTCTGGCTGGACCAAGGCCAGCCGAACCGCTTTGCGCTGGTTGAACTCGGGCCAGGGCGCGGCACGTTGATGGCCGACATCCTACGCGCCGTGCGGGGCGTTCTGGGGTTTCTGGACGCCGCCGAGATTTGGCTGGTGGAGGCTTCACCGGTGCTACAACAGGCGCAGGCCAAAAAACTTGCAGGTCATACGCCTGCCTGGGTTGACCAGACGGCCGACCTGCCCGACCTGCCTCTGTTGCTGGTCGCAAATGAATTCTTCGATGCCCTGCCAATCCGACAGTTTGTGCGCGACGGCGACGGATGGCGCGAACGCCGCATCGGACTGGCTGAGGATGGGCTCACGTTCGGGCTCGCTCAGCGGCAGGCGCAACTGGCGCTGGCCCACCGGCTGGAAGACACACGCGACGGAGACATCGTGGAACACTGCCTCGCTGCCGCGCCCGTCCTGCGGGACATCGGCACGCGCATCGCCAAAAATGGCGGTGCAGCGTTGATCCTCGACTATGGCGACTGGCGGTCGCTGGGCGACACGTTCCAGGCCCTGCGCAAACACGCGCCCGCCGATCCGCTGGACGCGCCCGGCACCGCTGACCTGACCGCACATGTGGATTTCGAAGCATTGGCCAAGGCCGCCGCCTGCGCCCACACAAGGCTGACCCCGCAAGGCGTGTTTCTGGAACGGCTTGGCATCACCGAGCGTGCACAGGCACTGGCCGCCCACGCAGGTGACGTGGCGCAAGACCGGATCGTCACCGAACATCGCCGGTTGACGCATCCGGAAGAAATGGGAAACCTGTTCAAAGTTCTGGGGCTATACCCGGAAAACGGCACACCACCACCGGGTCTGACGGCATGACGCTGGAAATTCTGACATCCGATCAACTGAACGGCGTCCGGCACGGATTTTTCACCCGGCGTGGTGGCGTGTCATCGGGTGTGTTTCGCGGACTGAACTGCGGGCTGGGCAGCTCGGACCAGGCTGAAGCCGTGCGCATCAACCGCTCCCGCGTTGCACAGGCCATGCAGGTGGACGACGACGCCCTAATCAGCGTACACCAAGTACATTCCCCCGATGTCGTGACCGTGGAAACCACGATGCTGGATCGCCCCAAAGCCGACGCGATGGTCACCGCCACGCCCGGTCTAGTGCTGACCATCCTGACCGCAGATTGCCAGCCGGTCCTGTTCAGCGATCCTAATACCGGTGTTGTCGGTGCGGCCCATGCAGGCTGGCGCGGCGCACTGGACGGCGTATTGGAAGCCACGATCGACGCGATGATCGCGCTCGGCGCGAAGCGGAACTGTATCAAGGCGGTTATCGGTCCGTCGATCAGCCAACGCGCCTATGAGGTCGGCCCGGAATTCTTTGACCAGTTCATGGATGACGACCCGGACAACGCCCGATTCTTTGCCGGGGGGCAGGATGACCGCATGCAGTTCGACCTACCGGCTTTTGGCCTGCATAGGCTGCAGACGGCGGGCATCGCCGCGGCGCAATGGACCCGCCATTGTACATATCACGACCCTGACCGGTTCTATTCCTACCGGCGCACCACCCATGCTGGGGAAGCCGATTACGGGCGCATGATCTCCGCGATCCGGCTGTGAGCTGACCAGCTTTCGCCACATTCCGGCCCAATCTCGGCAGCGCAGAATTTTTGAAATTCATTCAAGATTCTGAAAAATGGTCATTATTTCCAGATTCTACAAATTTGGCACCGCTTTGCCACGCCTGAATTCACCGCTCTCAAATTTCCCTGTCCCCGTCACAGACCGGCCCAAATGCGCCTCGATACTGTCTTTCAACCAGAACTCAACCCGGCCCAATCCGGGATCAAGGAGACAAGGACATGACAGCCAGAACCCGTTTCATCCGGTGCGTGATCAAAACAGCGAAAACCGAATACGTGCGCATGCCATGGACCCGTGGTGTAACCCGCGAGGTTGCCGCCGCCGCACGCCGGACCTCGGTGGCCCAGATTAAGGTACGCACCGCCTAGGGGCATCACCCACCACACGAATCAAATTGTGGCAAAACTTTGGCCTCGTTGGGAAACAAACGGGGCTCAGCCGCGCCGATTGCGCGCTAACAGGAACACAATGTTCAGCCTTTTTTGACAATTTGGGCGGATGCCCGCGATTGGTCTTCTCATCAGATGTTCACAGCAACGCTTGTCCATCTGTGTTGTTGGTGGGGGCCGACACAGATGCGACCCAGATTTGAGGGCCGTATTATGTCTATGCAACACAGTTCGAGTCTCGCTCGATCGACGACGAAGACGCTTATTCCTAGACACGACCTCAAGAGTAGGGGGCCTGCCAACCGTCCGCCAGTGCGGCGCTATACGACCACCACCCTGCTGCCCAACGGCGACATTTGCGAAACCCGCCACCTGGCGCCCGCGTTGCCGCTGTTCGAAGATGCGTTCTGCGCCTTGGCACGCGGCACCCTGATCGATACCGATATGGGGCCCGTCGCGGTTGAAGATATTCTGCCCGGCGACCGAGTCATCACCGGGGATGGATCCTTGGAAAAGGTCATCTGGAAGGACAATGTCACCATCATTCCCGGGCTTAAGCATGGTCAGAAACGCGACATGAGCCTGACCCGATTCACACCAGACAGCCTGGGCATGTCGCGCCCCATGTCATCCATCATCTGCGGCCCCTCCGCCCGCCTGCTGCACACGACCCACCAGTTTAGCACCCTGAGCGGTGGTAACCGCGTGTTGAGCCCGGTGCGCAACTTTGTAGACGGGGTCAACATCGTCGAAACTGCACCGCCCACGGCGATGGCACTCTACCACATCTGTCTGCCGCGCCACGCCACACCGCGCATCGGCGCGATGGAGTTCGAAAGCTACCATCCTGGCACGCAATCTTCGCGGATGATCAGTCATGCCATGAGGTCGCTGTTTTTGAACCTGTTCCCGCATGTTGACACGATTGGCGGCTTTGGCCCGTTGGCCTTTCCGCGGGTTGGAGACGGCCAGGTGGACACAACCGGAGCGTGAGCTGGAACCAAGCGCGACGGCGGGGCGTGCTCGCAAAGGTCGCGCGCACGAACCCTGCTGTCGGAGCCAGATGCCCGGCGGCCAAAGGGCAGGAGTGCACCCACTTCGATTAAGACCTATAATTCTAGAATGAAGCGCCCTTACGCGTCCCTCGCCAAGCGTTCTTCCAAAATCTCGAAAGGCACACCCGGTTCCTGCTTGGCCCCGCGAATGACCAGCGAGGTCTTCACGCTGGCCACGTTCGGCGTGGTCAGCAGTTCCCCGGTCAGGAAGCTCTGGAAGCTGGACAGGTCAGGTGCCACGCATTTCAGGACGAAATCCACCTCACCGTTCAGCATGTGGCACTCGCGAACCAGCGGCCAGTCACGGCAGCGTGCCTCGAACGCGCGCAGTTCGCTTTCAGCCTGGCTGTCCAACCCAACCATCACGAACACCTGCACCTCAAAACCCAGATCCCGCGCGTCTACCTCAGCATGGTAGCCCCGGATCAGCCCGGCATCTTCCAGAGCGCGTACCCGGCGCAGGCAAGGCGGCGCGGAAATACCCACGCGGCGTGCCAGTTCCACATTGGTCATCCGCCCGTCAGCTTGCAACTCGGCAAGGATTTTCCGGTCAATCGGGTCAAGGCGGGTGGTGGCCATGTGCTCTCCTCTTTGCGAAGTTTCCTTACAACGTGCCCACATCATGCGCAATAATGTTTCACGCTCATGTAATTTTATTATGCAATCAAGCACAGACGCATGGGGGTTTTCAGTTGGCCCTGCCTTCCATATATCCATAATCCGCAACACGGGCAGGGGATGTGCAACATGGGCGACACGCGTCACACAAAGGTTCTGATAATCGGGTCCGGCCCGGCGGGTTACACGGCAGGGGTTTATGCCAGCCGCGCCATGCTGGACCCCATTCTGGTGCAGGGCATCGAACCCGGCGGACAGCTGACCACCACAACCGAGGTTGAGAACTGGCCAGGTGACACCGAAGTGCAGGGCCCCGACCTGATGGTCCGGATGGAGGCGCATGCCAAGGCCATGGGGTGTGAGATTATCGGCGACATCATCATAGACCTCGACCTGACCAATCGCCCCTTCACCGCCAAGAGTGATAGCGGCACGACCTACACCGCCGACGCCGTGATCCTGGCCACCGGAGCGCGGGCCAAATGGCTGGGCCTGCCGTCGGAAGAGGCCTTTAAAGGATTCGGCGTGAGCGCCTGTGCTACCTGTGACGGGTTCTTCTACCGCGGGCAGGAGATTGTTGTGATCGGCGGCGGCAACACGGCTGTGGAAGAGGCGCTGTTCCTGACCAACTTCGCCTCCAAGGTCACGCTGATCCACCGTCGCGACGAACTGCGCGCGGAAAAGATCCTGCAGGATCGCCTTATGAAAAACCCCAAGATCGAACCGCTTTGGTTCCATACGCTAGACGAAGTCGTCGGCACTGACATGCCCAAGGGAGTCGAGGCCGTGCGCGTCAAACATGTGGACACGGGCGAGATCACCGAAATCCCCGCCAAGGGCGTTTTCGTCGCCATCGGCCACGCTCCGGCCAATGAACTGGTCAAGGATCAGCTGGAGATGCACATGGGCGGTTATGTGAAAGTGAAACCGGGCACAGCCGAAACCTCGATCCCCGGGGTGTTTGCTGCCGGCGACATCACCGATCCGGTCTATCGTCAGGCCATCACCAGCGCCGGCATGGGCTGTATGGCCGCACTGGACGCGGAACGCTGGCTGGCAGAGCAGGACTAGAGCCTCCCACTGCGACTTGACGCTGCGGTGACGGTTGCGCAGGATTCTAGGAACCAGTGGAGACCTTAACATGCGCAACCTCTGGCGCGGCACATGGGCAACACGCATTCGCGTAGCCAGCGGGCTCGTGCTTATGCTCTATGTCCTGCTGCATTTCATCAATATCGGGCTGGGTGTGTTTGGCCCAGTTGCGATGGATGCGTTTCAGGACGCGCGGCATGCTTTAACCCGAAGCCTCGTGGGCGGCCTCCTGATCTATGGTGCGTTGTTGGCCCATGGCGCGCTGGCGCTGTGGCGGCTGGCCAGCCGAGGCACCCTGCGTATGCCTGCGTGGGAGGCGGTGCAGACCGTGCTGGGTTTCCTCATCCCACTGGCGCTGGTCGATCACATCGTGTTCACCCGGATCGCGCATGAGGTCTACGACGTCAACGACAGCTATGGCTACCTCATCGGGCTGATCTGGGGCACGGCAGACGGGCGGATGCAGAACCTGCTGATGTTGGTGGTCTGGATCCATGGCTGCATCGGCATGCATTTCTGGCTAGCCGGGCAGACCTGGTGGCGGCGGTATATGCCCGCGCTCAGTGGATTTGCAGCGCTTGTACCGGGCTTTGCCTTTGTCGGATATCTTGCCGAGGGGCAGCGCGTCGCCGCCGTGATGGCAGACCCGGAGGCGCGCGCGACCCTGCGCGAGATGTGGAACTGGCCGACGACCGAAACGTTCATGACGTTACTGACCACGGCCAGCATGATCTGGTGGACCGTCGGGGGTTTTTTGCTGCTGGCCGCCATCGCCTTTCTGGGGCGCAAGGCCGTGCTGCGCCGGAAATCGGTGCGCATCAGCTATATCGACGGACCCGAGATCAATGCCGCCAAGGGCAGCACTCTGCTGGAAATGTCGCGCGCCAATGGTATGCCGCATACGTCGCTTTGCGGTGGGCGCGGGCGCTGCACCACCTGCCGGGTGATCCTGGAAGAGGGCGCCGATCTGATCCATCCACCCAGCGCGGCAGAGGCGCGCAGCCTGCGGGCCGTGGGTGCGCCGCCCAACGCGCGGCTGGCCTGTCAGATCCGGCCAACCAACCCGATGACTGTGTTCCGCGTGTTCCAGCCCGATGGCAAACGCGGGCGCGCCCATGCCAGCCAGGGCATCGAACAGGAACTGGCCGTGCTGTTTCTTGACATCCGGGGCTTCACCGCCCGCACCACCGGCCAGCTGCCTTATGACATGGTGTTCCTGTAAAACCGGTTCTTTGACGCCATCGTGCCCGCCGTCACCAACAATGGCGGGACTGTGGACAAATATCTGGGCGATGGGTTTCTCGCCCTGTTCGAAACCCGCAACGCCGAAAGCTCTGCCCGTGCGGCTCTCACCGCTGTGCAGGAAATTGGGCAAGCGCTGGAGGATTACAATGCTCGTATGCAGGCCGAAGGCGCCCAGCCCATAGCCATTGGCCTGGGCCTGCATCTGGGCGACGTGGTGATCGGGGAAATCGGTGCCACCGGCAACGCACCCCGCACGCTGATCGGCGACACGGTCAACACCGCCAGCCGGTTGGAGAGCAAGACCAAGGAACTGGGCGTACAGCTACTGATCTCCGACTCTGTTCTGCAGGCGGCCGGGTATGACACCGCCGAAGCGTCCCTGCAGGCGCTCGAACTGCGCGGACTGGATGCGCCGCTGTCGGCGCTGGCCCTGCACCGCCGGACCTGGACACGACGCTTGCGGCCCTGCCCCGGCGCGAGAGCCCAGCCGCAGCTGAATAAATCTGCCAAAAATATAGCGTTACGCATTAACCACAGGGGTAGATTTCCACTGGGGGAGCAGAATTTCTCTTTTCTGCAGCTGCAAAATGTGAAATGTGTTCAGCGCTGAACATACTTTGAGTCGCCTTGAAATGACTGTACCCCAGCCCAGTTTGTCTCTACCGGAAGAAGATCAGATCTTCCGCCTTCTGCGTCAGCTCGACCTGGCGCCGGATGCAACGCAGCGGGCCACGGCCGAGGCGCTGAACATTTCGCTGGGACGGCTCAACGCCTATTTGCGCGCGGTGACCGAGGCGGGATTCATCAAAGTGATGGAACGCTCCGGACCAGACCGACGCCAGCGTTTTGCTTATGCGCTGACGTCCCGCGGTGCGGCTGAGAAAGTGCGTCTGACCGACCGTTTTCTGGCCCGCAAGTTCGCCGAGTATGAAGCGCTCCACGCCGAATTGACCGGCACAACCAGTGGCCTTGTTCCGATAAAGCATAGGACTGAAATGATGCAGAACAATCTAACGCCCATTCCCGAACTATACGTTTCCTACGACAGCTCTCAGAAGCTGAAGGTCGAAGCGGCCAACTTGGTCAGCCATGACCTGACCCCGCGCCAGATCTTCGACATGGAACTGCTGATGAATGGCGGCTTCTATCCGCTTAAGGGCTTCCTGAGCGAAGCCGACTACAATGGCGTCGTGGACAACATGCGTCTGGAAGACGGCTCACTCTGGCCGATGCCGATCACGCTGGACGTATCCGAAGAATTTGCCGACAGCCTGGAAATTGGCCAGGACATCGCCCTGCGCGATCAGGAAGGCGTTATCCTGGGCACCATGACCGTCACCGACCGCTGGACCCCGGACAAATCGAAGGAAGCCGAAAAGGTGTTCGGCGCCGATGATGATGCGCACCCGGCGGTGAACTACCTGCACAATACCGCAGGCAAGGTTTACCTCGGTGGCCCGATCACCGGCATCCAACAACCCGTGCATTATGACTTCCGCGCCCGTCGCGACACGCCCAACGAACTGCGCGCCTATTTCCGCAAGCTGGGATGGCGTCGCGTGGTGGCGTTTCAGACCCGCAACCCGCTGCACCGTGCGCACCAGGAACTGACCTTCCGCGCCGCACGCGAAGCGCAGGCCAACCTGCTGATTCACCCTGTGGTCGGCATGACCAAGCCGGGCGATGTGGACCATTTCACCCGTGTCCGCTGCTACGAAGCCGTTCTGGACAAATACCCGGCTTCGACCACGACTATGTCGCTGCTGCCGCTGGCGATGCGCATGGCGGGCCCACGTGAAGCCGTGTGGCACGGCCTGATCCGTCGCAACTATGGCTGCACCCATTTCATTGTAGGTCGTGACCACGCCGGCCCCGGCAAGAACTCGGCCGGAGAAGACTTCTACGGCCCCTACGATGCACAGGATCTGTTCCGCGCGCATCAGGACGAAATCGGCATCGAGATGGTGGACTTTAAGCACATGGTCTACGTGCAGGAACGCGCCCAGTATGAACCAAATGACGAGATCGAGGATAAAGACAACGTCACCATCCTCAACATCTCGGGCACCGAACTACGCCGCCGTCTGGCCGAAGGTCTGGAGATCCCGGAATGGTTCTCCTTCCCCGAAGTTGTTGCCGAACTGCGCAAGACCAAGCCGCCGCGTTCACAGCAGGGCTTTACCGTGTTCTTCACCGGTTTCTCCGGTTCCGGCAAATCCACCATCGCCAACGCGCTGATGGTCAAGCTGATGGAAATGGGTGGTCGTCCCTTGACCTTGCTCGACGGGGACCTGGTGCGCAAGAATCTCAGCTCCGAGCTGGGCTTCTCCAAGGAACATCGTGATCTGAACATCCGCCGCATCGGCTATGTTGCGTCCGAGATCACCAAGAATGGCGGTATCGCCATCTGCGCCCCGATCGCGCCCTATGCCACGACCCGCCGGGCCGTGCGGGAGGAGATCGAAGAGTTCGGTGCCTTTGTTGAAGTGCACGTCGCCACCTCCATCGAGGAATGCGAACGCCGCGACCGCAAGGGCCTGTACAAGCTGGCGCGGGAAGGGAAGATCAAGGAATTCACTGGCATCTCCGACCCCTATGACGTGCCCCAAGACCCGGAACTCAGCGTTGAAACCGAAAACGTCGAGGTCGACAACTGCGCGCATCAGGTCATCCTGAAGCTGGAAAGCATGGGGCTGATCAGCGCCTGACGCCTGATCAACATCCTCTGGACTGTGAAAAGTGGGGGCGCCAGACCGGCGTCCCCACAAAACGTTCTGGGCTGAGGTCGGGAATCCGCAAAATGCGCATTCTGTTCTTCAAGCCCCAACCAAGAAGAACAATCGCGTGTGTCTCGGTGAAAGCGGTTATGAGCCTGCAGGAGATGGTGGAACGCTCACCTACATTTTTTGAAACATGAAACTGTTTGGGAGCCACACAAACCAGGCCGTCAAAACCACAAATACCAGTCGACCGATGCAACAGATCTCCAAACATTTATGCCGAGCGCGTAAGAGGCTTGATCGTTGCGTGGCCGATCGCCAACACTGCGGAGAGTACGTAAGAATTGGAGAATGTCGGCTGATCTGTTTGCTGCCTCGTCAGGCAGGCCGGATAGTCGGTGGAGAATTAGATGGGGCGGACTTCAATGCATGGAACCCAAAAAGCCCCCCCGCTACGCGTGCGACCACCGCAACGTGGCAGCGCTCTTGCCCTGTCGGCGTTCATATTCCTCGCCTACTGCTGGTACATCTATTCGGGTACTGGTCAAAACCTGTACGAATGGTCCAAAAGCTTTGCCCCCTCCCCTATTCGGTCCGCCAGTATCTTGGAATGAGCAAGCGCTACCTGATGCAATACTGGCACACGGTTTTTCTGTTTGGGCTGCTCGTGATGTCCCGCTATGTGTTTGTTTCTGAAAAAAGCCTGCCAGTGAACGGGTGGTTCGTAGGGTTCATCACGCGCTACTCAACCGCAATTTTTCTGTTTCACTTTCCTTTCCTGTTCTTCTTTGCCGCAGTCACGAACTACGACCACACCAGCGTTGTGCAACAATTGGCGCTGCTAGCGGCCACGGTCGTGGCGTCCCTTTTGATGGGACGGATCTGCTTTGTTTTCAAACCAGCCTTCGACCGCTGGCAGCAAAAAATATTCAAACGCGCGGAGATCCGGTATCCTCGCCCGGAAGGAGTGATAACCAGCTCGACGCCACTGATACTCACCCGGTCCCACAGCGAATTTCTGAACCTGGTCAAGGTCGTGGCCATGATCTGCGTAGTGCCTGGGCATTTTAGCTTCCACAGGCTGACCACGTTGCATCTTCCCGGCTTTGACGGAGCTGCACCGCGGTTTGCGGTGCCTGCATTCTTTATGATTTCCGGCTATTTCCTAATGCTTTCCATTGACCGCAGTCGGTTCGGCGCGGTCGCCATGACGCTCAAACGCGGGCTCAACCTTTATTATCTCATAATCCCGATGTTGATCGTAACCGTTATTCTCGACAGCTTCGGTTTCCGGGCTAACGCAGAGCTTTATGATTATTCCGACTATTACATTGCTGACGAGCTGCGCCGCCCCTATACGCCGTTTCAGATTGTTGCGGCGTCGGTCAGCAGCCTTCTTTACCTGAACGAATCCTGGTGGTTCACGATGATCGCGCTGGAACGCGAAACCAGTGGCATGCGGGCATTTTCCAATGATCCGTTCTGGTTCATGTGCTACCTGATCGCATTTTCGATCATCCTGATCGTGCTGCGGCTGGTGCCAAAACCGCGCCGGTACTGGCTCCTGGCATTCTGGGTCGTCTTGTTCGGCATACCGATACTGATGCTGGCTCTACTGTTTTTTGCCGGTTCGCTGGCCTACATCCTCCACAAGAAATGGGGGGCATAAGATGTCCGCAACCGCCATGCTTTCCCGGCGAATTTGGCCGGTACCTCCGGGAATTACACAATGCCTGGCCATCTGCCTGATGGTTTTCTTGTCATCAGCGTCCACGACCCCGGCCCAAGCGCGCGAGATTCGTTTCGGCGCATATGACGAATTTACGCTGGTCAACTACGATGGCGAACAAATCAAGGATGACGTTTTATTCGTCTTTCATGGTTTCGGGCCAGCAATGCCAAACGGAGCGTATAACAAGCTCTACACTGCCTTTTCCGAGCATTTTTCCATCATCGGGTTCAACTATGACTACTTTGATTTGGACGGCAACGATGCCGCCGTTGAGAGGGTATGGGAGGGATTGCTAAAAAATCGGAACGTGATTTTTATCGGTACTTCCCTGGGCGGGTTCTGGGCCAACCATTATGCGGAAAAATACGGTGTGAAACGGGTTGTGCTCGTCAATCCGGTCGTCAAGCCGGCTGAACAGCTACGTCAGTTCATAGGAAAATACCGGGCCGAAAAGCGCGGAAAGGACATCCTTATCACCGAGGAAAAGGTGAGCCGCTACGCCAGCAGGACATCGTCGCCGACGGCTGGGATTGAGCGGCTGATCTTTTTATCGCGGGATGATCAGGTGCTCGACTATCAGCTTTCAGAAAACGCCTATTCGGGCGCAAACAATACCGGAATTGTGTTCGACGAAGGCGGTCACACAATGAACCTAAACCAGGACCGGTACCTCGACCCGCTACGAGCGTTTCTTTTGCCATCAAAGTGACAAACCGTGTTTGGTCCGGATAATGGGGATTCACCGGCATCGCTGATCCGTATGACAGGGTGCAAAACCTCGAACGCGGCGCTTAGACCGAAAACATCAAGGTCGATAACTGCGCGCATCAGGTCATCCTGAAACTGGAAAGTATGGGGCCGATCAGCGCCTGACGGCCTACTGCTTCCGCACTTACCATATGAAATTCCCTGCGGCCAAATTTCTGTTGATGCTGGCAAGCTGCAAGAAAACCGGCCAATGGGGCCGAGCACTGCTTTAAACCGGATATACATTCAAAGAACTCGGCTTTTTTTACCGGTGTGCTGTCAATCTTGAATGGTCGGCATCCACTTTTCATCACCAAGATGCACATCGACTGAACCGGCGACTGATGTTTTGCTACGAGCGCTCACGAGAGCAGCCGACAGGCTCAAATAATGCAATTTCTGCAAATAGTTGCTGACTGAGAGGCTAGGATTATGGCAAGGTACCCCAAAACGAATGTCCATATGCAAAACAACACTTGAGAATCCCAAATAAGTGGTCACGCTGTCGACGCAATCTAAGTCGCTACAACGAAAGTAGCGTCTGGACTGACGTACCTGATCTTGCGGAGTTTGCGGATGGCCGATTCTAAACCGAGAGATGTCAACACCCACAATCGCCGACTGAGTGGCCGGGAGGCAGAGTACTCGCAGGTATCTGCCAGTCGCACGAAGCGGGTTGTACTTGTCCTAGGCAGTGCGCCGGATGCTGTTCAGTGCCGGGACTGGCCAAAGTCGGGCGTATCGGACATTGTGGCGATCAACAATGCCTGGCGGTTGCGGAATGATTGGGATTACGTCGTTGCGCCTGACGATTTTCCATCCGACCGATGGCCGCCCTCTGTAGCGGAGCACCAACGGCTTGTTACATCTCGTGACTACGTTCCTGCGAACAATTTTTTCGGAGGCGTCTTCTATGCGGGTGGGACAATGGCGTTCACCGCTGGTTACTGGGCGCTCGCGGCGTTGAGACCGACCGTAATGGCGTTCCTTGGCTGCGATATGGTCTATTCCAAAACCAGCCAGACACACTTCTATGGAAACGGTACGGCCGATCCTTTGCGTCGCGATCCAAGCCTTCGCAACCTCGAAGCCAAATCTGCCCGCTTGATGCTACATGCGCATCAGATGGGATGCACATGTGTCCGGCTGTCGATCGGCGAAAGCAGGCTCGTCTTCCCGAGCATGAGTTTCAAGAACCTTGCGGACAAGCCGCCCAATACAAAGGGCTTTGACAGCCCCTTGTTCGAAGCAGCAAAGAAGCGGGAAGAAGATTTGGGATATTTCACCGCCTCAGGAAAGTACTGGAAAGCGTCAGGTTCCTATCAAGCTGAGGAGATGGACGCGCTCGATCAGATGTGGCTCACGGCGGCAGGCATTTGCAACACCGCGCTGCAGCCACAAAGCGTTGGGTGAGACGTCGCTGTCGGCCTACATCATCATATTCCATATCTGCAGTCAGCACCTTGATTCACAGGAACAAGGCTGACTCATAGAGTGTTTTTTTGAGAGCACCCCTCTTTAGCTGCCACCGGAAAATGCGCGCTACCGGCGAGGACACACTAATGAGGGCCACTTCCAATTTTCTTCTCTATCCTCGACCCCGCGATATGACGGGCTAGTTCAAGCCGCCAGACCAACAATTTCTGAAGCTGCAAAGAACCATAGGTGATACATGTTGATAAAGCGCCGTTCCTTTCTTTTTGGCTCCCTTGCACTGGCCGGATGCGCAAGCGTGCCGACCTCACCCAAAGGACCGCGCGACCCGATCACACTCGATCAGGCATTCTCGGGAAAATCGATCGGTGCAGGTGTGTTCAGAGTTGACCTGACCGGCAAAGAGCGAAGGTTCACAGCGCGTCTTGACGGTCGAGTAGACGGCAATCGGCTGACTGTCGTGGAAGATTTCTTCTATGACGATGGCGAGCAAAATCGCCTGACATGGGTGTTTGACCGAGCGGGGCCTGGCAAGTGGACGGGACGGCGGGAAGACACAGTAGGGGTGGCGAATGTCGTGGAGACCGGAAATGAGATCCGGCTGTCTTACCTTGCCGATTTCCGGTCACGAGACGAAGTGACCAGGCTGGGCTTCGAGGACGTCATCTATTTCGATCCCGATGGTAGGGTAATCAATGATGCCATTGTGACACGTGCTGGCATTCCAGTCGGGCGCGTGCGCTTCGAAATGCAACAGCTTTGACAGCGCAGGTGCCGGTGAACCGGGTCAAGTAACACCTATGGCACAGTGTTGCAGAACGCGCGGAAGACTAGCGAACAAAAACGGCAATGTAGCGATTTGATCGGACAAGACAGCTGAGTTTAGCAAGGCCCACCAGATATTGTGTTGGCAGCCTGCTAATTCATTACCGGGTCTACAATCCCAGATCGCTCAACCGCCTATTTTGCCGGGCGGCAAGCGCATCGATTTCGGCAATAGTCGCCGGCGTAAGTGCCGGCCCGGGCTTGCGAAGCGTAGAATGCTGAATGATGCCTTGGCGGACCAGAGAGTGTTTTCGGATTGCCAGGCCCAGACCGGGCTGCGCCTCGTATCGGATCATTGGCAAGTAGGCATCGAAAATATCACGTGCACGATCCAGATCCCCAGTTTTATATGTGCCAAGAACCTGCCGCATCATCTCGGGATATCCGAAACCCGTCATCGCACCATCTGCTCCACGCAGCAATTCTTCCACCAGATACATCCCCCCATTGCCGCACAGGATCGAGATACGGCGCGATCCTGTATCGGATGCGTTGCGCAGCGTCGTTATCTTTTCCAGGCCCGGCCAGTCTTCATGTTTGAGCATCACGCAGGTCGGGCAGTCTTCGGCGATTTTCAGGATAACCGAGGGTGAGATTTGCACACCTGTCGCAAGCGGGAAGTCCTGCAGCACAAAAGGAATGTCTCCCAGCGCATCCGCCGTGTTGTGGAAATAGCTAACAATCTGTGCGTCCGTCTGAAGGCCCATGGGGGGGGCCACCATGACGCCTGCTGCACCCGCATCCATGGCTTCGTTGCTCAGCGCAGTCATTGCTGCAAACCCGGGCGCAGAAACGCCGACCACAACCGGCACCGTGCAGCGGGATGTCACGCGTTGAACAACTGACACGGATTCTGCCGCTGATAGTTTTCCGGCCTCTCCCATCATCCCAAGGATCGTCAGGCCATTGGCACCCTTTTCGATATAAGCGTCGACCATGCGGTCGATGCTGTCGAAATCGAGCGCACCATCCGGCAAGAACGGCGTAGCCGCGATGGTGAAAACACCCTGGGTGGATTCATCAAGCATGATCAGTTCTCCGTACCTCATGTGATAGGTTCAGCCGGATTTGCCCCACGGCCATACTTACCGCAGCTTGCGCCGGGTCGACGACCGGCAGGCCCGTGGCGTCCTGCAAAGGGTCGCGAAAACGTGCCATGCCGGCGCAGCCCATGATCAGAACATCAGCCCCGTCTTCGTCGCGCAACCTTTTGCCGGTTGCGATCATGGCGTTGAGACTTTTGCCATCCTCGGCAAGGTCTGCAACGCTTAGGCCAAGAGCTCGGTCGCCTGCCAAGCGGCCTGACACGCCCATCGCCCCAAAGGCCCGCAGATGACGCGGTATGGATGCCGGCAGAATAGCAATCACGCCAAACTTATGACCCAAGGTCAGCGCCGTCATGACCGACGCCTCCTGGATACCCACCACAGGCAGAGAGGTCTGGTCACGCAGCGCGTGCAGCCCCGGATCACCAAAACAGGCGATCACATAACCCGCAGCATCGTTTTGCGCGGCCGCCAGTTTCAGCATCGGCGCAATGGTCAGATCTGCCTGTTGCTGAGATTCGATGCCCGGCGGGCCTTCTGCCAGGGTCAGGCACCGGATCGGAATTCCGAAACTGCGCAAGGGATCAATTGCCCTATCGATCCCGTCAGTCACTGTCTGCGATGAATTCGGGTTGATGACGACCAGTGCGTTCATGCACCGGCCCGCGTCGCAGTTTGGATCTCGATCTGATAGCCCTCGGGATCGTTGAACACGAAAGCCCGGATACCGATCTGGTCGTTTACAAAGAGTTGCGACAAGCCATCGAGCTGTTTTACTTTTGCGTAAGCGTACCAGTCATCCACACAGGGAACCCGGATGCAGAGCTGCACTGGTTTGATCGCGGCCCATTTGTTCATTCCCTTGGTCTCGTCAACAAGGCCGACATGTGCGCCCGGACAGATCCGGTAGATCTTGCACCACCCCTGATCAATCGCCAGCGAGAGGCCGAGGATATCCTCGTAAAACCGCATCGCTTGCAGCAGATCCCGATAATAGAAAAATGTGATCGCCAGCTCATTGGGCGCTTCTGGTCGGCTGATGTCAGTTGCACTCACTCGGCATACCCCTTTGGCCTTGTGGCCAACTCGGGTCGGTCGATCCACTGGCCGCTTCCCGGCTGACCAAGAAAGTTGCCATTCTCCACAAGCGGCGTTCCGCGGAGGATGACGTGTTCGGGCCAGCCTGTCACACGATGTCCCTCCCAAGGGTTGTACCCGACATTGTCATGCAAATCGTTGGCCTCGTAGGTCACGGTTTTCTCGGGATCCCAAACAACGATGTCCGCATCCAAACCTTCAGCAATCGCACCTTTGTTCTTCAGTCCATAAAGCGTCGCCGGAGCATGTGATGTCAGTTGGGCAAAGGCTTCGGGCCCGCCACGCCCTTCTGTCACCATCGCATTGAAGAGAAGCGGCAGTCGCGTTTCCAATCCAGGAAGCCCGTTGGCAATCTGATGGAAACCAGGGTTTGGACCGGCCGAAAGTTTGCCCGTTTCATCAAAACGATAAGGCGCGTGATCGGAAGAGACGAGACTGAGTGTTCCGTTCAGAAGCGCAGTCCACAAAGCGTCTTGATCCGTTTTGGACCGCTGCGGGGGTGAACACATCCATTTAGCCCCTTCCAGTCCCGGCTTGTCCAAAACGGTTTCTGTCATGAACAGGTAATGCGGACAGGTTTCCGCCCAGACCGGAGCACTCCGCGCCTGAGCAGCTTGGACAGCCGCGGCCCCTTCCTGCGTCGAGATGTGAAACATCATCACGGGTTGGTCGACGTATTCGGCAAACCGGCAAATGCGCTCGACCGCTTCGATTTCCGCCATTTTGGGGCGAGACCGCGCATGATCCTTTGGGGAGGTTTGCCCAGCGCTGATCAACTGGTCCCGTGCTTGGGAGATGATCGCATCATTTTCTGCATGGACGCAGAGCAAAGCACCACATTCCCGGGCTTTCTGAAAAATCCGCAGCAACTGCGCGTCGTTCAACTGAATATTGTAGGTTGTGAAGACCTTGAGAGACCTGTGGCCCGCATCAATCAGTTCGACCAGATCGTCATCGAAGCCTGCAACACTGGTGTCGGTCAAAGTGATGTGAAAGGCATAGTCGATCATCGCCCCTCTGGACGCGCGCGCTGCATAGTCCGAGACTGTGTCAGACAGCGTTTGACCGTTTGCCTGTGCCGCGAATGAGATGACACTGGTGGTGCCGCCCATAGCCGCCGATTTTGTAGCAGTTTCAAATGTATCGGCATTCCACTGCCCCATACCGGACATCTGCTCAATATGAGCATGTGGATCTACCCCGCCAGGCATCACCCACTTACCCTGCGCCGCAATCTGCACTTTCGCCTCTACGACTGGTTTGCCCACAGAAATGATCTTGCCATGTGAAACCGCTACGTCACCGCGCACGATCCCATCGGGTGTAACAACCCAGCCATCTTGAACTAAAAGATCTATCCCAGCAGTCAAAATCTTTGCCCGTCTTGAGTTTGGAATCTTGCATCTAAGCATGCCCTCTATTCGGGTCGATGCAAAGCGTCACGTGGGTTCAGGCTTACAGAAAAAGTGCCGACTGTTCTTCATGCTGCAAAACGCTGTTCCCCAACCCAGCGTTACAAAATTTAGCGAATGGCATGCGCCTGCTTCGTCTCGCCACTTGGAGATTCGGCCCCACAGCGGCCAATGGCAGCGCTGTCTGCAAAGCCCACCGCACCCGCCTACCCCGCTCCGTGTCCCAGGACCGCCGTTTGGCCGAATATAGGTGCTGTTCTTGGGGGACTACCACCAATCGCACATACACGACTGACGCGGCGAGGGGCGGTTTTGATCGTGCTTTGATCCCTGAGCGCTCGGCAGCGAACAAATGTGAAGGTCTTGCGTGATGGCTGCGATAAACTAAGCTGATACCGCATGAGTGGCCGGGAACGGCTTTTTTGCAAGGCCCCGGGTGAAAAGACTGGGTCCAGAGTTTCCCGGCCTCACAACACAGGAGCGCATACCATGCCAAGATCAATTCAGACCTGGATCGTTGCCGTAATGTTCATCACTGCCGTTTCCGGAATGTCCGTTCAGACTGCCGACGCCGGACCACGCACGGAAGGCGCGATAAAGGGGCTCTGGTCGGAGCCGCCGTCGGATCGCTGGTTGGCGGCAGCGACGGCGCCAAGAAGGGAGCCGCAGCAGGTGCGGTTGCGGGTAACCTGATCAATAAATGAGCGCCGCATCCACCGCGGATCGAGGAGGAGGAACAACCCCATGAAACTGTTCAGAATCGGATGTGCCGTCGCCGCAACATTGGCGGTCGTGACCATGGCTAAAGCGGATGAAGCCGCTGAAAAGCTGATCGATGAAGCCCTGCCGCAAATGTACCACACCTGCGCCAGCCTCACCAAACTGGCCGATGGCGACGACGATGTCGTGCCCGATGTGCTGGGGAAGATCACCGCCATTTCGATCTACATGCGAAAAATCGACATTGAATCTTATGGGTTCAGCGACAGCGAGAAGGCAGAGGCCCGGGCACGGTTCTTTCAGGCGGTCAGTGAAGGCTGTGCCGCAGATGAAAATTCTTTACTGGCGGGGGTGGTCGACAACGCCGTCAAGGTTGCATTGAACCTTTAAATCCAGCGGCCTGATGGCGTAGCACGCGTCAACCGCCCTGGAGGCTTGAGCGCTTGTGGCGGAATCAACCGTTTTGAGCAGCAGGTTCTGTCAAGATGCTCACCAGCTAGGCCTCCATTTAGAGGTGGCTGATGTTTCCCATCATATGTCGCTCCAATCCTAGCAAGTTGTGGATTTGTTGGCGGCTTCTTCAGGCAAGAATTGGTACCAGCAGGCTTACTCCCATCGTCGTCAGCATGAGTAAAATCGCGTTTCTGAAAAAAGTTTCGGATATACGGTTTCTTATCCCCACCCCGAGCCGCACACCGAGAAACACGAAACAAGCACCTAGCACAGAGATCAGAACGTCATTGAGATCAAAAAGTCCAATTAGGCTGAGCCCAATCGCCATCACGGCGCTCGAAAGCGTAAAAGAACAGTTCAACGTCTGAACAAACAGGTTCCGATCCAGATGCAGGGACATCAGGAACGGAACTGCGGGCATGACCTGCGATCCGGTTACGCCGTTCACGATACCGGTCAGACAGCCCGACACTGGCCCAAGGGGATGTTCCCAATTGCCTGGAAGGCGCAGATCCGGATTGGAGAAGGAAAAGGCGCACCAAAGGATCAATATCGCGCCCAGCACTGCGCCCGCTTGCACCCCGTCGATGCGCGACAGCAACCACAACCCAAAGACCAGCCCCGGCAAAAGGGCCAAAAGCATCGGCCAAAACCGATGCACGGTTTCGCCGAACCGCCCGGCTTGGCGCATGACCATCAGGTTTGACCAGATGGACGGAATGATGACGAGCGGAAGCGCCTCTTTCAGTCCGATGATCAGCGCAAGGATTGGCAAACAGGTTGTCGAAAACCCAAGGCCCGTGATGCCCTTGGCCGTTGCGGCGAACATGTAGGTCGCAAGAACGGCCAGAGCATGAACGACGGGTAGATCAAAGAGCATGTGCGGCCAGATACTCCAACGCCGCCTGTGCACCGCCAGTTTGGTGCGCAACCTGGGCCCGGATCATTCCCATCTCGACCCCGCTGAGGGTACCCATCAACATCAGGTCGTTGAAATCGCCCAAATGTCCGATCCGGAACACGCGGTCCGCCACTTTGTTCAGCCCGGTCCCAAGCGACATGTCAAAACTGTCGAGAATTTCGGCGCGCAGCGCGTCGGCGCCCTTGTTGTCCGGCATCAGCACAGCCGTGAGCGCGTTGGAGCGCTCGGCTGCATTCACCGCCAAGATCTCGAGCCCCCACGCCTCAACGGCGCAGCGCGTGGCCTCAGCGTGGCGCGCGTGGCGGGCAAAGACCGCCTCAAGCCCTTCTTCGGAAAGCATATCGAGCGCCTCGCGCAGGCCATAAAGTAGGGTGGTCGCTGGCGTGTAGGGGAAAAAGCCCTGATCATTGGGGCCGGCCATGTCACGCCAGTCCCAATAGGAGCGGCGATCGCCACCCGCCTCACACGCCGCCCACGCTTTTTCCGAGACTGCATTAAACGACAGACCCGGTGGGAGCATCAGCCCCTTTTGCGATCCCGCAACCACCACATCCACGCCCCATGCATCGGTGCGGAAATTGATGGACCCGAGCGAGGAGATCGTGTCGACCATCAAAAGCGCTGGATGGTTGGCATCATCCATGGCGTCCCGCACTGCGGCGATGTCGGAGGTGATACCGGTTGCCGTGTCGTTGTGCACCATGCACACCGCCTTGATCCTGTGACCACCGTCCGCGGCCAGTTGCGCGCCAATCGCTTCTGCATTTGCACCGGTGCGCCAGTCGCCTTGCATAAAGATCGGGTCAAACCCGAGCTTGGCCGCCATATTCTTCCAGAGCGTAGCAAACTGCCCTGTTTCATACATCAGCACCTGATCGCCTGGGGTGAGCACGTTGACGAGCGCGGCTTCCCACGCGCCGGTGCCAGAGGCGGGATAAATCACGACCCGGTTTTTGGTTTGGAACACCGATTTCAGATCACGCAGCACGCTTTGTCCAAGCTCGGCAAATTCGGGGCCGCGATGGTCCATCACGGCGCGATGCATTGCCCGTAGAATGCGGTCGGGTGTGTTGGTTGGCCCCGGTATTTGCAAAAAGTGACGTCCGGATCGCATGAGTCCTGCCCTATGAAGTTGCGCTTGAGCCTTACAACGGTGAATGTGGCCGCCAGAGAGGTCAAGAAAAATGTCGGATTACAGCGTCTTGCGCAAATGGGTTGAGGGGAAGGTCCTGACCTCGAACTTCGATTGCGGACGCTATGCGACCGATGCCTCGATCTATCAGATCATGCCGCGCGCGGTACTGGTGCCCAAGACCTGGGCAGATGTCGAGGCAGCCTTGGACTTCGCAAAGACGGAAGGCATTGCGCTGCTTCCACGCGGCGGCGGGACATCGCAATCAGGCCAGACGGTGAATGATGCTCTGGTGGTGGATTTCACGCGGCATCTTGATCAGGTGCTGGACTATGACGCCGAAGCTGGCCGGGTGAGGGTTCAGCCCGGGTTGGTTCTGGATGATCTGAACCGGCGATTGAAGGCAGATGGCTGGTGGTATCCAGTGGATGTGTCAACGTCTTCCCGTGCGACGCTTGGGGGGATGGCTGCGAACAATTCCTGCGGGTCGAGGTCCATCCGCTACGGCAAAATGCAGGACAATGTCCTCGGGCTGGACGCAATGTTGGCAAGCGGGCAGTCGCGGCGGTTTGCAGCCGCTTTGACCGATCATGCTCTGGATGCAGATATGCTCGCGCTTGCCGCGAGTGAACGCACCGAGATAGAGGCGCGGTTTCCTTCAGTCTTGCGGCGCGTCGGCGGATATAACATCGATGCGCTTCTGGGTAAGACACCGAGTATGGCGGACCTCTTGGTGGGGTCAGAAGGCACCCTGGCAGTCACGCAATCGCTGGACTTGAAGCTGTCTCCGGTGCTGTCGAGCAAAACACTGGGCGTGTGCCATTTCCCCACGTTTCATGCGGCGATGGATGCGGCGCAGCATATCGTGAAACTGGGGCCCGTTGCCGTGGAGTTGGTGGACCGCAACATGATCCGGCTGGGGCGTGATATCGCGCAATTCCGTCCCATCGTGGATAGTTTCGTGCATGGCGATCCGGACGCGTTGCTGCTGGTGGAATTCGCTGACACACCGGAGGAGAACCGCCGCCGTCTGACCGCGCTAGGCGATTTGATGGCCCAACTGGGCTATCGCTGGGACGATCCCGGAAAGGCGCCCGGCGGCGTGGTCGAGGCGGAAGATCCAGCTTTTCAGGCGCGCATATGGGGCGTACGCACGCAAGGGCTCAACATCATGATGTCGATGCGGACCGAAGGCAAACCGGTCTCCTTCGTCGAGGATTGCGCAGTTCCGCTGGAACACCTGGCCGATTTCACGAGCCGGTTGACCGATGTGTTTCAAAAACACGGAACAGATGGCACGTGGTATGCCCATGCCTCGGTCGGGTTATTGCATGTGCGCCCGGTGCTGAACCTGCGACAGGATCTGGGATTGAAACAGATGCGCGCGATTGCCGAAGAGGCGTTCGATCTGGTCGCCGCGTTCAAGGGCTCTCATTCCGGAGAACACGGCGACGGGATCGTGCGATCGGAATTTCACGAACGCATGTATGGTTCGCGGATGGTGCGCACGTTCGAGGAGATCAAGGACCGCTTTGACCCCGGCGGCGTGCTGAACCCCGGCAAGATCGTGCGCGCGCCTAAGATGGATGACCGCAGCCTGATGCGCTGGCCCGAAGACTATGCAGCGCAACAGCCGGACACTGTGTTCGACTGGTCAGCTTGGCCCGGCGGGCTGAGTGGCGCGGTGGAAATGTGCAACAACAACGGAGCTTGCCGCAAAAGTTTGGGCGGGGTCATGTGTCCGTCGTTTCGCGTGACAGGGATGGAGAAGGACCTGACCCGTGGGCGCGCGAATGTGCTGCGGCAGGCCTTGACGGGGCAATTGGGAAAGGACGCCTTTGCCTCGGACGAGATGGCCGAGGCGATGGAATTATGCGTGGGCTGCAAGGCCTGCAAAAGCGAATGTCCGATGTCCATCGACATGGCTAAGATGAAGACCGAAGTGCAGGCTGCGCGGGTAAGGCGGCATGGGGTAAAGCTGCGCGAACGGATGATTGCCGCCCTGCCACGCATTGCGCCAGTGGCATCGAAGCTGTCGCCTTTATCCAATGCGGTTAGCGGGTTGGCGCGAATTGCCGGTTTCAGCGCATCGCGACAATTGCCCAAATTCCAACCGGCGTACAAAGGCGGCGCAGATGGCGATGTTTTGCTGTTCGCGGACACGTTCAACTGCCATTTCGACCCTGCCACCTTGGACGCGGCGCGACGGGTGATCGAAAGATCTGGGCGCCTTGTCGGTGTCCTCTCTGCGCCCGGACGGGCCTTGTGTTGCGGACGCACCCATCTGTCTGCAGGGCAGACCGAAAAGGCTCGTGCGGAGCTTGAGCGCACCACTCAGGCCATGCGCGCAGCGCTTGATGCTGGGAAGACGATCGTCGGTTTGGAGCCATCCTGCACATTGATGATGCGGGACGAGGCCGTGAACCTGATCCCGGACTGGACCGAAGAGATGGGTGCGCAGGTTCTTACCTTTGCGGAATACATTGTGCGGAACCCGCCTCAAGGCCTGAAAGAGCAGGCCCGCACCGCGCTTGTGCATGGGCATTGCCACCAAAAGGCGTTTGGGGTCGCGCAGGCGACGGTCGACGCACTGAATGCCATCGACGGCATCGACGCACAGATGATCGACAGTTCCTGCTGCGGGATGGCGGGAGCGTTTGGCTACCAAGCGGAAACCGACGAGGTGTCGAGGCAAATGGCAGAATTGTCGCTGGCCCCAACCGTGCGCGCCGCACCAGAAGATACATTAATCATCGCGGATGGTTTTTCCTGCCGGTGTCAGATCAAGGATGTGACGAAGCGGCACGCACAGAGCCTTGCGGTGGTGCTGGACGAGGCGATGTCGCAATGAGCGACGTGATCAATGATCTGATTCAGGATTTCGACCCGGTCAAGACGGTTCTGTTGATCGTGATTTTCCTGTTCGCCGCGATTGTGAAGGGTTTTTTGGGCATCGGATTGCCTGCAGCGTCAATGGCCTTCCTAACGCTGATTATGCCGCCCACTGAGGCCATTCCATTGTTGTGGCTCTCGATCCTCGCGACCAACTCGCTTCAGTTCGCCAATGCGTCGGACAAATGGGCGATTGCGCGGGAATATTGGCTCTTCGCCCTCGCGATCATGGTCTGCATTTTTGTCACATCGACGTTCATTGCAGAGTATCCCACGGCGCTTTTGACGGTGGCGATTGGAATCGCCATGGTATTGTTTGCGTTGAACCTTTTATTGGGGATCAAATTACGGATTGGGCCCGGCCGAGGCTGGCATCTGGGATTTGGCGTTGTATCGGGAGTGCTGGGCGGAATCAGTTCGATCTGGTCGCCCACGGTCGCGATGTATCTGGTGGCGCGGGATGTCTCAAAAGAGAAATTCATCGTCGCGACGGGTTTTTTATTTCTGGCGGGAGTACTGCCGCTTGGAGCAGGCCAGGTGGTCGCCGGCGTACTGACACTGCCCGTTTTAGTGAAATCGGCGCTGGCCCTGTGCGTGGTTCTGGTGGGATTTCGGGTCGGCGAGCTATTGCGCAGCCGGGTCAGTCAGGAGCTGTTTCGCAAAGCGGTGCTGATCGCGTTCCTGCTGATGGGGCTGCGATTGATAGCGAATGGGTTGAGTTGAACCACCTCCATCAGCAAAGCGTCAGCAGAAGGACCGCGAACTGGCGCTTGCTCGGGCCGATGCACGGCTGTCGACGGGGCCCGGTCCCTTTAAGGCAACTCAGCCATACAGCATCTTGTTCAGGTACAGGCGCTGGATTTTCCCCGATGGGCCCTTGGGCAGTTCGTCCATGATGTGCACCACGTCCGGGGCCTTGAAGGAACCAACCCGCGTATCGCACAGCGCACGCAATTCGTCGCCGGTGGTATTGGACGTCTCGGTCAGGCGTACGGCTGCCTCGACACGCTCGCCATAGCGATCGCAGGGCCGGGCAAATGCGGCGGCTTCAACCACATCCGGATGCTCATAAAGCGCTTCGTCGATCTCGCGTGGGGCGATATTCTCACCACCTTTTATGATCAGCTCCTTAAGGCGCCCGGTGACAAAGACATAGCCGTCCTCATCCATACGTCCCAGATCCCCGGTGCGCAGCCAGTCACCATGGAAGGTGCCCGCCGTGGCCTCCGGGTTCTTGAGATATTCCTTCATCAAGTTGGGCCCACGGATCTGGATCTCGCCTTCGATCCCGCGGGCGCATTCGGTGCCAGTGTCATCGGCGATACGGGCTTCGTTGCTGATCGCCATCCCGGCCGAACCGATCTTGTGGCGTGCCGGGTCGAGCGGATTGACCAGACATTGGGCAGCTGTTTCGGTCAAACCCAGAGATTCCACAATCGACAATCCGAAACGATCCTGAAACGCGCGTTGAGTCTCAACCGCCAGCGCCGAGGACGCTGAACGCGCAAAGCGCAGCCGCGTCTTAGACGCAGGCTCGGGTTCGGATTGGCTATGCAGCAAATGACTGATGATCGTGGGCACGACCGAGAACCAAGTTACGCCGCCGTCTTCGACCTGTTGCCAGAACTTGCTGGCCGAAAAGCGCGAAACCATGGCGAGCGAGCCCCCCGACACAAGGCTGCCCATAACTGACACGCAGAGCCCGTTGATGTGGTAGAAGGGCAGTACCCCGATGCCGCGATCTTCAGGCGTCAATTCCTGAGCGGACGCAACTGTCCATCCGCCCGCGAGCAGACTGGACTGGGTATGCACGACGCCTTTAGGCCGACCCGTCGTGCCAGACGTATACATCAGCAGCGCATCATCACTCGATGTAACGTCATGCAGAGGTGCGGACGCGCTGCTGGGCGCATAGACGGTCAGTGCATCAGGGCGCACCGCGTTGAACGCTTCAAGCTGATCTTCATGGACAAAGGCCAAACGCGCTTCGGAATGCTCCATCGCGTAACCCAGCGCATCAGGACCGGCCGCAAGGTTTAGCATCGTGACACGGAAGCCGCCATAAAGGACAGAATAGAGCGCTTTGACACCTTCTAGCCCATTGGGATGCATCACTGCGACGCTTTCCCCTTTGACAATACCTTGCGCGGTCAGATCTGCAGCGACCTGAACGGCATGGGCGCGCAAGTCTGCCCAGGCGAGTTCCTCTCCGGTCTCGGGGAAGACAAAGGCGGTGCCACCTGCATCCGCACGCGCGTCAAGCCAGTCACGCAGCGTGCCTTCGGGCGGCGATTTAGGGTCGAACTTCATTGTCCTGCAGCAGTCCAGTAATCGGCGAAGATGTCATCGAGGCTTGGCTCACGCGACGGGATCTCGCGGATGATCTTGGTCGATTGCATGAAGTGGCGGTAATTGACGTTCTCATTGACTGAATTGCCGCCCCATGTACCGCAGCCCATAGAGAGCGAAAACGGCATACCATTGGTGAAGCTGCCGCCTGTCGCGAATGTGTGTGCCTGATTGACAATTACACGGCTGGTTGGGACTGCGTTGGCAAGCACCATGGGGCGATCCGGGTTGACCGAATGCAAACCAACCGAGTGGCCTGCGCCCTGATACAGTTGGATGTCACGGGTGATCTGCACGGCGGTGTCAAAATCGGACGCGCGGTAAAGGGCCAGAACGCGGCTGAGCTTTTCACCAGACAACGGATGGTCCGGGCCAATGCCCGAAGTTGGTACGGCGATATAGTCGGTCCACTCTGGCACATCGAGATCGAGCGCTGCGATCATCTTGTCCGCGTCTTGCGCGATGACAGACCGGTTCAGATGTCCGCCTGGCCAAAGCTTTGCGACGACGTTCGCCTCGTCGTCGACGAGTGCGCCACCTGCCTCGGCCATGGCCGCAACAAAGGCGTCATAGACCGCATCCACAACAACAACTGCGTTTTCCGAGGAGCAGGAAGTCGCGTTGTCAAAGCATTTGGAAGCACGAATTTTTTCAGCGGCTTGCGCCAGATTAGCGGTCTCATCCACGATCACGGTCACGTTGCCGGCCCCTACTGCAACAGCGGGGGTGCCAGCGGTTTGGGCACGGTGCACGTTGTTCTGGCTGCCGGTGGCGACGATCATGTCGCAGTTTTCCATCAGCGCCTGCGTCTTCTCCTTTGACCCCGGTGCCGGGACCATTTGCACCAGATCCGGATCTTCGCCAATCTTGGCGAATTCATCGTGGATGTAGCCAATCAGCGTCTCGCAGCTTGCCACACCTTTCGGTGAGGGGGCCACGACGATTGAGTTACCGCACTTGAGCGCGTTGATGATGTTGTTGGCCGGTGTCGCGGCGGGGTTCGTCGAGGGCACGATGGCACCGACAACACCCTTGGCGCGCGCAATTTCGGTGATCCCTGTGGCCGGATCATCGGAAATGACACCAAAGGTCACGGAGTCCTTGATGTCGGACATCAGGCCAAGCGTCTTGCGATGGTTTTTGATGATCTTATCGGGCACGTTGCCAAGGCCCGTTGTCGCGACCGCCAGCTCAGCAAGGGTGCGATTACGGGTCGGTTCCATGATGGCCCAGGCAACCGCTTGCGCGGCACGGTCATACCGGATTTGTGAGCCATTCGTCTCATAGCGTGCTTGCGCGGCGCGCGACAGTTCAACGATCGCCTCGATGCCGTCCTGGCTCATATCCGGACCCTCCTAACGTCTCGGGGCGGCTTTACACAGACTTCTGCGATGTTGCAAAGGCGCGATAAGCGCTGGAGAGCAGCGTGAGAGTGCCCAGCACGATCAGAATGGCGCAGATCGGACGTGACAAATATGCTCCCAGATCATAATGCACCATTTGCATGCCCTGCGCGAAGTTCTGTTCGCCAATCTTGCCGAGGATCAGCCCCAGAACAATACCCGGGATCGAGAACCCAGACCGTCGCAGCAGATAGCCAATGATGCCTGCCAGGAACATGACCATAACGTCCAGCACCAGCCCCCGGCTGATATAAGCCCCGACGGTCGCCAACATCAGGATCAGGGGCGCGAGGAACTGGAAGGGGATCTTGAGCAAGTTCAGGATGGTCTTGGTTTCCACCAGCCCGATGATCAGGATCGACAAGTTGGCGTAGAACATGGCTGCAAACACGATCCAGATCAGATCGGGCGACAGCATAAAGACCAATGGGCCAGGTTGCAGATCGTGCATCTGGAACACGGCGACCATCATCGCCGTCAACGCACCGCCCGGCAAACCCAGCGCAAGCAGCGGGATCATCGCTGCCCCGGTGGCCGCATTGTTGGCAGTTTCTGCCGAAATCACGCCCTCAAGCTTGCCCTTGCCAAATTCTTCGCGGTTCTTGGACCAGCGCACAGCCTCGCCATAGCTCATGAACGCTGCGAGTGTCGCGCCGATGCCGGGGAGAATACCGCAGAAAAAGCCAACCAGAATGGACCGTAGCACCGCGAGTTTGTGCATCCAAAGCTCAAGCCAAGTTGGGAAGGTCATCGAGAGCTTTGGCGCTTTGTATTTGCCGCTGGCTTTCTTTTCGGCCTGCACGAAAATTTCGGAGACGGCGAAGAAGCCCAGGATGGCGGGCACAAAGGCGATGCCAGCTGCGAGGTCTGTAAGGCCGAAGTTATAACGGTTAATCCCACCCACGGGGTCTTGCCCGATGGTCGCGATCAACAAGCCGATTAGAACGGACATCCAACCTTTCCAGATAGTACGCGCGCCGACAGAGGACGCAACGGCCAGACCGAAGAACACAAGCGCGAAAATCTCTGGCGGGCCAATGTTGCGGATGGCCCAATTTGCCAAAGGCTCGGTGGCTGCCATCATGATCAGAGCAGAGGCCACGCCGCCAATAGCCGAGCATAGAACTGCTGCGCCAACAGCTTTGCCCGACTCGCCGTTTTGGGTCATCGGGTAGCCATCAAAGGCCGTTGGCGCGTTCTCGGGCGCGCCGGGGATGTTGAACAAGATGGCGGTGATCGCGCCGCCATAGGTGCCAGTGCAATAGATGACAGCAAACAGCATCACGCCCTGCGCAGGTTCCAGACTGGCCGTGAACGGCAACAGGATGGCGGCTAG
The DNA here is from genome assembly GCA_017643305.1 of Marinibacterium sp. Classification (GTDB taxonomy): domain Bacteria; phylum Pseudomonadota; class Alphaproteobacteria; order Rhodobacterales; family Rhodobacteraceae; genus HXMU1420-2. The sequence continues at coordinate 56,559 of JAEPNQ010000004.1, read as the reverse complement.
GGTCAACATGCTGACGCCGGGGATGGCCCCAAACAGCATGCCGCCAATAACTCCAAAAATGAAAACGCCAATGGTGAAAGGATCACCAAAAAGGGCTGCAGATCCGGCAAGGAAATTGTCGATCATGGTTCCGTCAGAGCCCTTGCAGTTTGGCGTTCATCGTTAGGATCCACGCGCTGAAGTCATAGAACGGTGACATATTGCCTTGCGGCAACGGCGCGTTGAGGATCACCAAAAAGAGCCCGATGAAAATGAAATAGATGAGCGCTGTTATCAGCAGAATTGCGCTCCACCGCCGCTCCCCGAAAAGCCATATGACAGCGGCAATAAAGAAGGGCGCGCTGAAGTAGATACCAACGGGTTTGAGGAGCCAGGCAAAGATAAACGGCGTCAACAAGACGGCAATCATGCGCGGGATCGTGCCCGGTTCGCTGTAATCGGCCTCATCATCGCTTTGACCGATAGTGCCTTGCGAGGCTGATCCGTGCCGGTATTGGTACCACAGATTGCCTAAGGTCGCGATCAGCAGCAGGCCGATTACCACGCGCGGCCAGACCGTTGCGCCAAAACGGTAAATCTCGATCGGCTGATTGAACTCGAACGAGAACGCGTAGAACACCGCTACAATCAGCAAGAAAAGCACTGCCTCAACCAAATGAGTACGCTTCAAACGTCCCATGGGCTGTCCCCCAATAAACTGCTCGTATTAACGCGCGGCGCCCGAAAAGCGCCGCGCATCTGTTTTTTGCCTACGCTTATTTTACGTCCAGACCCATGGCCTTGTAGACGTCGCGATACTGGTTGATCGAGCGCGTGATCAGCTCTTTGGAGCCGTCTGTGTCGCGATAGCTGTCGATGACCGTCATGAATTTGGATTCATTGAAGGCCTGATAGCTGTCTTCGCAATATCCGCGCTGGAACGCCCATTGCAGCCATTCGACGCGATCTGCCGGTGCATCTGCGTGCACATAGAAGCCGCGGAAGCGCAGCAGCGGATCGAAATCCATGCCCATTTCGCGGTGCGTCGGTGTATCGGCAAAGGCGCCGGGACGCTCGTCAAAGATGGTCAGGATCGGCTTGAACTGTTTCGCATCGAGGAAGTTGCGCACGTCGCCTGGCTGTTCAAAGAGCGCGTCAACCTGACCGCCCAGCAGGGCGCCATACCGCGGGGCACCCTTGTCAAACGAGATCTGCTGGATCGACATGCCGGTCGCATCGGTGATGAACCGCATGGTCACACGCTCCATCGAGCCTTCCTTAGACACGTTGGCGATGGTCGCCTTGCCGTCCTGAGCTTTGACCCACTCCACGAAGGAGGGCCAGTCGGTGTAGCGCGTTTCGTTTGTCCGGATGTAGATCTGGCTGAAGGTGACTTGACTGGTGACCAGCGGGATCAGATCAGAGGCCGGGTTCGGAACTGAGCTGTCCAGTGCGTGAGCCGAAGACGCATCGTCAATATGTTCCAGTACGTTATAGCCATCTGCTGGCGCGGCCATGTAGGCCGTCATGCCCACTGTGCCCGAACCGCCGGGCTTGTGATCGCGGTTGATCGGAATACCCGTCAATTCAGTCACAGCTTCGGCCATCGCCGCCGCAACTTGGCCTGACCCACCAGCCGGGCCATAAGGCACGATCATGGTAAGCGCACGCTCCGGAAACCCACCGGGTTTGTCGAATGAAGCCTCAGAGCGTTTGCATTCAAACGCGGTCGCGGCGCTTCCTGCCACAAGAAACATGGAAACAATGGATGTCCCAAGAAGTCGATTCATACTTTTCCTCCCATTCGCGCCGAATTTTCATTGAAACGGCACTTCTTTTTGAGAAGAGGAGCAAAATTCTGTCTCCTCCCCACCAAATCGGAAGCCTAGTCGATAAAAACTTGGCCTGTCCATTGTTTATCGACTGCGCGTCCCTCATCTCCCTATCTCACGACTTATGTATTGGACCAGTTCCGGTGGGAAGGGCGCGCACTGTCTGGTCCGTTAGCGGGTGAAACCGAGTAGTTCGATAACTCCGCGCAGAGCCTTGCAGGGACACCCGAAGGCGGCGTGCTAGTGCGAGGTGGTTAGAAAGCCTAGGTTAGTTGGGCTATAACCAAGTCGGGCGATACTGGTCCCGCGACAGTGTTTGACGGATCCCAGACCAGTCATTCGCTGCAGCTTGCAGTAAGGACCGAGATGCAGACCAAAACTGTCGTTCACGAATGGATTATGAACGACTGCTTTCAATCTCTACTGTTACGGACTGATCACTAAGCCGCAACGGCGACGGAGGCGTCGCGCACCTCACCGAACCCTCGGGGCACCGCCAAATCTGGCAGAGTTGCTGCACGCTTTTGCAAGGCGCGCCCTATCACCACACGGCTGACTTCCGTTGTGCCGTCAACGATCCGGAGCATTTGGGCAAGTCGGGAAAGACGATCCAAACCATAAGGCTGCAAAAGCCCCATCCCACCCAAAACCTGGGTGCATGTATTGGCCGCCTTCACGGCAGCGTCGGGAACAAAACGTTTGGCATGAGCGGCCATCAAAGGGCCCTCTGGCGTGCCAAGCGCTTCAGCAGCTTTGCGATAGAGCAGCTTGGAGGCTTCAAGGTCGGTCGCCACTTCGCCCAGCATCCATTGGATCCCGTCCAAATCGAGATTCTTGCCGCCGAACATCTTGCGGTTTTTAGAGTAGGACAAAGCAGTATCAAGAGCGGCTTGCATCAATCCACAGCATCCTGACGCAATGGACACGCGGGCGATGTCAATCGCCATGAGCGAGCCTTGCAGCCCTTGACCAATCGGCAGGATGATATTGTCCTCGCTAATGGCGACCTCGTCGAGATACATCTCGGACATGGGCAAAAAGTTGTAGGACGGGGTGTCATAAAGTTGGCCAAAGCTGATGCCAGGGGCATCGGCAGGAATGGCGATCATCGCCATATCCTTATGGCCGGGTGCGTCGCTGGTCTTGACCACGGTGAAATAGATGTCCGCCTCTGTTGCCAAGCTGACCCAAGCCTTTGCTCCGCTGATTGTCCACGTGCCGTCCTTGTTGATCGTCGCCCGTGTATACATCTTCATCGGATCCGAACCGGATTGAGGTTCTGTCAGCGCAAAGTTTGCAAGCTTACGGCCCGATGTCAGGTCGCGCGCCCATTTTTCCTTGAAAGCATCGGTACCGTAGCCGCAACCGGCAAAAGTGCAGATGTTATGCATCGACAGGGCAAAGGCATAAGCGCCATCTGCAAGCCCAAGCTGTTCGTAGACCTGAATACCTTCTGATAGCGCCAAGCCCTGACCACCAAACTCTTCGGGGGCGTAAAGCCCCGTCAGGCCAGCCGCCCCCGCCTTGTCCGAGGCATCACGAGGCCATGTCTTTGCGGCGTTCCACGCGTCCACATTGGGTAGGATGAACTGCTCAGCGTGGTCGCGTGCGGCTTGAAGTATGGTAGCGAGTTTATCTGACATTGGTCGGTCCTTTTGCAAGCAGCTCTTTTCACATGGCGCCACACTTCTGCATCTGCTGAGCAGGCAGTGGGTCAAGCCTCTAGAAAAGAAACAGGAGAAAACGCCATATATTGCGCAATATTTAGCAGAAGAAACTTCTTTACTCTATCTCGCGTGGTGACAGGGTATTGTCCAAAAGTGACAAAAACCACGTCTCAAATATTCGTCCTGCGGTACGAGTTGGGGGTGCTCCCCGTCCAACGTTGAAAGGCCCGGTGAAAGTTTGCCGCCGAGGAAAAGCCGACATCATGGGCGATGGTCTCGACACTTTTACGCCCCGCCTGCAGGTCGCGGATTGCTATGTCGCGCCGCAGGGCATCCTTGATCGCCTGAAACGACGTCCCATCTGCGTGCAACCTGCGGATCAGGGTGCGTGGGGTCATATGCATTGCGGATGCTGTCTGGGTCAGGGTGGCCATTTCCCATCCCACTTGTCCCAGATATGTGCGCACCCGCAGCGATTGGGTGTGCTCCCGCGACGAGGTGAAAATCCAGTCCCGGGGTGCGTTTTGCAAAAACCGGTCAAGATCAGATGTGCTGCGCGCCTGCACTGGACCCAGTGCATTCGGATCGAATGAGATCGCGGTGGCAGGCTGGCCGAACCGGATCGGCGCCGGAAAGATGATCGCGTAATCCTGATCAAACTCTGGGCGCTCAAACGCGAAATCAACGGCCTTAACCGGAATTTCATGCCCTGCCAACCAAGACATAAGCCCGTGGGCAAGTTTGAGGATCAGCATATGCCCAAACCGCTGAAGCTGCACGTCGCCTTGTGGTTTCAGGTTCAGCACCAATACGCCTTCGGCGTCATCCAGATCAAACTGATAGTCGTCCAGCAGCAAATTCCAAAAGGTCGAAAACCGGTAGAGAACAGATGCTAGAGACGTTGCTTCTTTAACAGTCGTCAAAAGATGTTGCAGGGCCCTCGGCCGGACGGGCCTGCTCCAAAGCCCCATCATTTCATCGCCAGTTTCAACTGCGGCAAGTTGATAGAGGCATACGATCTGATCCAGCGTGACGCGACCGTTCGGTGCGCGCGTATCCGCGTTCAGGCCGGACCGGGTGAGAAGCGCCGCCATCTGCGCTTCTGGGCACAAGGAACGCAGCGCCACCAGCCAGTCATCGACAAACTGGCTGGAAACCGTGGAAAGGATCGTTGGCGTGACATTGGTCATAACGCCTCAGGTTGTATCACCAATTCCGGTCGACATGAAACGCGGGCTTGCAGTTGGTGGCCTTTCGCAGATGACAGAATGTCAATGTCTCAAGCGGATAACGCTCTGCTTGAACTCATTCAAAGTGGTCAAGCGACTTCGAAGAACGCAGCGGCCCTATGCCTCTGCCAACACACATGGAGGTCACCACATATGTTATGCTACGACGCCTCCCCTCGAGCAGAGCGTGCCCGACTTGTCTCGCACCTGTTATGCCGTAGGGGTGGCAAATCAATATTGCACCACCGTTCACGTTGTAGCTTTCGGGATCGATCCCAAGATGGTGGCGGCAATAGAGAACCTGGCAGTCAAAGCCTTCGTTAAGCTCCCACCCGAGGACGTCCGCGCCATGTTCATTACGCCCATTCAAGCTAGCTGCAGCATCGGTAGATTTGGGCTCAAAGCAGTCATTTACTGCGAGCAGAAGGGAGGGCAGATAAGCGGACGAAGCTGCCTCTCTCAAAGTCACTTGTTTGCTAGGATGGAATCCGTCGACCCGTGTATTCTGGAACGCATTTCATCTACCGGAGGTCTGTGAAGCACCGAAATGTCGTGCCTTCGGTCGCCACCTCCCTGTCCCGCTGGGCGGCCCAGCGAACGCGCCGCGGTCTGCGACTTTGGTGCAGCACGGGGTTGGCGCGGGCAAACTGGCTTCCTCCTAGACTTTCACCGCAGTGCAAGCGACCGCCCTGCATCCCCTACCCCACCGGCTTGCCCCACCCCGTCCTGCGTCCTAGGATCGCGCATAACCGGCGGAGCAGCCTATGACTGACAGCCCATATGTGGACCAGCCCGATCATGCCTTTTGGCGCAGTGCCGTTGCCGAAACCAGCCCGCTGGATCTGCAGAGTATTTACAAGCGTCGCTGGCCGATTGAAGCGGACTGGAAAATCGCCACTGCAGGCAGTTGTTTCGCACAGCACATCGCTCGATACATGAAGGCCGCTGATTATACGGTGATGGACGTGGAACCCAAGCCCAACGGCCTGCCTGAAGCGGATGCGCCCCGGTTCGGTTATGGGATTTTCTCCGCCCGCTACAGCAACATCTACACCGCCCGGCAATTGCTTCAGCTGGTGCGCGAAGCCCTGGGGCAGACGCACCCGGTGAACCTGATATGGGAAAAGGACGGGCGTTATTACGACTCCCGGCGCCCCGGCATTGAACCCGGCGGGTTTGAAAGCGCGGCGGAACTGCTGGATCACCGCGTCTTTCAACTGAGGCATGTGCGCCAGATGCTGGAAGAGATGGACCTGCTAATCTTTACGCTTGGCCTGACCGAAACCTGGGAACATACCGCTAGCGGGACCGTGTTTCCGACCGCCCCCGGCACCATCGCCGGGCAGTTCGACCCGAACATCTACAGTTTTCGCAATTTCACCTTTGCGGAGGTGTATGACGATCTGACCACGGTACTGGACCTTCTGAAGGCCCACCGCGACACACCGCTGAAGGTGCTGCTAAGCGTATCCCCCGTACCGCTGACTGCGACGGCAGAGGATCACCATGTGCTGCAGTCCTCCACCTATTCCAAATCCGTCCTGCGGGCCGTGGCCGGCCAATTGCGTACCGAGCGGGAAGATGTGGATTACTTCCCCTCTTTCGAGATTGTGACCAACCCCGCCGCGCGCGGCGTGTTTTATGCCCCCAATCTGCGCAGCGTGACGCCTGCCGGGGTGGCCTGTGTGATGCGATCCTTCTTCGCTGAACATGCCGGGTGCAATGCCGCGCAAGACCCGACCACCCCCAAGCCTGTCACTGATGAAGACGATGGCGATGACGTGGTCTGCGAAGAAGCCATGCTGGAGGCGTTCGGGAAATGAGCCGTGTCTGCATCATCGGCAACAGCCACCTGGGTGCGTTCAAGCTGGCGCTGGACGCGGGCGACATGCCCGGCATTTCCGACCGATATGAGTTTGACACGTTCGGATCGATCCGCGCCTCGATCCTGCAAACCCGCATCGTGAGCCAGCGGCTGGTGCCGACCCGCAAGGACGTGACCGAGAACTTCGAACGCACCTCCGGCGGCCAGTCAGAAATTGACCTGGGCCAGTACAGCGCCTTTGTCATCGCCATCCGCAATTCGCCCTTCTGGATCCGGCCGTTTCTGGCCGACACCCAGATCATGCCCATTTCCCGCGCCATGGTGGCGGCCATTCACCGCAATTTTCTGGATGACTGGAGCATCGATCTCACCGCCCGCATCGCCGAGGTTGTGCCAAAGGCGAGGGTGTTCTTTGTCGGCCGGCCGTTAAACACGCAGAAAGATAAAGTCGCGCGCAAACTCCTGCGACAATTCGATGGCCCGGACGAGCACAGCCAGGTCGCGATAAAAGACACGGTGCTGCAGTATCTTGCCGACGCTGTCGCCAGCCAGCCGGTTGCACCCAAGGTGGACCTTGTCCGCCCGCCCAACCATTTGCTGGAGCCGCACCGTCTGTTTACGCTGGCCAAATACGCGCGCGGCGCACAGGACGCTGATACCGGGCTGAAACAGGTCTTCAAGGATGACGACACCATGCATATGAACGGGGCGTATGGGCGCGAAATGCTGACACACATGCTAGCCCCGCTATGATACGGGACGCCACAGGAGCGCGGCGCAACGGGCCGATCCGCGCGTATGTCTTCACCGATACCAACCCGCAGCATTTCCTGAAACAATTTCCCCGGCGCGACCCGCATCTGGATGGCGTGACGTTTAGCTTTGGCATGACCGTCCCGCGAGACGGGATCGATGTGCTGATCGTCTACAACCGCGCGTCCTATTCACTGCAAACCGGCCTGCCCAGCGCCCGCACCGCATTTATTGCGGCTGAGCCGGACGTGATCCACCGCTACAAGGCGCGATACCTTAACCAGTTCGGCATCGTCGTGTCGGTTGGGGACACGCAGATCGACACGGAGAAATGGCAAACCGCCACCTGCTGGTACTGGTTCGCGGGCATCAATTTCGAAAAATCTGAGGAGGGAATGCGCGGCTATGACGATTTCGCCACGCTGCCGCCGGGGGACAAGCAGGACAAGATTTCGGTAGTGACTTCCAACAAAGTCTTCACCGAATATCACCGCAAACGCGTCGCGTTTCTGGACGCACTGAAGGACCTGATCCCGGAGCATCTGGAGATCTACGGTCGCGGCTACAAGTCCGTGGCCGACAAGGCCGACGCGCTGCTACCCTACCGCTATCACTTGGCTATCGAAAACGGTGCCGGGCCGGATACCTGGACCGAAAAGCTGGCTGATAGCTACCTGTGCCACGCAATGCCGTTCTATGCCGGGTGTACCAATCTGGATCGGTATTTCCCGGAAGGCAGTTACCTGCTGATCGACCTCGACGATCCACAGGCCGAGGCCCGCCGCATGGTCGAAGCTTTACAAAGCGGACTGTGGCAGGCAAATCGCCCAGCGCTGGAACAGGCGCGGCAGGTCATTCTGGAAGACCAGAACCTGGCCCGCTTGCTGGTCCGGCTGGCGAAGGCGGCCATGTCCAAACAGATGGCTGACCCCGCAGAGACCGTCACGCTCTGGTCAGAACGCACCTTTCCACCGGAAGCCGGCACGCGCGGCAGCTACGCCGATTATGTTCTGCGCAACGCAATGCTGAAAATCGACCCGCAGGCCGAACTGCGGGTCCATCCCCTACGCAGGCGGATGGAGGCACAGCGCTCCCGGCGGCGACAACGACGGCTGGACAAGGCCGAACGGGACGCCTAAGCCAATCCCACCCAGACCCTCGACTAAACTGGCCCTAAACGAAAGCGCGCCGTGTCCGACCCCGCCGTTGGCTTCCTCCATCCTTCCCGCAAGCTGGGACCCAAACCGGGCCGCTTTCCGCTGGATGATCTGATCTGGCCCCTGGGCCAACCTCACCGGCTGCGCGGCGGCTCCATGCGAGACCTTGCGTCCAGCGACCATCTGGTGCTGCCACCCCGGACTACGAATTATGTGCGCCCGGGCTTCGGCACCCGCGCCAAGATTTCGGTAATGGTCCTCGAGCCGATAATCGTGCAGGCACGCCACATACACCGGCTAAAACGGTTCCACTGGCGGTTTCACAAGGTCCTGACCTTTTACGACGAACTGCTGAGCTCGATCCCCAACGCCCTGTTCCTGCCCTTTGGTGGAACATGGGTGCCGGAATGGCGCGATTTGCAGATCGAAAAGACCCGGCTGATGTCCCTGATTGCTTCCGCCAAACGCAGCCAGCCGGGTCATTTCCCCCGCCATGCGACTATCGCATGGGCGCGGGAGTTGGGTCTGGATCTGGACGCACTAGGCGGCGGATACCAGCCGTTTGAACACAAACGCGACGGGCTGGCACCCTATATGTACAGCGTGGTGATCGAAAATGTGCGGGAGACAAATTATTTCTCGGAAAAGCTGATCGACGCAATCCTTTGCGATACAATTCCGATATACCTGGGCTGCCCGAATATTGGAGATTTCTTGGATACGCAGGGCATGATCCTCTGCGAATCCGAAGACGACATTCGCGCCGCAGTTCTTGCTGCCTCCCCCGAACAATACGCAGCCAAACTCCCCGCCCTGCGGGCGATTAAGGAACAGGCTGCCGATTGGGGCGACACATTCGGGCGCGCAGCGCGCACCATGCTGTCAACGTGAACCAAGCGAGTTTTCAGCAAGTCGCATGAAAGTCGTCGACGAAATGCCCTTCAGCCGGGAAGATTAATCGCACCGCTCATCAAGACGTAACCTGCACCCGCTACCCGCACACCTTCGATCTGATCGGCGGACCCGACCCGGCTGACGCGCGCCTGTCCAGGGCGGCCCATCCAGTGGCCTTGTTCGGCCACGAAACCGGAGGCCTCCAGAAGCCCGTTGTGCCACAGGTAACTGGCCATCGCGCCTGTGGCCGATCCCGTAAACGGGTCTTCCGGCGGACTGGGCGGGGCCAGCAGGAGACGTGAAAAAGTCTGCCCGGACCCGGTCGCCCCTTCTAAGGTCACTAGAAACGGCTCGGCCATGTCGGAGCCGTCAAAGCCCTGCAAAGCGGCCAGGTCGCGCAACCCTTCTGCATCCAGTCTGGCCTGCCGCAAATCCCCATGGTGGCGCAGCAGAGTGATGCAAAAGGGCAGCCCGGTAGACACAAACTGCGGCGGCGCGGCAATTGCCGCCTCCGGCAGGCCAATCGCGCGGGCCACCAGTGCCGGGTCCGGGCGCAGACCAAATCGCGGTGCGATTTGTGTCATCTCAAACAACCCGTCTTCGGTGAGAGTGACCGGCACCAGCCCCGCACCGGTTTCCAGCACGATCCGGTCCCCGGTCATGTACCCCCGCGCCTTCAGTGCGGCGACAGTGGCAATCGTCGGATGCCCGGCAAACGGTATCTCCCGGGTCGCCAGAAAATACCGTACCCGAACATCGGCCAACTCGGACGGGCCGGTAAATGTGCATTCCACGAGGGATGTTTCGCGCACATAGGCCAAGCAAACCTCATCCGGCAGAGCCGCCCCACCATGCACCACGGCGCAACCGTTGCCGCCAAAGGCGACGTCAGAAAAAGCGTCGACCCAGTCAAATTCCAGCGTGGTCAATGCACCGCAACCGGTGCCAGATCATTCTGGCGCGCCAGTACAAAGGCCATGCGCCGGTCTGCAACCAGCGCCAGCTGTTGGCCCTGCGCGTTGTGCACGGCATAAAGGTGGTGCAGATCGCCCGCGCTGGCCCGCACATCTTCAGGCAGGTCGGCGACATCAACGGTCTTCACGTAAACAATCTGGCGATCGTCATTTCCGAATTCGGATGGTGTCTGCATGACTTACCCCTTTTTAATCAATATCTTCTGAACGATGGTTTCCGGCACTGCGCGGGTCAGATCTACGTGCAGCAGCCCATTTTCCATAGACGCTTCGCCAACCTCCACGCCGTCCGCCAACACGAAACTGCGCTGAAACTGCCGGGCCGCAATGCCACGATGCAGGTAGACGCGCCCGGCGCTGTCATCCTGCTGACGCCCGCGGATCACCAGCTGACGGTCCTCGACGGTGATGGCCAGGTCGTTCTCGCCAAACCCTGCCACGGCGAGCGTGATGCGGTAGGAATTTTCCGACGTCTGTTCGATATTGTAAGGGGGGTACCCTTCGTTTCCCGATTTCGATGTCCGTTCCAGCAGGCGTTCCAGCTGGTCGAACCCCAAAAGTTGCGGGTGGGTGCCCAGGGTAAGTTTTGTCATCGACACGTCCTTATCACGAAAGCGACGGTTTACCGCGGTCCCATGTGGCAACCGCTGGTAAAGAATATGGGGAGAATCATTTGCATTAACAAGGTCTAGGCGAACCGGCCGGTTCAGGTTACCTTGACTGCCTGTGCTCGGACCCGATGGAACTAAACAGATGAACGCAACCAGCGATGTCGCCATGAAAAGCGAAGACGTCCTGCGGGTCGAACTGGAAGTGTTTCGCCGTCAGCACCGTGACCTGGACGAAGCCATCGCCGCGCTAGCCGAAAAGCCGACCGCGGATCAGTTGACCCTGCAGCGCCTGAAAAAACAGAAACTGCGGCTTAAAGACCAGATTGCCCTGATCGAAGACCGCTTGCTGCCGGATATCATTGCCTGAACTGGCGATGCCGCTATAGTGCCCGCTCTTTCCTGAACGCTGAGGCACGACGTTTATGCAAAACCCATCTGTTGGCATCATTATGGGCAGCCAGTCAGACTGGCCCACGCTGAAGGAAGCTGCCGACATTCTCGACGAGCTGGGCATCGCCCATGAGGCGCGGATCGTGTCTGCCCACCGTACGCCCGACCGGCTATGGGACTACGGCAAAACCGCCGTTGCGCGCGGACTGAAGGTGATCATCGCCGGTGCAGGCGGCGCGGCGCATCTGCCGGGTATGATGGCGTCCAAGACGCGGGTGCCGGTGGTGGGCGTTCCGGTGCAGACGCAGGCTTTGTCGGGTGTGGATTCACTGTACTCGATCGTGCAGATGCCGCGCGGTTTTCCAGTGGCGACCATGGCCATCGGTGCGGCGGGCGCGGCAAATGCGGGGTTGATGGCGGCCGGGATTCTGGCGGTATCTGATCCTGAGCTGGCCGCCCGGCTGGATGCCTGGCGCGACGCGCTGTCAGCCTCGATCCCGGAAGTTCCGCAGGATGACTGATCAATTGGCGCCCGGATCGGTCATAGGCATTCTTGGCGGTGGCCAGCTGGGCCGTATGCTATCGGTCGCGGCCTCACGCCTTGGCCTGCGGTGCCACATTTTTGAACCCGGCGCAGTACCGCCCGCGGGCCAAGTGGCCGAACGGGTGGTGACCGCCCCCTACGAAGACCTTGCCGCGCTGCAAGACTTTGCCAGCGCCGTTGATGTCATCACTTACGAATTTGAAAACATCCCGACCGCCGCATTGAACGCGCTGGAGGCACATCGCCCGATCCGTCCTGGGCGCGAAGCACTGCGAGTCAGCCAGGACCGGCTGACGGAAAAGGAATTCCTGTCAGGCCTGGGGCTGAAAACCGCACCCTTTGCCGACATTCCCGACCGGGCCAGCCTCGACGCGGCCTTGGCCGAGATCGGCACACCCGCGATCCTGAAAACCCGACGCTTTGGCTATGACGGTAAGGGGCAGGCGCGGCTGGCATCGGTTGACGACGCCGAAAGCGCGCTTGAAGTGATGGCCGGGGCTCCGGCGTTGCTGGAGGGCTTCGTGGATTTCAGTCACGAGGTTTCAGTCATCGCCGCACGGGGTGTTACGGGCGAGGTTGTGTGTTTCGACCCCGGCGAAAACGTCCATAGCGATGGCATTCTGCGCACCACCACCGTCCCCGCGCGCCTGTCCACTGCACAGCGCACGGATGCTGTGCTGCTGGCAGGTCGTATTCTGAATGAGCTGGATTATGTCGGTGTTCTGGGGGTCGAACTGTTCGTTACCCCACAAGGGCTGGTGGTTAACGAAATCGCCCCGCGCGTGCACAATTCAGGCCACTGGACGCAAAATGGCTGCGCGGTCGATCAGTTCGAACAGCATATCCGCGCTGTCGCCGGCTGGCCGCTGGGTGACGGGAGACGACATTCGGACGTGATCATGGAAAACCTGATTGGGGATGACATGACCCGCGTGCCCGACCTGTCGCGAGAAACCAACGTGTCCCTACATCTTTATGGCAAGGCCGAGGCCCGCGCGGGCCGCAAGATGGGCCACGCCAACCGGATCGTTTCCAACTGATCAGGGTTTGAGCCAGTCGAACGCCCGCGTCAGCACAGTCTGGCCATTCGCAAACACCAGCGGACCATGTGCAAACACAACCTGTTCGCAGGGCCAGGCTAGGATCTGGTCCACCGCCTGCCGGGCAGCGGTTTTGTCGGAAAACGTCATTCGGAAATTGCGCGGCACGGTCGGGTCTTCGGCTGTCATCAGGTCCAGCCGGGCCACCTTGGCCCGCCAACCAGCGTAGAAATCCGGCAGCAGTTGCTGCACAGATCGGCAACCAGAACGGTTTTGCTGGGCCGGTGGAAAAAAACCACCTCGGTCGTGATCCGGTTGCCGGGCACCGTGACCTGCTCCAGATCGTCCGCCCAGGGCGCATTCGTCGGACCCGCCAGTTCCCCGTCAAATGTCAGATCATCCCGCTTGCGCGCAAGCCCCGGCGGCGCCCATAGCTGCGCCTCGGGATAGGCCTGCACCCAATCGGTTAAAACACATGGTGCAGGTGGTTTGGCGCAACCAGGTGCGCCACAGGCCCCAGCGCGTCAATCCCTCGCCGGACGGCAGCGGTCAGCGCCACGGGTGACCAGACGAACAGCCCGCCATCGACCAGTCGGGCCACGGCCATGCGCGTGGGGTAATGAAACCCTAGTGCAGCCACCACATGCGGTCCATCAGAGACCCAAAGCCGGTCACCAAATTCAAACAGCACGTCCGTCGCCCCGTATGTTGCCCGCCACTGTGTGCTTACCCCATAAACCGCGCGGCGACGTCCCCGTTCATGTAACTGACCCGGCCCTGCGCCAGCGTTGCCGCTACCCGTCGGGTTTCCGCATCCAGAACCAGCAGGTCCGCGCGTTGCCCCGAATGCAATGTGCCACGGTCGTTGAGTCCCAGAACCTTCGCAGGTCCAGCTGAGACCAGCCGCCAGGCCTCCTCAAACGACAGCAGGCCGCTGTCTGCGATTAAAAGCGCAGCCCGACGCGGGCTGGGATAGTGGTAATCCGAGGCCAGCGCATCGCACAACCCCATGGCGATCAGGTCCAGCGCGCTGACATTGCCGTTATGTGACCCACCTCGAACCACGTTAGGCGCGCCCAGCACAATGGCGTCGCCCCCAGCCCGTGCCGCCTCTGCCGCCTCCAGCGTTTCGGGAAACTCGGTTACGCGCACACCACGCGCACGCCATATGGCCCGGTCGGCTTCGGTCCGGTCATCATGACTGCCCATGGCGATGCCCTGCACCTCCAGCTCTCTGCACAGACCGTCCAGCGCCACGGGCACGTCGCCTGAGCCGGCGTGCAGCGCCTGCATCAGTGCCAGATGCCGTTCCGGGCTGCGCCCTGCCTTCAACGCTTGCCCATTCAGCCGGCGCGGCGTGCGACCTTCGGCCAGCCTCTCATGCGGCAGGTGGTCGTTGAACACTACGTATCGCACGCCCCAATTGCGCACACGCGCGGGCAGGGTGGCAAAAGCGTCCAGCAGATGGGTTTCAAACCGCAATTGCGGGCGCAGGTCAGTTACCAGATCCGGCGCGGTCTGGCGGACGGCGGTAAAAACCTGATCTGCAAATTCTTCGCCCCGCAGCCCGCCTTCCCAGCTGACAAACTGTGCCAAGACGGCGGTGGTCATACCATTTGCAGCCAGTTCGGCCTCTGCCGCTGCAATGCCTTCGTTCATTGCCTTCATCGCGCCACGTCGCGGCGCCAAATGGCGTTCAAACCCGTCACCATGAACATCGACGATCCCGGGTAAAACCATATATCCGTTCAAGTCCACCGCCCGACCCATTGGCGCATCCACGATCTGTCCATCCGTTAGGCTCAGCCGTGCTTCTGCAAGCCCCTCACCGGGAACCAACACCTGGGCACCGGTCAAATCCAAAGACAGGGCGGTCACTCCGACGCCCCACTCGCCAGATCGTCGACCGCTTCGGTCCAGCTCAGATCATCCGCAAACGCCCCTGTTTCGACAAACCTTAACGCCTGCGCCATCACCTGCGGATTATTCATCATGAATGTATGCGTCACCGGCAGCACCAATTGCGCCGTCATACCTTCAACAAAGGTTTCAGCCACCGCGACCTTACCGTCATCGGCCCCCTCTACCACTGAAGAGAAGTACGGGTTGATCGTCTGCGAGCCAGCAATGATTCCCACAGGGTAATCCACTGGTGGCAGCGATTTGGGCAAGCTGTCGGGCCCCGTGCCCAACTGTTCCCCCGCCGGGCCACCAACCCAGTCAAAAACGGCAAGTTCACCCATAGTATCCACTAGCTGGCTGCCCTGGTTGGGCGGAGCCAGCATCACCACGCGCCCCAGATTGTCCGGCTTGTCATGCATCAGCCCGACCCGCAGCAGGATGCCCCCCATCGAATGGGTAATCACGTTAATGCGGCTCGACCCACATTCGGCAAAGGCAGGCGGCAGGGTTTCTGCCGCAAGTTCCTGGATCATCGCATCGCGCGAAGCATAGCCAGCATTTACAACCTTGTAGCCACGCGCTTCCAGCACTGCCTCCATCGGGGCCAGCGAAAACGGCGTGCGCCCCAGCCCATGGATCAGCACCATGCACGCCTCGCTGGCAGCCACCGGAGAGGCAAAAAGGCATATAAATAGGGTAAGCCAACGTCCCATGACCTGCAGATAAGCCATGCAGGCCTTCAGTTAAACCTGCAGCTTGGGTTTCGCCGGGGCACGTACGGCAAAAGCGATCCCGCCGATCACCAGCATCGCGCCCCCAATCAGTCGTACGCTGATCGGTTCATTCAGCAACACCACGCCCACAACCAGCGCGATTAACGGTACGCTCAACATGGCCACGGCGGCAGTGCTGGCTGCCATGCGCGGCACCACCGAATACCAAAGGGCATAGCCCAGCCCGGATGTCCCGGCGCCCGACAGAACGGCCCAACCGATACCCGAAGGCGTCACGTTGCCGCCTTGCCCCAGCGCCCAGACTGCCAGCGCGGTCAGCGGTAGTGCCACGCAGAAATTCGCCGCCGTTGCGGCCAGCGGGTCCGGTTCTCCCCGACCCGCCAGCGTGTAGATCGCCCAGCCCAGCCCGGCCATAACCATGGCAATGGCACCGACCGGGTCCGCAGCGGGCCCATTCCCAGGCCACAGCACCCAGACCAGCCCAGCAAAGGCCACTGCAGACCCGGTCATCTGGCGGCTGGTCGGCGGTTCCCCCCGCAGGGCGGACAGGCCAAAAATGGCGATCTGCACTGCACCAAAGGCGAGCAACGCGCCCAGTCCCGCGTCGAGAGTCCGGTAAGCTAGTGAAAAGCCGATCATATAGAGTGTGAGAGACCCGGCACCGATCGCTCGGCGGATTGTCAGAAAGTTCAGAGGTTTCCTGCGGATCTGTACAAGTACCAGCAACGCCACCGCACCGGATAGCACGCGGATCACAGCGAAGGGCCCAGCGTCGATTGTGCCAGTGTCCACGGCGACGCGGTTGAAAATCGAATTGGCCGCGAAGGCCACCATGGTCAGGGTCGTCAGAAGAAACAGGCGCATGCGGTCAGCTAATGCCAAAGGCCAGGAAAGAGAAACGGAAATTCACGTGGCTCGCGGTCAAAAGCAGGGGTCGGGTGCCAGTGTTGTCGGTATGTGCGTTCACCGTACCAGAAACATGACAAGTCGTGCGAAGCTATTTCGGCGGCGCATAGCGGGTTTGGCCTTTGTTTCGACTTAAGGCGCTAAACACGCCTCCCGCATGATGGTTTCGCGCGCGATCCCTATGTCTTCAGAGGGTGTGCTCGGTCACCGCCACACACCAAGCCATTTCTAAGCGGTTTCCCACCTCACCACGCAGCGCAGTCAACAACATGCTCCAAATTGTATTGACAGGCTTACCAATCAGATTCACCTGCGGAACCGATAGTTGTTCTATAGGTATATAGAAAATGACAAAGGCGCCCCACAGGGCGCCTTTGAAATTTGATTTCGTCACTCCGCAGCTTTCGCAAAGCAACAGAGCGATTTACATCATGCCGCCCATGCCGCCCATGTCGGGCATGCCGCCGCCTGCCGGGGCGTCTTTCTGCGGCTTGTCTGCAACCATCGCTTCGGTGGTGATCAACAGACCTGCAACCGACGCTGCGTCTTCCAGAGCGGTGCGGACAACTTTCGCCGGGTCGATGACACCGAAGTCGAAAAGGTTGCCGTATTGCTCGGTCTGCGCGTTGAAGCCGAAGGTGACATCATCGTTTTCACGGACCTTGCCAGCCACAACTGCACCGTCAACACCAGCGTTTTCGGCGATCTGGCGCAGCGGCGCTTCGATGGCGCGGCGCACGATGGCGATACCGGCGTTCTGGTCGGCGTTTGCACCTTCCAGACCTTCCAGCGACTTGCCGCCCTGAACCAGAGCAACACCGCCACCCACAACAACGCCTTCCTGCACAGCAGCGCGGGTCGCGTTCAGCGCATCGTCCACACGGTCCTTGCGCTCTTTCACTTCAACCTCAGTCATGCCGCCAACGCGGATGACAGCCACACCGCCTGCCAGCTTGGCAACGCGTTCCTGCAGCTTTTCACGGTCGTAGTCGGAGGTGGTTTCTTCGATCTGCTGACGGATCTGGGAAACGCGTGCTTCGATTTCGGCTTTCTCACCGGCACCGTCAACGATGGTGGTTTCGTCCTTGGTGATGGAAACGCGCTTGGTGGTGCCCAGCATGTCCATGGTGACCGATTCCAGCTTCATGCCGAGATCTTCGGATATGACCTGACCGCCGGTCAGGATCGCGATGTCCTGCAGCATGGCCTTGCGGCGATCGCCGAAGCCCGGTGCCTTAACGGCTGCAATCTTCAGGCCGCCGCGCAGTTTGTTGACCACGAGGGTCGCCAGCGCTTCACCTTCGACGTCTTCTGCGATGATCAGCAGCGGCTTCTGCGACTGGATCACGGCTTCGAGCAGCGGAACCATCGGCTGCAGGGAAGACAGTTTCTTTTCGTGAAGCAGGATCAGGCAGTCTTCCAGCTCTGCGGTCATTTTGTCAGCGTTGGTTACGAAGTACGGCGACAGGTAGCCGCGGTCGAACTGCATGCCTTCAACAACATCGGTCTCGGTTTCCAGACCTTTGTTCTCTTCAACAGTGATGACGCCTTCGTTGCCAACCTTCTGCATCGCGTCCGCGATCTGACGGCCGATTTCTTCTTCGCCGTTTGCTGAGATCGTGCCAACCTGAGCGACTTCGTCGGAATCTTTAACTTCACGCGCAGAAGCAACAATCGCTTCAACAACTTTGCCAGTGGCGAGGTCGATACCGCGCTTCAGGTCCATCGGGTTCAGACCAGCTGCAACCTGCTTGAGGCCTTCTTTCACGATGGCCTGCGCCAGAACGGTCGCAGTGGTGGTGCCGTCGCCAGCTTCGTCATTGGTGCGGGAAGCAACTTCCTTCACCATCTGAGCGCCCATGTTTTCGAACTTGTCTTCCAGTTCGATTTCTTTGGCAACAGTGACACCGTCCTTGGTGATGCGCGGTGCGCCGAAGGATTTGTCGATGACAACGTTGCGGCCTTTGGGGCCCAGTGTCACTTTGACCGCATCGGCCAGGACATTCACGCCCTTGAGCATCTGGTCGCGCGCGGCGGTATCGAATTTGACGTCTTTAGCCATTTCGAATTCTCCTAATTTGGTCTGTCACGCCCACGTTGGATTGGGTCCGGCAGGGCGTCGAGTCGTAAGACAAAGTGGGGCGATCAGGCGATAACGCCCAGGATGTCGCTTTCTTTCATAATCAGCAGCTCTTCGCCGTCGATCGTGATTTCGGTGCCGGACCATTTGCCGAACAGGATTTTGTCGCCTTCAGCAACATCCATTGCGATGCGGTCACCGTCGTCGTCCTTGGCGCCTGCGCCCACTGCGACAACCAGGCCTTCGGCCGGCTTCTCTTTTGCGCTGTCGGGGATGATCAGGCCGCCTGCAGTCTTTTCATCGCTTTCCACACGGCGCACCAGCACCCGATCATGAAGTGGTTTGAATGCCATCTTTGCAGCTCCTTGAGGCTCAAAGTTACTCCCTAACAACCACCCTGGCCGGGTGGTCATTATCACTCACCCTGGGTGAGTGCTAACAGCGGGGATTTAGGCAGGCTGTTAAAGGGAGTCAACCGGGACGGACAGAAATTTTCCGAATAATTGAATCAGCTAAAGCTGAACCGGAGCCTGTCGTTACAATGTCAGGCCTGCAGGTACAACACCGTTTGGGGCGAATTGGCCCAACACATGCCCTGTGAAACAACCCAGATGTTTGCGCAGCAGAAGGCGAAGGCTCCAAACTTCGCCCTTACCGACGGGCGATCTGTCTTAGGCGAAAAAAGGCTCTTGTGTCGCGGTATGGAAGGCCATTGCTGAAACACCCGGCGGGCAACGACACAGGGCGGATCTCGGGCCGTTTCGCCACTTCAATTATCATGCTGACATCAGAAAAGCCATCCAATGCCAGTACTCAGTCTTTCTGTTCATCCGTCGGGGTCGGGATGACATCTTCTGCCACCGCATCACCCATATAAACAAAATCATCGGCGGGGCTGAAAACGAAGGTATTACCACCGCCATTTTATTCGCCTGCAAAGACAAAGTCCGCCCACGCCGTCATCTAGCAGGTCGGAGCAGCTGCCGCCCGTACAACGTGTCGTGCGCTGCCCCGCCGTAGAATGAGCCAAGGCGAGAGCCACAATCGATTGAACCCTTGCCCAAGCTGCCAGACGTCTCGGTTAGGGTGCCATCACAAAACGTCCCGATTATGTTGTTTGGCAAAACCCGCTACGAGCCGCGGCCGCCGATATCAGCAGTTCCGCATGCGCGATCAACCTGGAGTATTCGAGCACGTCCCATAACTGTTCGACAAATTTGAACGGTTTGAGAAACCGTCAGCCAGCATATGCCGCGCCTGTTTCAGCGTGTGTTGGGCACGTCTTCCCAACTGTAGGCCCAGTGTTCCAATCCTTTGGAGCCTTCGGAGGTCAGGCCATATACGCCCTTATCCACCCGCGCGAACCAGCCATAATGGTTGTCGCGCATCAGCCGCGTGGCCTGTGGCACGCCGGTGGCCTTTGCCACGGCGGCGCCTTTGCATGGCCCGTGTTCGGCCAGATGCGCCGCACAGCGCAGCGCGTCCTGTCGGTACCCGGTGACGATACCGTGACGTGTGGCGCCGCCCGCGTTCGGGTCCCCGGTCAGCCGGTCAAATTCTCGCAGCAGCCGGGTCTGGCGTTTCATGGATTTGCGCGGCGCGTACGGGCCAGGATCGCAATGTACCTCCGCCCGGCCATCAGAACGGACTGTGATCAGGCCCAGCCCCAGGCGGCGGCACAGGGCGAGGTTGTCTTTCAACGCGCGGCGGGCGGTTTTCCCATTCGGGCGCGGAACAGCGACATACACTGTATCAGTCACCGACAATCGGGCAATGGCCTGATGAAAGAGGCTGAGTGAGAACCGGAGTTTCAGTTCCACAATCACTGGCGGGTCATCTGCCCGAATGCCGACCACATCGGCTGCACCGACCTCCCCTTTCACGACATAGCCCTGTCGTTCCAACAGCACCTTGATCGGAGGGTATAGGTCCTGTTCCTGCTTCATCCCCGCAGGCTAACGCGCCGAGATCGAAACACAACCTTGTGCGAGACCACCCTTGCAGGTTGTTTCACCTTCTGCACCCGCCTAGCCTGTAGGAAAATCTCAGAGACGCGTTTCATGCTTTTGCGATTGTTCCTGCTTTTTCTGTTCTGTCTGCACGCTGTTTCGGTCGAAGCGCGGTGCCGCAGCGTCGACTACCGCGATCACCTGACACCCGCTCAGAAGCAGCAATTCGAAGCTGCGGTTGCCCGCATTCCTTATGGCGAAGGCAACCACTGGATCGCGACCAAGGGGGCCCGGACGCTGCACATCCTAGGCACGATGCATTCAGGCGACCGGCGCATGTCGCCGATTGTCCAGCGGTTGAAGCCCATTATCGAGAGCGCTGACGCGTTGTTGCTGGAAGTATCGAGTTACAAGTCCGAGCAGGCCTTCGAGGACCGTCAGATGTTTCGAAAATACATGCTTTTGCCCAAGGGCCAGTCGCTGCGCCGCTTGATGTCGGCCGCGATGTGGGGCGAACTTGCAGTGAAGCTGCAGGTTCTCGGGATGAGCCCGGCAGAGCTTGACCGTTTGCAGCCTTGGTTTGCATCCGAACTGCTGGATCGGGTCTCCTGCGTGGTGAACATGCCGCTCTACCGGGGCAAGGGTCTGGACGACCGGATTGAAACCGTCGCCCGCCGCGCACGCGTACCGATCGGGTCACTGGAGACGGTGGGGCAGTCTTTTGGTGCGTTGATGGCTATGCCAAAACGCGATCATGTCCGGCTGATAGAGTTGGAGCTGGCTCGCCAACGCACGGGCCAGATCACTTTTAACAAGCTGGACGACGCCTATTTCGAAGAGGCGTTGGGGCAAATCATAGTGATGTCGCGCTGGTCCCTTTACACGGATTATAAAGCGTCGCGGGCTGAGTTGGACCGGCTGCACAACTCACTCATCGGGTCTATGTTGAACCGACGCAATCGCAACTGGGTACCGGTGATCCTGCGGACCAAGGGCAACACTCTGGTCATTGCGGTGGGGGCCGCGCACCTGCCCGGGCGCGAGGGTATTTTGAACCTACTGAGGCAGCAGGGGTATACGTTACAGAGGGCCCCTTTCTAGGCCCAACCGGTCCAAGCGTCGCAGCCTGACTCAGGTGCGTGACAAGAGGCAAGTGCGCTCTTATAAGGCGCGCAAATTCTCCCCCTTTTCGAAGGATTCTTTTGCCATGACGACGCAAGTTTTCGGCCACAAATCGCCTGACACAGACAGCACTGGGTCACCCATCCTTTGGGCCTGGTACATGAACGAACGGGGCGTGGCTGCCGCGCCCAAGCTGCTGGGTGAACCCAACACCGAAGCCGCGTTTATGCTGGAGCGCTGGAACCTGGACAAGCCGGAAATCATCTCGGACGTGGCCGATGATGCCGCCGTGGTGATCGTGGATACCAACAACCCTGCTGAGCTGCCCGCCAATATCAACAACGCGGATATTCAGGCCATCATCGACCACCACAAGTTGGTGGGCGGGCTGGAAACCAAGGGTCCAATCGACATTACCGTGCGTCCGCTTGCCTGCACCGCGACGATCATGGTGGACCTGATGGGCGACGATGCCGCCAAGATGCCCGAAGCGATCAAGGGCGCAGCGTTGACCTGTATCCTGAGCGATACGATGGAATTCCGGTCGCCCACCACCACCGACCATGACCGCGCCGTGGCTGAAAACTTGGCAGCTGATCTGGACATCGACATTCCATCCTATGCGGCGGAAATGTTCGCGGCCAAATCGGACGTGTCGTCCTTCTCGGACGCGGAACTGCTACGGATGGATTCGAAGGAATACGAAGTCGATGGCACCAAGTTCCGCGTGTCGGTCCTGGAAACGACCGCACCAGCCGTTGTGCTAGACCGTCAGGCTTCGCTGGTAAAAAGCATGGTCAGCGTGGCGGAAGAGGACGGCGTTGACCAGGTTCTGCTGTTTGTCATCGACATCCTGAACGAAGAAGCCACTCTGCTGGTTCCGAACGATCTGGTCAAAGCCGTTGCGGAAAAGAGCTTTGATGCCACTGTGAGCGGTGACAGCGTGGTTCTTCCCGGCATCCTGAGCCGCAAGAAACAGATCATCCCGAACCTGAAAGTCTGAGTTCGGCTCTCTGAAACTGCGCCGTGGTGTCCTGTGGGATGCCACGACGCACATGGTCAGATATGAGTCAGGCAAAGCGCATATCCATAGATGCGTGAATGTATAGCCCGGCTAATTTAAACCCCTTGAGAAAATCTCCGCTGTGCTGCTGCATCCGTGCCGCATCCGCGTATCGCAGGGCGATGGCGCGGGCGACCTTGGCGTGGGCTTCCGCCAGCTTATGGCGGGCCGTGGAAATAGATTGGTAAAGCTTTCTTTCGCTGGAAACAGAAAGATCTCAACCGAGGCCGCCACTAGATCCAGCGCGCCGTTGTTGCTGGCCCAGCTTATGAGCGCGTGAAATCCGATGTCGTGGCAAATGACCGCGTCGCCACCTTCGATAATCGGGGCAAGGGCGGCGATGAAGGTTGAATGTCTAAGCCAGACTCGGCGAATTTTGCAAAAGGACTCTGCGTCGGCAAGCCAGTGGTCTGGCTATCTTGACTGTTCAGCTATCCATTGTCCGATCATGGGATAATAAATTACACGGTGATCGCCGGGACTTGCTTGGCGTTTAGAGAAAGGCCACCGGGCCCGAAGCGGTCCCATTTCCAAACCGTGAGGGCCCAATATGGATTTCTCGATTTCACCCGACCTGGACAAACTGAGGTGCGAGATTGCCGCCTTTGTAAATGACCGGCTGATCCCACTTAAATCCTACCCGGCCGGCTGTGACGGGCACGAACACATCAACGAGGACCTGCTAAACAAAGTCCGAGCCGAGGCCAAGGCGGCCGGGCTATGGTGCCTGTAACTGCCGCAGGAACGGGTTGGCCGGGGCGTCGGCTATGTTGGGATGGCGGTCTGTTACCAGGAAATGAGCCGGTCGATCTTTGGGCTGATGGTGTTCAGCTCTGCCGCGCCGGATCACGGCAACATGATGGAGCCTGCACGATCACGCATGGCGATTTCCGCATTGGCAACATGATGTTTCACCGAGACCGGCCCGAGGTTGCTGCCGTTCTGGATTGGGAACTGTCCATGCTGGGCCACCCGATGGCTGACCTCAGCTTTTTCTACCTGTGCTGGCCGTCGCGGCAGGATGAATATGGCAGGCTGGCGGACCTGAGCTGGCAGGCGATGGGCATCCCAAACAAGGCGGAGTTCCTTACGGAATACAATGCCCGATCCGGTGGGCGGCATGTGCTGACGCCGTTTCATGAGGCTTTCGCATTTTTCCGGTTCGGTTTGATCTTCATCGGGATCGCCGAACGCGCCGCGCAGGACAATGCCGCACGCGATGCCGGCAAACATGCGATGCGGCTGGCCCGTGCCTTTGGGCGACACGGCATGGAAGTGGTTGCCGCAGCATAGCAGCCCGTACCGCAACGTGGAATCGCGTCCGGCTTGCGGCCACAGGCACGACGATCCGAGCCGTTATGCGCTTGCCACGTTCCGATCCGCATGACACCAAGCACTTACTTGGGGGGAGCCAGTTTGAAACACATATCGGCATTTGCACAGAGCCATCCGAACAAGGTTGCCTACCGGATGGCAGAGTCGGGAGAGACGCTGACATTTGCGCAGCTTGACGACCTGTCGAATCGTGGCGCGCAAGCGTTTCGTGCGCTGGGCGTCGGTCTGGGCGGCAGCGTTGCATTGTTGTTTGAAAACCGGCCGGATTTTCTGGGCCTCGCCTGGGCCGCGCAGCGCAGCGGTGTGTTCTACACGGCGATCAGCACCCATCTGACAGTGGATGAGATCGCCTACATCATGACCGATTGTGGCGCCCAGATCGCGGTTCTGTCAGACACATTTGCGCATTTTATAGAAGAGTTGCAGGGAAAGTGCCCCGATACCCGGTTCTTCATTTCCGGCGCATGTAATGATCCCGATCTACACTGGCAGAAGGTGCAGGACAGCATGCCCGCAATGCAGGTGAAGGACGAGGCCGCGGGGGCGGATGTGCTCTATTCCTCCGGTACGACGGGGCGGCCCAAGGGCATTGTGCGCAGCTTCGAACGACAGCCAGTCGATACCGTCATTCCCGGGTTGATGACGGTGCTGTGCGAAGACATGGCGGACATGGATGCGGCCTCGGTCTATCTGTCGCCCGCGCCGCTGTATCATGCCGCACCGCTGCGGTTCACCATGATGACAGTGATGATCGGCGGCACCGCAATTGTGATGGAAAAGTTCGACGCCGCCACCATGCTGGAGTTGATCGCGCACTATGGCGTGACGCACACGCAGGTGGTACCAACCATGTTCGTGCGGCTGTTGCGCCTGCCCGAGGAGGTGCGGGAACAGGCGGACATATCCATGTTGCAGGTGGCGTTTCATGCCGCTGCCCCCTGCCCCAAAGACATCAAAGGGCAGATGATCGAATGGTGGGGGCCGATCCTGATTGAATATTACGCCGGGTCCGAGGCCAATGGCGTGACTGTGGCCACTTCGGAGGACTGGCTGACCTACCCTGGCACCGTGGGTAAATCATTGCTGGGCGAAATTGCCGTGCTGGATGAGGATGGCCACAAACTGCCTATTGGCGCTACCGGAGCAATCTATTTCGACAGCGGGATCGAATTTGCATACCGCAATGCTCCCGAAAAAACAGTCGGGGCCTATGCCTGGCCCGGATGTTCAACGCTGGGCGACGTGGGCTATGTGAACGAGGAAGGCTACCTGTTTCTGACGGATCGGGCGTCTTACACGATCATTTCCGGTGGTGTGAACATTTATCCGCAGGAAACCGAAGACGTGCTGGCAAGCCACCCGCAGGTGGCCGACGTGGCTGTATTTGGCGTGCCGAACCCGGAAATGGGAGAAGAGGTAAAGGCGGTTGTGCAGCTGGAACCCGGCATCTTGGGTAATGATGCAAAGGTGGCGGAGCTGATTGACTGGTGCAAATCCCGCCTGTCCCACATGAAGGCCCCGCGCAGCGTAGATTTCCGCGAAACATTGCCACGTACACCCACGGGAAAGATGGTCAAACGCCGCCTGAAAGACGAGTATTGGGAAAATCATTCCTCAGCCGACAGCTGAATGTATCTGACATCCAAAGGAGGAACCTGGAATGAATGTTTATGGACTGGCCGCAATCGTAACCGGCGGGGCATCCGGCCTCGGTGGGGCGACCGCCGACATGCTGGCAGCCAATGGCGCCAAGGTTACGATCTTTGACCTGAACGAAGATATGGGCCAGGAAAAAGCTGCTGCTATCGGGGGCCATTTCGTTAAGGTCAACGTGGCGGACGAAGCCGAAGTAGAGGCGGGCGTGGCATCGGCGGCTGAGAAACACGGCACGGCGCGCGTGCTGGTCAATTGCGCCGGGATCGGGGCGCCTTCCAAGGTCATCGACCGCGAAGGCAACCCAGTGCCATTGAAAACGTTTTCAACCATCATCAACGTGAACCTGATTGGCAGCTTCAACGTGTTGGCCAAGTTTTCGGCCGCTCTGCATACCGCGGACCCAATTGGGGAAGAGCGCGGCGTGGTCATCAACACCGCGTCAGTTGCGGCCTATGAAGGCCAGATCGGGCAGGCGGCCTATGCCGCGTCCAAGGGGGGTATCGTGGGTATGACCCTGCCAATTGCCCGGGAATTTGCCCGCTATGGCATCCGCGTTATGACCATAGCGCCGGGCTTGTTCCTGACCCCGCTGCTGGCATCGCTGCCGCGGGAAGCACAGGATTCACTGGGCGCGCAGGTGCCGTTCCCGACCCGTCTGGGCGACCCGACCGAATACGCAGCACTGGTGAATTCAATCATCACCAACCCAATGCTGAACGGCGAAACCATCCGCCTGGACGGCGCAATCCGGATGGCGCCAAAGTAAGTTTAATCCTGCAAGACCCGGCCCGATCGGGCGGACTGTTTTGCTATCTCCGCTGAACGCGGCTCCGGCGCAGGCCTGGCGATGCAGCGCCGGTTTTTTCTACACGGAGTGACCACAGCTCATTACATTTTGGTTGCATTTCGAAAGCACCACTCCAATCCGCCAACCCTGGCGCCAAATGATGTGGTTCGCAGGTTTCTGCCAACGCACTCTCCGTCAGCGCAAAAAACACGTCTCCCTTGCTCCAATGGTAGACACCTGGCCCTGCTTACAACCGCTTGGCCACCTCCTCCAACATCACCTCCGTCGCGCCGCCGCCGATGGCTTGCACGCGTGCGTCCCGGGCCATGCGTTCGATGGCGGAGCCGCGCAGGTAGCCGGCACCGCCGTGAAATTGCAGGCAGTCGTACATCACATCGTTCACCAGTTCGCCACATAGCGCCTTAAGCATGGAAACTTCGCGCACCACTTCGTCGCCTGCTGCATCTCGCGCTGCCACCTGGTAAACAAAAGACCGCGCGGCGGCGACGCGAGCAGCCAGCATGGACAGACGTTGACGGATGGCCTGTTTCTTCCACAGCGGTTCGCCAAAGGCGCTGCGGTTTTTCACGTAGTCAAGCGTGAGGTCGATGGCAGACTGTGCTTCGCCCATGGCCATGGCGCCAAGGACGATCCGTTCGTTCTGGAAGTTCTGCATGATGGCGTAGAACCCGCGCCCTTCGTCGCCCAGCACGTTAGTAGCAGGCACGCGCACGTCCTCAAAGCTAAGCTCTGCCGTGTCCGAGCTGAGCCAGCCGTGTTTGTCCAGCGCACGGCTGACATTGAAGCCCGACATGCCCTTTTCCAGAAGAAAAATGGTTACGCCCTGGCTCGCGGGGCCGTCAGTGTCGGTTTTGGCGGCGACACAGTACAGATCGGCATGCACGCCATTGGTGATGAACATCTTGGAGCCATTAAGCACATAGCTGTCCCCTTCGCGGCGCGCGCGGGTGCGCATGCCTTTCACGTCTGACCCGGCATCAGGTTCTGTAACCCCCACCGCCGTGATCGCGCGCCCGGCCACGATGTCCGGCATCCAGCGCGCCTTCAGCGCGTCACTGCCCGCGTTGAACAGGTGGACCGAAGCCATATCAGTATGCACCAGCACCGTGATGGCAAAGCCGGAATAGGTGGACCGTCCTAGTTCTTCAGCCAGTACCGCAGTGGCGCGGGTGTCCATCGCACTGCCGCCAAAGGTTTCGGGATAGCGCACGCCGAGAAAGCCCAACGTACCCATTTCGCGCAACACATCACGCGGGACCATGCCATCAGTTTCCCAGGCCTCTGCCGCGGGTTTGATACGGTCGTCGATATAGCGGCGCAGTTGGTCGCGCAGCATCTGGTGTTCGGGTTCCAGAAACAGGTGATCGGTCATTAGGGTCCTCCCAGTGCTACTGAACCCGGCTCTGGTGCCAGTGTCCAGCCTGCGAAAGCCAGGTTCCGCCCGGCGCGCGGTTGCGTCATAACGGCACCAACCCAGTGGCCCGGAGAATAAGGTTAATGTCTCGCCAGCAGCAGGAAGACGCAATCACACTGGCCAATGATACATTGGAGCTGACGGTTGTGGCTCTGGGGGCAGAAATGCAGAACCTGCGATGCCAGGGGACAGAGTTTCTGTGGCACGGCGGTGCGGCCTACTGGTCCGGGCGCGCGCCAGTTCTTTTCCCGATCGTTGGCCCGGCCCCTGGGGGTGTCATCGAGATCGGGGCTTTTTCGGCGGAGATGGCGCAGCATGGCTTCGCCCGGCAATCGGTGTTCGATCTGGTAGCCCAGGATGCGGCGTCCTGCACGCACAGGCTGACACCCACACCCCAGATCCGCGCACAATACCCGTTCAACTTTGCGCTGTCCGTCACCCATAGGCTGGACGGCGGCACGCTGGCGGTTGTCGCCGAGGTGGAAAACATCGGGGCAGAGACCCTGCCCTTTGGGTTTGGCTTTCACCCGGCGTTTCTATGGCCCCTGCCGGGAGCCGAGGATCAGCCGCATTGGGTGCAGTTGGAAAACCGGGGCGAACCGCCGCTGGCCCGCATTCGCGACAAGCGTCTGCCGGAAGACCGGCTGCCATCGCCGTTTTCGGACGGGTATCTGGCGCTGGATCCCGCACAGTTTGAGGACGATGCCATGATCTTTCCCGAAGGCGCCGGTCAGGCACTGACATACGGAGCAGAAAATGGGCCTTCCCTCCGCTTTGCTTTTGAAGCCCT
Source organism: Marinibacterium sp. (assembly GCA_017643305.1). Lineage (GTDB taxonomy): Bacteria > Pseudomonadota > Alphaproteobacteria > Rhodobacterales > Rhodobacteraceae > HXMU1420-2. Next base: position 27,905 of record JAEPNQ010000004.1, on the reverse strand, counting down.
GCCCCACCTGGCGCTGTGGTCTAAACCAAGCGGCGCGCCATTTCTTTGTGTCGAACCCTGGCACGGCATGCATGCCCGCACCGGTGCATCCGCCCAGTTGGGGGACCGGCCCGGCAGCCTTAAGCTTCCACCGGGGCAGACCGCCCGTTTCGCCTATCACGTGACCCCTACCCTCTGACCTGCGGGATCAACCCAAGGATTTCCTATGACCCAGATCATTTCCGCCCTTAGCGATATCTCCGCCCCTTATGACGCGCTGTTCGTCGATCTGTGGGGCTGTGTGCATAATGGTGTGCACGCCTTGCCAGACGCGGTGTCTGCCCTGCGCACGTATCGACAGGGTGGCGGCACGGTGGTGCTGGTCACCAATTCACCCCGGCCCCAGCTGGGCGTGAAAAATCAGCTCCGCATGGATTTCGGCGTGCCGGATGATTGCTGGGACGCAATCGCAACCTCGGGCGACAGTGCGCGGTCGGCAATGTTTCGTGGTGCGGTCGGGCAGAAGGTGTTCTTCATGGGCCAATGGGACCGGGACAGCGGGTTTTTCGAACCGCTCAAGCTGATTGAAGACCCATTCGAGATCACCCGCGTTCCGCTGGAAGAAGCCGAAGGGATCGTTTGTTGCGGCCCGTTCGACCCGATGGCCGATCCAGCAGAGAACCGGGCGCAGTTTCTTTACGCCAAGCAGAAAGGGCTGAAGCTACTTTGTGCAAACCCCGATATGGTGGTGGACCGGGGGGATGTGCGGGAATGGTGTGCAGGCGCACTGGCAGAGCTTTATACCGAGATGGGTGGGGAAAGCCTCTATTTCGGAAAACCGCATCCGCCGATCTATGACCTCGCCCGGCGCAGGCTGGCCGCGATCGACAAAGTGATGCCGGATGGCCGCATTCTGGCCATTGGTGACGGCATACAGACCGACATTGCCGGGGCAATGGGCGAAGACATCGATTCGCTGTTTATTTCAGGCGGTTTGGCTGCAGCTGAGACAAAAACCCGCACCGATCCGGACCCAGACGCGCTAAGCGCTTATCTGGAAAAGGAAATGATGATGCCAACCTATACCATCGGATTTCTGCGATAGGAGAATTAGAGGTTGATTTTCTGCAGGCGCAAAGTAATTAAGTTACCAGGAAAAGCTACCAACTGTTCGAAAATTACCTTTCTATGGGGGCCACCATGCTCGACAACCTTCCACGCGGCACGATCTGCATCGAAGACATCGAAATGGGCATGTCACGTTATCTGCGAAAAGAAGTCACCGACCGGGACATTGAGATGTTTGCCGAAGTGTCTACCGACCGCAACCCTGTGCACTTGGACGACGCCTATGCGCAGGATACGATCTTCGAAGGCCGCATCGCCCATGGCATGCTAACGGCCGGCCTAATTTCCGCTGTGATCGGGGAGCAGCTGCCGGGGCACGGCACGGTCTATATGGGACAGTCGCTGAAATTCCTGGCCCCTGTACGACCCGGTGACGTGGTGCACGCGGAGGTAACGGTGGTTGATATCGATCACGCCAAACGCCGGGTGAAAATGGACTGCGTCTGCCGTGTGGGCACGCAGAAAGTTCTGGTGGGCGAAGCGATGGTGCTGGCGCCGAGCCGGAAATTTGATTGAGCCAAAACGCTTCCCGCAAGCGCCCATTTCTCGGAAAGGAAGAGGACCGGACCCTATAAAAGGGTCCGGATGCCTTACCCAAAATTCAATACAGCCCTGCCACCCGCGCCCGCTGCTGCACCAGCGCCAGTACCATGTCGATGGTGGGCGTGTTCACGCCCACAATACGCCCCAGTTCCTGCACCGATCCCACCAGCGCGTCGATCTCCATCGGGCGTCCAGCGTCTAGGTCCTGTAGCATGGACGTACGATGCGCGCCCACCGCCGCTCCACCATCAATGCGACGGTCCACATCGATGGGGAACTTGACCCCCAGCGTTTCGGCAATCTCCTGCGCTTCAACCATCATCGCGCGGGCAATGCCCCGCGTTCCCGGTTCGGTGCAGAGCACGTCCAACGTGGCATGGGTCAACGCCGAAATCGGGTTAAATGACAGGTTGCCCCACAGCTTGACCCAGATCTCATCGCGCAGACGCGGGCGCACCGGGGCCTTCAAACCGGCGGCTGACAGCGCCTTGGACAGGTCCAGCGCACGGTCGGATTTGGACCCGTCAGGTTCGCCCAGCGAAAACCGGTTGCCTTCGACATGCTTGACCACGCCGGGCTGCACCACCTCAGCCGCCGGATATACCACACAGCCCAGCACACGGTCGGGGCCGAACCCGTTCCATTGAACGTTGCCGGGGTCGACCGAGGCCAGCCGCGTACCTTCCAGATCGCCACCATGCTTGTGGAAATACCACCAAGGCACACCATTCACGCCGCTAACCACAGTCGTATTTTCGCCAATCAGCGGGGCCATCCGCCCTACTACGGGAGGCACGGAATGCGCCTTTAGCGTGACGATGACATAGTCTTGTTCGCCCAGCGCGGCGGGGTCTTCCTCGGCCCGGACGGGTACGGTGATTTCGCCGCTTTCCTCTGCCAGCCGCAGCCCGTTCGCCTGCATTGCGGCCAGGTGCGGACCACGTGCCACCAGGCTCACATCCGCCCCGGCCTGGGCCAGCTTGGCCCCCATGTAGCCGCCGATCGCCCCGGCGCCAAACACACAGATCTTCATTCCGCTCTCCGGGTCACAATGCGACCCGCTCCTTCCTAATGGACCAAATACTCAATCTGCCCGCTTCCACCATACCAGGCTCCTGATCGCATCCCGATTGGTCGGCCAGCGCCCCCCTCTTCCAGAGGGCCGGTGTGAGTGGCAACCCGTCAGGCCAGCCCCAGCTTCTCGGCCAGACCGATGCGCTGTAACTTGCCGGTTGCACCCTTGGGGATCTCCTCCAGGATCATCACCTTGCGCGGCACCTTGAAATCCGCGAGCCGTTCGGAGGCAAAGCTGCGAATGGCCCGCTCGTCGGCCTCCTGGCCTTCGCGCAACACTACAGCAGCGGCCACTTCTTCGCCCAGCTTTTCATGGGGCAGTGCAAAGGTCACCACCTGCTGCACGGCCGGATGGTCCATCAACACGCCGTCAACTTCCAGCGGGCTGACCTTTTCGCCGCCCCTGTTGATGATTTCCTTCAACCTGCCGGTCAGACTCAGATAGCCTTCGTCATCAAAAGCGCCCTGGTCGCCAGTGCGGAACCAGCGGCGGCCATCCGCTTCAAAGAAGTTCTTTTCGTTGGCTTCCGGGTTGCCTTCATAGCCCGGGGTCACGTTCGGACCCGAGATCACCACTTCGCCCACGCCGTCGACCAGCCGGTTCTCGGACTCATGGGCGATGCGCACCAGCGGCCCGGCTTCCACGCCCACGGATCCCGGCTTCTGCGCGCGCGGCGGCAGCGGGTTCGAAGCCATCTGGTGTGCGGCTTCTGTCATGCCGTAACCCTCGATCACCGGAGCGCCAAACGTATCCTGCAAGGCCAGCATGACCTGCCCGGGCAGGGAGGCCGAGGAAGACCGCAGGAACCGAAGCTTGGCGTTTTCGATAATCTCGGCGTTGCGCGGAGCGCGGGCAAGGATGGTCTGGTGCATGGTGGGTACGGCAGTGTACCAGGTCGGCTCGGCATCCTTCAGCCAGCCAAAGAACCTCAGCGCGTCAAACCCCGGCGCACACCAGACGGATCCGCCTGCAGCGAGCGAAGCAGAAACTGCTGCGACAAGACCGTGGATGTGAAACAGCGGCATGACGTTCAGGCAGCGGTCTGCCGGTGTCAGATCCAGCGACGTGCCGATATGCCGGGCCGAGGCCACGATGTTGGATTGCAACAGCGGAACAATCTTGGGGCGCGACGTGGTGCCGGAAGTATGCAGGATCAGCGCCGTGTCGTCTGCGCCGGGTGCGGATGTGTCTGCTTCGCCTGCCGTGCCATCACCCTGCAGGTCAAATGCACCAGCAGGGGCGCCATCGGCCACATGTAGGCGCAGGACAAACAGGCCGAACCGCGCAGCGGCAGCCAGCGCGGGGCCGTCATAGTCTTCGGCCACGATAAGCGCCTTGGCTTTCAGGTCCTCGAGGTAGAAGGCAAATTCTTCTTCGCGATAGGCCGGGTTCAACGGCGCGGTGACCGCCGCCTGCGCTACGGTGACAAAGGCCGATGCCATTTCCGGTCCGTTTGGCAGGACAATCGCCACCCGGTCACCGCGCCCAATGCCGTAGCTGTGCAGTCGTGATGCGACTTTTTGCGCCTGTGCCTTGAGCCCTCCAAAGGTCAGCCAATCGCGGCCCGGAGCGCCCAGCGCAACCTGTGCATCATCGTGATCTTGCAGCAATTTTGCGAATGTTTCGGCCATGCGTTTCCCTTTTTCCTCAGATAGCACGGCATACTCGGATTGTGAGGCTTCGGCAATCCGGGGGATAGTGCGGCAATCTACAGTTTGACAAAATGTTTCGAAGTGCGGACGTTTGTCCACAATCAGTGAGGAACACTTATATGCGGGCCCAGGTAGCAATAATTGGCGGTGGACCATCCGGCCTTTTGCTGGCCCAGCTTCTCATGGCCCAGGGCATTGATGCCGTCGTTCTGGAATGCCAGACCAAGGAACATGTGCTAAGCCGCATTCGCGCCGGTGTGCTGGAACAGGGTCTGGTGGAGATCATGCGCAACCTCGGCGTTGCCGACCGGCTGGACACCGAAGGCATGATCCATAACGGAACAGTGTTAAGCTATGACAATGACCAGGTTCGGCTGGATTTCACCGAACATGCGGGCAAGCCTGTAATCGTTTACGGTCAGACCGAGGTCACGCGTGATCTGTATGATCTGCGAGAACAGACCAGCGGCCAGACGTTTTTCGAGTGTGAAGAGGTACACCCGCAGGATCTGAAATCCGACGCACCGTTTGTGACCTTCCGCCAGTATGGCAAAGACTTTCGGCTGGAGTGCGATTATGTCGCCGGATGTGACGGGTTCCATGGGGTCAGCCGCCAATGCATCCCCGAAAACGTACGCACGGAATATGAAAAGATCTATCCGTTTGGCTGGCTTGGCGTCCTTTCGGAAACACCCCCTGCGCACCACGAACTGATCTATTCCAACTCGGCGCGCGGCTTTGCCTTGTGTTCGCAGCGAAACTCGAACCTGTCGCGCTACTATATTCAGTGCGATTTGACCGACTCTGTGGATCAATGGTCGGACGAGGCATTCTGGGATGAGCTCAAACGCCGGATTCCAGAGGAGGTGGCTGATACGATGGTCACCGGGCCGTCAGTAGAAAAATCGATCGCGCCGCTGCGGTCGTTTGTGTGTGAACCGATGCAGTGGGGCCGGATGTTCCTGTGCGGAGACGCGGCACATATTGTTCCGCCAACGGGCGCGAAAGGGCTGAATTCGGCCGCGGCGGACGTGCACTACCTGTCCGAAGGTCTGATCAACCACTACAACAACAACGACAGCAGGGGGCTGGAGGGGTATTCCCAAAAGGCGCTGGAGCGGATGTGGAAGACCGAGCGATTCAGCTGGTGGATGACCAACCTGCTGCACCGGTTCCCAGACCAGTCAACCTTTGACCAGAAAATGCAGCGGGCAGAGCTGGAATTCCTTGCGGAAAATCAGCTGGCGGTTGCCGTGCTGGCGCAGAACTACGTCGGGTTGCCTTACTGACCAGTTCGTAGGAACCTGAGCTTCAGCCGCCTGCAGTCCGATGACGGGGGCGGACCGGCCGGAATCATACGGCGGGGTGCGTACTTGGAGGATGGTCGTATGGAGTTGTTTCACGGACATAAACCCATCGCGGTACCAGAGGGCGTGCCCGAATGGGATGCGGACCCGTATGGCACCGATGAGCTGACGGACACCACCCCGTTTTTCACGGAGCTGCGCGCGCAGGGGCCGTTTGCCTATATGACAAAATACAAGATGCTGGCCTGCGGGCGGTATGAAGAAACCCGCGAGGTATTTCGCGATCACGAAAGGTTCGTCTCATCGCGTGGAGTTGGCGTTTCGGACTTTGCATTGGAGGAGCCCTGGCGGTCGCCATCCATCGTGCTGGAGGTGGATCCTCCCTATCACAACAAGACCCGGCGCGTGATCATGCGAGCACTGTCGCCCAAGGTCGTGGCTGATCTGCGCGAACCCTTTGCCCAAGATGCCGATGCGCTGGTGGCCCGATTGCTGAACCGTGATATTGAAGCTGTCGTTGATCTGGCCGAAGCCTTCCCTACATCGGTTTTTCCCCGTGCGGTGGGTATTCGGGAACCGGACAGTCGCAAGCTGATCGACTATGGCGCAATGGTGTTCAACGCCATTGGCCCGGACAACGACCTGCGTCGGCGGATCATGGCGCGGGCGCCGGACATCGTGCCGTGGATCAATGAGGCCTGCCTGCGCGCGAACCTGACCGAGGACGGGATAGGGGCCACGATCTATGCGGCCAGCGATGACGGGCAAATCACCGAAGACGAAGCGGGCATGCTGGTCCGGTCACTTTTGTCGGCCGGGGTGGACACCACAGTAACGGGGATCGGCAACGCGCTATGGTGTCTGGCGACGAACCCAGATCAGTTCGAGTTGTTGAAGGAGGACCCGTCGCTGGCGCTCGCCGCGTTCGAGGAAACCCTGAGGCTGACATCGCCCGTGCAGGCGTTTTGCCGGACGGCCAACGTGGACACCGAAGTGTCGGGCATCACGATTGAAGAAGGCAGCAAGATCCTGTGTGTGCTGGGCGCAGCCAACCGCGACCCCGACCATTGGCCGGAGGCGGAAAAGTTCGACATCACCCGCAAAACCGCCGGACATCTGGCGCTGGGGGTTGGACCACATATCTGCGTGGGCCAGAACATCGCCCGCGCTGAAGGCCAAGCCGTGCTGCGGGCAATTGCCGAAAAGGTGGACCGGATTGATGTGTTGGGTGATGCCGTGTGGCGGCCCAACAACGCAATCCACGCGCTGGACCGAATGCCCTTGCGGTTGGTTGCGCGCTGACGACCTACTGCCAACCTACAGGACCTCCCGTCCAATTCTCAGCGCGCGCAGGCAGGCGGCTGCCTTCTGCCAAAGGCCGACAGTACGTGTTGGACAGCACCAAACCGGCGATTGCCACAACAACTGACCGGGCTGAGGCGGTTCGTAGCGGCGTTTCTGGATCCGGCGCGGATAGCGTGGACTGCGGCGACTGAGGAGGCCATGGCCCCTGCCGCGCTGCGCAACCGAAATTTGCTTGGTCAGCTGACGTCGGAAACACCGTCAGAGTTTGATAGCAAAACCGCCCAATTTGCGCTTTGGTCCAGCTTCTCAACCGGAGCCCTACCCGCCCTTGAGGCGCTGCATCAGCCAGATTTCATTCTCTGGCCCGACCGGTTCGTTCAGCGCGCTGGCGATGACCTTGCCATCCACCGCGACCGAAACGCCACTGTCGATTATGTCCTCAAGCCCTGGATGCAGAGCAACCAGCCCCTGAATCACATCCCCCACGGTTTTAGCGGGCACCTCCACAATCTCCTGCCCGCCGGTGAAGACGCGTAATCCGGACCAGAGATGGACTTTGACTATGGGGCGATCTTGCATGGGAATATCCTAGCGCGGGACAGCGGTGAATGACCAGCGCCTCCCTCTCGGGGCATCCTTGCTGTGCTTGCGGATACTGACCTGACCTTGACGCTAGTCGTCCTTGCTTCGCCCACCGGCGTCGGGGACTTGGACGACGCGTTGCGATATCAAAGGATGGCGTGATGTCCGAATTCGCGGAGGACGGGGCGGTTTATTGCAACACGGTGATGTCGGATGGGGCCGTGAAAGACCGAGATTGTTAGAGCTGAGTACAGGTCTATTGGCGCGGCCCAGTTTGGGGACGCGCAGATCTTATAAAAAGAAGCCGGGCCGGAAACTTTTTATGTTTCCGGCCCGACATAACCCTTTTGGGGTTTTTCAGATCGTTCTGACAATCAGCAGGCTCAGCCGTGCTTGCCCAGCGCTTTGAGAATCCGCGGCGGGGACATCGGCAGTTGCTTCAACCGCACACCAGCTGCGTTGGACACCGCGTTGGCGATAGCCGCGAGTGGCGGGCAGATCGAGGTTTCACCAACACCGCGCACTCCATATGGATGGCCGGGGTTCGGCACCTCGACGATCACCGTGTCGATCATCGGCAGATCAGAGGCAACTGGGATCCGGTAATCGAGAAACCCGGCGTTTTGCAGGCGTCCGTCTTCGCCATAGATGTATTCTTCGTTCAACGCCCAGCCGATGCCCTGGGCGGCACCGCCTTGGAACTGGCCTTCGACATAGGTGGGATGGATGGCTTTGCCCGCGTCCTGCACCACCGTGTAGCGGCTGACATTGGTCTTGCCGGTTTCCTGATCCACTTCAGCATCCACGATATGGGTTGCAAAGCTGACGCCGGCGCCCTCTGGCGTGGCCTCAAAATGCCCCACGATCGGCCCGCCAGTAGCACCCATCTTGGCCGTGATCTTGGCCAGTGGCAGCGGGTCATGATCCCCCGCATTGGGCCCGGAGGGCACGGCACAGCCGTCTTCCCATTTCACCGCGTCTTCGGGTATGCCCCATTTCGCCGCCGCACGCGCGCAGAGCTTTTTAACCGCGTCGCGGGCCGCTTCGATGGTGGCCAGTCCGCTGGCATAGGTCACGCGACTGCCATGGCTGATTTCATTGTAGCCCAGCGAAGCCGTGTCAGCGATGGTACAGCGCACGTTTTCATACGGTATGCCCAGTTCTTCAGCCGCCATCATCGCCATGGACGCGCGCGAACCGCCAATGTCAGGCGTTCCAACAGCCAGCTGTGCCGTGCCGTCCTCGGACAGGGCCAGCATCACCGCCGTTTCGCCACCGTGGTTGAACCAGAAGCCACAGGAAATCCCGCGTCCCTGCCCCGGTTTCAGCGGGGTGGCGTAATGCGGATGCGCCTTGGCCGCCTCCAGCGTTTCGACCAGACCGATCCGGTCCCATTTCGGTCCAAAATTGGCCTGCGTGCCTTCGCGCGAGGCGTTTTTAAGCCGCGTGTCGATGGGATCAAGGCCCAACTTGTTGCATAGCTCATCAATCACGGATTCCACCGCAAAGGCCGCCATGGGAGAGCCCGGCGCGCGGTAAGCGGCCTGTTTCGGCCGGTTGGTCATCACGTCATAGCCGATCTGCTTCACGGCCTTGAGATTGTAGGGCGCAAAGGAACACATCGCGGTGAATTCCATCGGCGCGCCGGGGAAGGCCCCGCCCTGACAGCGGAAGATACCCTGCGCGGCGGTGATAGTGCCGTCCTTGGTCATGCCGATTTTTACGTCCATCGAGGTGGACGCGGTCGGCCCGGTGGAGCGGAACACTTCGGACCGGGTCATGACCAGTTTGACCGGCTTGTTGGCCTTGCGACTAAGCGCGAGAGCGACAGGTTCGATAAAAACCGCCGTCTTGCCGCCAAAGCCGCCGCCGATTTCCGACGCGGTCACGCGCAACTGGCTGGTTTCCAGACCCAGTAGCGCGGCGCAGACCTTTTGCACGTTCCAGTGCCCCTGGGTGCAGCACCACAATTCACCCTTACCGTCGCCACCCAGCGTAGCGAGACAGGCATGTGGTTCAATATAGCCCTGATGGGTGGCTTCGGTCTTGAAGGTTTCTTCAATCACGAGGTCAGCAGCGGCAAAACCGGCGTCGAGGTCACCCTGCCCACTTTCATGGTAGCGAACCACGTTGGGGTGCATGCCTTCGGGAACGGAGGCTTCGGCAGTGCCATCGCGGATCACCGGTGCGCCGTCTTCCATGGCCTTGTCTACGTCGGTGACATGCGGCAGCACTTCGTATTGCACTGTGATCGCCTTGGCTGCGTCGCGCGCTGCCAGTTGCGACGTCGCCGCCACAGCCGCGACCGCGTGACCGTCATAGAGCGCCTTTTCGTCGGCCATAACGTTTTCCAGCACGTTCCACATCTCCCCCCGCATGCCAGGGGCGGGTGTGATCGCATCGGAGAAATCGGCCCGTGTGACCACGGCCTTCACGCCCTCCATGGCCTCTGCTTTGGATGTGTCGATCTTGACGATCCGAGCGTGCGCATGCGGTGAGCGGACGATGACGCCCCACAGCATGCCGGGTGCAGTCATGTCCGCACCAAAACGCGCACGCCCAGTGACTTTGTCGACACCATCAGGCCGGTCTGGCCGCGTGCCGATTTGCTTGAAGCCTTCGGTTTTCTGGGAATCGAGTGCCATTACGACGCCTCCCGCATTTCTGCTGCCGTATCCATCACGGCGCGAATGATCTTATCATAACCAGTGCACCGGCAGAGATTGCCGGCCAGCCAGTAGCGAACTTCAGTTTCGGTCGGATCCGGGTTGCGCTCCAACAGGTTCTTCGCAGCAACTAGAATACCAGGTGTACAGATCCCGCATTGCAGGGCTGCGTATTCAATGAACTTTTGCTGCAGCGGATGCAGTTCTTCGTCCGTAGCAATGCCTTCGACGGTGCCGATGGATTTGCCTTCGGCTTCGGCGCCCAGCATCAGACAGGCGCAGACAAGCCGCCCATCGACGGTGACCGTACAGGCCCCGCAATCGCCGGTGCCGCAGCCTTCCTTGGCTCCGGTCAGGCTAAGCCGGTCGCGCAGCACATCAAGCAAGCTTTCCCGCGGATCACAGAGGAATTCGACCTCATCGTCATTGATGGTGGTGGTAACGTGTATCTTGCTCATGGCTTAACCCTTTGCACGATCATAGGCGATCTTGGCCGCCCGCTTGGCGAGCACACCGGCCACGTGGGTGCGGAATTCTACGGTTCCACGTTTGTCGTCAATCGGGTTGCAGGCGGCGGAAGCCGCAGCCGCCAGCGCATCCAGAGCAGCGTCATCGAGCTTTGTTCCAACGATTGCGGCAGCGGCGTCCGGGACCAGAACGACAGTGGGCGCAACGGCCCCCAGTGCGATGCGCGCTTCGGTAATCGTGTCACCATCGACGCGCAGATTCACTCCGCAACCAACAACCGCGATGTCCATTTCCGTGCGTGGGATGAACCGCAGGTAGGCATCGCCGCCGCCCTGCCCCCGCGGCGGGATATGTATGGCCGACACGAGTTCGCCCTTGGCTAGGTTGGTTTTTCCAGGTCCGGCCGGGATGTCTTCGACCGCAACTTCGCGGGTGCCATCTGGTCCGGTCACAGACACGGTCGCACCAGTGGCAAACATTACGGGCACGCTGTCAGCGGCGGGTGAGCCATTGCATAGGTTGCCGGTCAGGGTCGCGCGCCCCTGTACCTGGGTCGATCCGATCAGGTCCATCGCTTCGACCAGGCCGGGCCAGTCGTTGCCCAGCTCAGGATGTTCGGACATTTCCGCGCCTGACACCGCAACCCCAAGGGTCCAGCTGCCATCGGCGTTCTTGGTAATGTTGTTAGTTCCTTCGATTTTCTTGACGTCGATCAGCGTGTCGGGTTCCACCAAATCTGACCGCAACTGAACCAGGACATCGGTGCCCCCGGCCAAAAACCGGGTGATGCCCTGGGCGTCGAACGCGATCTTGGCGGCGTCTTCGAAGGTGGCTGGCGTGTGATACTGCATGTGTGCTCCTCGCCTTTTGGTAGGTTCTGAGAAACTGTCTCAGAACCAAGCGACAGGAGCAATCGGATTCGTTCACTCTTGCCAAGTGCCGCGTGACTTGCCAGCGTCCCGGCAAACCCGAGGAGGAGCCGATTCATGCCAAAACCGATGTTGTTTTCACCCTTTCAGATCCGCGACACCGTGTTTCCCAACCGATGCACGGTTTCGCCGATGTGCCAATATACTGCGCAGGACGGGATCGCCAACACTTGGCATCTGGTGCATCTGGGCGGCTTTGTGAACGGCGGCTTCGGCGCAGTCATGATCGAGGCAACGGCGGTTCTGCCCGAAGGCCGGATCACCCATGGGGACCTCGGTATCTGGTCCGATGATCATGCTGCCGCGCTGAAGCCCATGGTGAATTTCATGAAGGACAACGGCGCGCTGGCAGGCATCCAGTTGGGACATGCCGGGCGCAAGGCGTCCATGCAGCGCCCCTGGCGTGGCAATGGCCCACTGGGGGAGGCAGATTTTGCTCTGGGTGACACGCCCTGGCCGATTAATGGGGCAAGCGCCCTGCCGGTCGATGAGGGCTGGTTGATGCCCCAGGAGATGAGCGCAGCAGACATCGCGGAACTGACTGAGGCATTCGTCACGGCGGCGGTTCGGGCAGACGAGCTGGGCTGTGATTTTGTCGAGCTGCACGGCGCGCATGGATACTTGCTGCAAAGCTTCCTGTCGCCCGCATCAAATACGCGCAGCGATGAATATGGCGGCGACAGGACAGGCCGTATGCGACTGGCGATCGAGCTGGCAGAGGCGGTGCGCGCGGTCTGGCCCGCGGGCAAGCCACTGTTCTTCAGGGTGTCGTCAGTGGATGGGTTCCCCGGTGGGTGGGAGCTGGAAGACAGTGTGGTGCTGGCGCGGGAACTGAAGGCGGTCGGGGTTGATGTGATCGACTGCTCCTCGGGCGGCAACCAGGGCCGCACCAAGGTGAACGCCGGGCGCACTTTGCCAAAAGGGTACCAGCTCGACTATGCCGCGCATATCCGGGTCGAGGCTGGGATTGCGACGCAGGGCGTCGGCATGATCCTGGACGGGCCACAGGCGGAAGAAGCGTTGCAATCGGGGCAAGCGGACCTGATCGCCATTGGGCGGCAGGCGCTGTTCGATCCGTTCTGGGTCAGGCATCAGGCCTATGCGATGGGTGTGAACGATTACGATGACTGGCCAGAGCAATATGGTTGGTGGTTGACGCGTCGGGAGCCCAGCATTCAAGCACTTAGCAAGTGATCCGAAGGAGGGAACAGGATGCAGATTTTTCCAGCGGGCAGCCGCCCCAGCCGCAAGGCATCAGAAGCAACCTTCACTGGCACGGTGTGGCAGGACCCCATCATAGACGCACCGGATCCGGCAAGGATCCATGCATTGCGGGTGGCTTTTGAGCCGGGCGCGCGGACGGCGTGGCATTTGCACCCGTACGGCCAGACCCTGCATGTGACCGACGGGGCCGGGCTGGTTTGCATGCGTGGCGAGGCCCCGCGAATCATCCGCGCGGGTGACACGGTCTGGATCCCTCCACATGCGGAGCATTGGCACGGCGCCGGGCCCGAGACAGCCATGGTTCATATCGCCATGCAGGAATCCAAGGAAGGGTCCGCTGCAACCTGGTTGGAACATGTGACCGACGTGGATTATGCGATGGCGCCCAAGCCGGATCCCTAAAGCGATCCGACCTGCCCTCTTTGGGCAAAGCAACCCTCGGGAGAGGTCGAACCTTCTGGATCGGACAAAGGCCCCGAAATCTTTGCGTTCGGGCTGGCTGCATGGCCGAATCTTTTCGTCGGACTAGGTGTAGGGGTCTATCGCGTCGAACAGATCCAGCTGGCGCTGGGACGTGGCCAAGTGATGCGCGTAACAGTCGGCATCATAGCCGCGTATCGTCTTTTCCAGGTCAGGCTATATTTGGCGGTCTGCATGCAGGGTTGCGTACAGCGGCATGCGCATGGAGATCCGGTGCGTAAGAAATTGCGGATAGGCCACAGCCAACCCTGCAAGTGCAAAGACATGTTCCGACAGCAGGGATTTGAGCGCCTTCAACTGATCTGGCGCGCTGACCATGACAATGTTGCATCGCTGCAGGTCGCTCTTTTAGGGTGAGGCCAGAGCAATGGCATAGAGTGCCCGCAGAATGTCCTCGCGCACTGCGGGATCGTCGAACCACCGGCAGGAGCCACGAACCGCCATAATTGCCCGCGCCGAGTTTTCGACCAGCGTATCCGGAACCGGCACCTGTTGCCCGAACCGTTCTTTCAGCGCTGACGCCAGATCCTCGTCTTTGATGGGCGATCCTCCCTTGGGCCCAGATCGGCGCTGCATGGCCAATAGGACAACGCGGCCGCCCCTGTGCAGGCGCAGTTTGGCATGCCATAAGTTCACAGAATTACATCTCGAATGCCCAGTACACTCAAATGCCCTGTCCAAAGGACCGCCTGATGCAGCTTTCCCCAGACGACCACGCCGCAACAGCCGCCGATTTGTTGGCAGCCGAAACCTCCGGCACGCAAATCGGGCTTGTGTCCCTGCGGTTTCCAAAGATGGATATGGATGATTGTTACGCCATCCAGTCCCAGCTGATCGAGGCCAAGCTGGCGCAGGGGCGCAAGGTGATCGGCTGGAAGATTGGTCTGACCTCGCGCGCGATGCAAATGGCCTTGGGAATCGACATCCCTGATAGCGGCGTGTTGTTCGATGACATGTGGTTTAAAACTGGCGCCACCGTTCCTGCCGGGCGGTTCATCCAGCCGCGAGTAGAAGCGGAGATCGCCTTTGTCATGAAAAACGCGCTGGGCAGTGAGGACGTCACACGCGACGATGTGCTGGCAGCGACCGATTACGTAGCGCCCAGCCTCGAAATCCTCGACACGCGGATTTTGCGGGCCGATCCGAAGACCGGAAAGACCCGAATGATCTTCGACACAATTTCGGACAATGCCGCCAATGCCGGCATCGTGCTGGGCGCCGAACGGCATGCGCCGGGCGATGTGGATTTGCGCTGGGCCGGGGCTATCGTGAAGCGGGACGGCAATGTGGAAGAAACCGGTCTTGGCGCGGGTGTGCTGAACGACCCGGTTGAAAGCGTGGTCTGGCTGGCCCGGCGGATGGCGACCTACGGGCAGAAGATCGAAGCCGGACAGGTGATCCTGTCGGGGTCGTTCATCCGGCCGATCGAATGCCCACCGGGGTGTGAAATCAACGCGGATTTTGGGTCGTTCGGGGCAGTGGATATCCGGTTTGACTGAGCGTGCTGCGACCTTAGCGGGCTGGTCGAGTCGCAGTCTCCTTGATCTTTTTTGCAGAAAAGGCGGGGCGTATGAAAATGGTTGATTGTGAAAAAGACGGGCGGATTGAGCGGATCACGTTGAACCGCCCGGACGTGATGAACGCGATCTGGGGATATGGGATTGGACCCGGAACGAAGAATTGCCGAATTTCAACCGGCGATCTGCCGGTTCCTTTTCATTGACGGAGGCTGAGATGGCTCAGGATATCAACGCGCTGGCACAGAAAATACACACTGCAATTGAATCGCACCAAACGATAGCGCCCTTGTCGTCTGATCCGGGCGGCATTTCCCTGGCTCAGGCATATGAGGTCGCCAACGGGCTGCGGTCACTGCAGGGACGGCAGCGGGTGGGCTTCAAGGTTGGGTTCACCAACCGGGCCATCTGGGAGGTTTACGGCGTCAACCGACCGATCTGGGGGGTGGTCAGCGCGGAAACCCTAACCCAGCCGACCGCACCGGTCAAACTGGTCACAGCGTTCCAGCCCCGGATTGAGCCAGAAATCGTGCTGGGCCTGTCGAAAACTCCGGAACAGGGGATGGACCGGGCGGCACTGTCCGGGTGTATCGACTGGGTCGCGCCAGGGTTCGAAATTGTGCAAACGATCTATCCGGATTGGAAGATGGATATTATCGATAGCGTTGCCGCACAGTCGCTGCATGTAAATCTGGTGGTCGGCGAAAAGGTGCAGGCAACCCCTGAGGTGCTGGAGGGGTTGACGGACGTACCCGTGGACCTGATGCGCGGGGACGAGGCGGTGGAAACCGGTGTGGGCGCAAATGCGCTGGACGGCCCGCTGGACGTGCTGGCACATTTGGTTGACATGCTGGACCCGGAACAGGCGGTTCAGGCCGGGGAGCTGGTTTCAACCGGCACGCTGACCGATGCCTGGCGCATTGAACCCGGGGAAGAATGGACCGGTCGCTATGGCGGGGTGATGGGTAGGTCACTTACCATACGTTTTGAATAGCGGCGGACTAGTCCCTACTTTCGAACCCGGTGAGCACGTTCACGGTGTTTTCCCCGATTTCTTTGATCGCATAGCCACCTTCCATCATGAAAAGTGTGGGCAGGCCCAGCGCGGCGATGTCAGCGCCGTACGTGGTGAAATCATCTGATTTCAAGCGGAAGAAACTGATCGGGTCCGCTTCGAATGTGTCTACGCCAAGTGACACGATCAGCACCTGCGGGGCAAAACGCGAAATCCGGTCCAACGCGTCAGCCAGTGCACTGCGCCAGATGTCAAATGGCGTGCCGGGCGGCAGTGGATAGTTGACGCTGTAGCCTTCGCCCGCACCTTGGCCAGTTTCCTCTCGGTGGCCCAGAAAATGGGGGAACGCCTCCATCGGGTCACCGTGGATGGAAGCAAAATAGACATCCGCACGATTGTAGAAGATGTCCTGCGTACCGTTGCCATGATGGAAATCGACATCCAAGATCGCGACACGTTCCACCCCATGTTCGCGCAGGTGCTGTGCGGCGATGGCCGCGTTATTCAGGAAGCAGTATCCGCCGTACATGTCCTGCGCCGCATGGTGGCCCGGTGGACGGCAAAGGGAAAACACCGCTCTCGCCCCACCCAGTATCCGCTGCGCCCCGGTCAGTCCGGTTTGGGCAGCGGCATATGCGGCCTCCCACGTGCCGGGGCTGATCGAGGTTTCGGAGGCCAGCGCATAGTAGCCCAGCTTGCCATCTATATGGTTGGGCACGCGGGCTGACATGCGGCGGGCGGGCCAACAGGTGGGAATTGCTTCGCCCTTGGCGCCAGTTGCGGCCCAGTCATCCCAGGCGGTTTGTAGGAATTTGACAAAGGCGGCGTCGTGTACGGCCAGAACGGGTTCCATCCCGTAATCGTCCGGCACTGACACTGCGCCAAGCCCAACCTCGCGCACACGGTCGATGACAAACTGCGCGCGCGACGGGCGTTCGAAGGGTTCCACGAGCTCGCCGGCAAACAGCTCCGTCCTAGCGTTTCGCAATTCATGTTTCTCTGTAAAGATCGTTTCCATCGGGACCCCGTCGAATTAAGGCTGTATTTGTGGATCACGTTAACGCCGCAAAGCGCTTTTGTATCCCATGGAATCAGGGTGAACAGCCCACAACGCTTGCCGGTTCGCCACCGCTCGGCTACAGGGGCGGCATGCTCGATAAAACCGAAGAAATTCATCCGCTATTTAACGGCGCTCCGACCACAACGGAGTTCAAGAAACTGCGCAAGCGGATTGTGCGGTACACGCGCGAGGCCATTGAACAATATAGCATGCTGGACCGGGGTGAGGGCGACGGAGCTGCGCGGGCAAAATGGCTGGTTTGCCTTTCAGGGGGCAAGGACAGTTACACGCTGTTGGCCGTTTTGCACGAATTGCAGTGGCGTGGGCTGCTGCCGGTGGATCTGCTGGCCTGCAATCTGGATCAGGGGCAACCGGGCTTTCCCGCAACGGTACTGCCAGAGTTTCTGGAACGTATGGGCGTGCCACACCGGGTAGAATACCGGGACACCTATAGCGTGGTGGTGGATAAGGTCCCGCAGGGCCGGACGTATTGTGCGCTGTGTTCCAGGCTGCGGCGTGGGAACCTGTATCGCATCGCACGCGAAGAAGGCTGTTCCGCCGTAGTGCTGGGGCATCACCGGGACGACATTCTGGAAACCTTTTTCATGAACCTTTTTCACGGTGGGCGCTTGGCGACAATGCCGCCCAAGCTGGTGAACGAGGAAGGCGATCTGTTTGTCTATCGCCCGCTGGCGCATGTGGCCGAAGCGGACTGCGAAAAATTCGCCAAGGCGATGAATTATCCGATCATTCCCTGTGATTTGTGCGGGTCGCAGGACGGGTTGCAGCGGCAGCAGGTCAAAGCGATTCTGGATGGCTGGGAGGCGAACTCGCCGGGTCGGCGTCAGGTTATGTTCCGGGCGCTGACGAATGCGCGGCCATCGCATCTGCTGGACCCTAAACTATTCGATTTTGCCGAACTGGAGCGGCGGGATCCGGACAATTCGAGCAATGTTCCGCAGCTGCGTTAAATAAACCCACACTTTCTGCCTCTTAGGCTGCGAGAAAACGCGGAAAGGAGAAAGTTATGGCCAAGCCGGTGGCCTTTGGTCGCAATGCGCGTGGTGTGCACGCGCTGTTCGCGGGACCAGCGGTGCTGACGCTGGTGCCGGCCATCACCTTGGCGGCCTGGTGGCTGGGGGGTGAAACTGCGCTGGTGGCCGTGGCGCTGGGGCTGCCACTGGCCTATTCGGTCACTGGACTCTTTAGTATACGGGGTGCTGCAAATGTGCCGCGCGACCCGCTGACCGGCCTGATGCAACGACCGGAGTTTGAGCAGCATCTGGCCAGCACTTTTGCAGCGACAGGGCTGTCCGGCGACAGGACCGCGTGTTTTCTGGTGGACCTATGCGACCTGCCGGGGCTCGCAGACCGCACGGGGCAGGCGGCGGCAGATGCCGTTGTGGTGCAAACCGCCGAAAGATTGACCGGTGCACTGGCTAAGGGCGGCACGCTGGCGCGGATCGCCGATGGGCGGTTTGGTATCTGCCTGCCACCCGACACCACGCTGGACCTGGAAACCGCAATCCAGTGGGCTGGGCTGCTACATGGTGCGGTGGAAACGCCAGTAGCTGTGAATGGCTCAACAATCTTCCCTGCCTGCAATATTGGGTTCTGCTTACGCGCGCAGATCAGCGGGACGCAACCCGATGCGTGGATGTCCGCCACGCGGGACGCCCTGAACGAAGCGCGCCGGACCGGGCCGTCAACTATTCGCACCTACTCGTCGGATTTGAAGAAACGCGCACAGGTTCGGTCCGAATTGCGGGCGGAGGCGGCCTCGGCTCTCGAAAACGGTCAAATCCGACCATGGTTTCAGCCGCAGATTTCCACCGATACCGGCAAGGTCACAGGGTTTGAGGCACTGGCCCGCTGGGCCCACCCCCTGCACGGGATGATCCCGCCCACCACGTTTTTACCAGTCATCGAAGAGGCTGGGCTGCTGGAACGCCTGGGAGAAGTTATTTTGCGGCAATCGCTTGAGGCCGTACAGACATGGGATGCCACAGGCGTGGCGGTGCCACGTATTGGTGTGAATTTCGCGAGCGGGGAGCTGAACAACCCACTGCTCGTACACAAGATCCAATGGGAGTTAGACCGGCTCGACCTGAGCCCTGACCGATTATCGGTGGAAATTCTGGAAACCGTAGTCAGCGATGTGCCAGGCGACCGGGTGGTGCGTAACATCGCCGGGCTGGCGGCGATGGGGTGCCGGATTGATTTGGATGATTTCGGAACCGGGCACGCATCCCTGGCATCGGTGAAACGGTTTTCAGTTTCACGACTGAAGATTGACCGGGGATTCGTGGCCAAGGCCGACCGCGACCAGCAACAACAACGGCTGATCGGCGCGATCCTGACCATGGCCGGCCAGCTGGGGTTGGAAACGCTGGCCGAAGGGGTGGAAACCCCCGGTGAACATGCCCTGCTGGCCCAGTTGGGATGCGACCATGTGCAGGGATTTGGAATTGGCCGCCCGATGCCGTTTGAGGCCACGGTGGACTGGATTCATACGCACGAGATCGGTCTGCAAGTCCCGCCCGCTTTTGGCCCGGCCGCAACACCTCACAAACGCAACGGGACCGGACAGGGTTGAACCACGCCCACAGGCCCGGTCTACAGCAGGTTTCCGGCCAGTCACCAATGCAGTTCCCACACGAGATGCTTGCCTACGCCGGTTTCTGCTTGACCTTTTGCGGCTCAGAGCGTTGAACCGGCGCGTCACAAAAGTTGCGAGGCCGATCCCCTATGGACGATCAGAACAAGAACCTCATCCTGGCCACCGCGCTAAGTTTTGCGGTTATCCTTGTTTGGTTCGTGATGTTTCCCCCGCCGGAACCCCCGATCACGGAAGACCCGGCGGTCGTGTCGGAGACCAACGCGCCCGACGCAACACCAACGGCTGCGGCCCCGGCGGCCCCGGCGGCTGACACTGCCAGCGCTGCAGATGAGACAGAAACCGAAACGCTGACCGCAGATGCGCCGCGCGTGGCCATTGAAACGCCGTCTGTTGCCGGGTCGCTGTCTTTGAAAGGCGGCCGTATCGACACACTCTCGCTCAAGCAATATCGTGAAACCCTCGACCCAGACAGTGACATTGTACACCTGCTGCGCCCTGTCGGAGAACCCAGCGCCTACCAGGTTCTGTATGGCTGGGCCCCGGGCGGATCGCTGGATTTTGCCGATGTGCCCGGCCCGAACACGGTCTGGTCGCTGGTTGAAGGCGAAATGCTGACGCCTGATACGCCTGTCATGCTGGCGTGGGACAACGGCAAGGGACTGACGTTCAACCGCATTCTCGAGATAGACGAAAAATACATGATCACGGTGACCCAGAAGGTTACCAACGCTGGCGGTACCGCACAGCGCCTAGCCCCCGAAGGCAGGATAGAGCGATTTGGCCTGCCCGATGACCTGAAAGGGTTTTTCATTCTGCACGAAGGCGCGATCCGCAAGCTGAACGATGAGCGGGAGGAGCTGAAATACGGCAAGATGGAAGACATGGAAGGCGGTGGCGCCTGGGCCGGCAACGGCGTGGTGGCCGATTCGCAGTCGGTTAATGGCGAAGGCTGGATCGGGTTCACCGACCATTTCTGGATGACCACGCTGATCCCCGCCGCCAACCAAGGCTTCACCAGCGTTCTGCAATATGACGGGTCGCGCGAAATCTACCGCGCCATCGCCCGGCTGAACACGCTGGAGGTGGCCCCCGGCACGACCGCCGAGGTCACCACACGTTTGTTTGCGGGCGCCAAGGAATGGGAAGCCATCCGCAATTACCAAAGCGATGATGGGGTGGCACAGTTCATCGACACGATCGACTGGGGCTGGTTTTACTTCTTGACCAAACCGATCTTCTGGCTGCTGCACAACATTCAAAGCGTGGTGGGCAACATGGGCTGGTCGATCATCGTTCTGACACTGATCCTCAAGGCGCTGCTGTTGCCGCTGGCATTCAAATCCTACGTCTCCATGGCGAAGATGAAAGAACTGCAGCCAGAGATGGAAAAGCTGAAAGAGCGCGTAGGTGACGACCGCCAGAAGCTGCAGCAGGGCATGATGGAGCTCTACAAAAAGGAAAAGGTGAACCCGGCAGCGGGCTGCCTACCGATCCTTCTGCAGATCCCGATCTTCTTCTCGCTCTACAAGGTGATTTTTGTCACCATCGAATTGCGGCACGCCGCCTGGTTCGGCCCATTCCGGGATCTCAGCGCGCCTGACCCGACCTCAATCATGAACCTGTTTGGCCTGCTGCCGTGGAGCGGACCCGAGGTCGGAACGATCATGGCGACGATCTTCCTGGGTATCCTGCCCCTGCTGTTGGGCATTTCCATGTGGCTGCAGCAGAAGCTGAATCCGGCGCCCACCGATCCGACGCAGCAGATGATCTTTGCCTGGATGCCCTGGGTGTTCATGTTCATGCTGGGCGGGTTTGCCAGCGGGCTGGTGGTTTACTGGATCGCAAACAACGTGATTACCTTCATTCAGCAGTATTCAATCATGCGCAGCCAGGGCTACAAGCCAGACGTATTTGGCAACATTAAGTCCAGCTTCCAGCGCAAGGCGAAGGCTGAGAAAAAATGACGGGGCGCGTCTCAGCTCTCTGGCGGTACCCGGTCAAGAGCCATGGGCGCGAACAGCTGGACAGCGTCACGCTGACCGCCGGGCAGACCTTTCCGTGGGATCGGGTCTGGGCCATTGCGCATACGGAGTCAGACGCGGATGGCAGCGCATGGGCGCGCTGCCAGAACTTCTCCATCGGGGCCAAGGCGCCCCGGCTAGCAGGGATCGACGCGCGGTTTGACGACCAGAGCGGCATACTGCACCTGTACCATCCCGATTTGCCGGATCTGAGCCTGAACCCGGATACGGATGGTGATGCGCTGATCGCCTGGGCCGGGACGCTTATCCCAGAGAACCGCGCGCAATCCGCGCGGGTGGTGCGCGGCATGATGCGCGGGTTTACCGATACCGATTTTCCGTCCATTTCGATCATGAATGCCGCGTCACACCGCACGGTCGAAGGCCGTCTTGGCCGGGCGTTGGAGATGGAACGCTGGCGCGGGAACATTTGGTTGGACGGGCTGGCGCCTTGGGAAGAGTTTGACTGGATCGACAAAAACCTGCGTATCGGGGGGGCTGTGCTAGCAGTGCGCGATCGCGCTGTGCGTTGCGCCCATACTACCGCGTCGCCCAAAACCGGTCTGCGCGATACCGATACGCTGGGCGTTTTGCAGGAAGCTTGGGGCCATCAGGATTTTGGCGTTTACGCAGAGGTCGTTGAGACCGGCACCGTTGAAGTCGGGTCTGAAGTGGTATTGGCATGAGCACCCTTCCCTTCCCCCTTGCCGAAGACCCGGATCCGCTAGCGCTGGAACATGGCCGCAAACTGTTTGCGGGCGGTTCGGATTTTCTAAAAGGCGTTGTTGCGATGGGAGGCATGCCGCTCGCTGATCGGCTGGAGGTGTGTTTTGCGGGGCGGTCGAATGTTGGCAAATCATCTCTGATCAACGCGCTGACGGGGCGCAAGGGGCTGGCCCGTGCCTCCAACACCCCGGGCCGCACGCAGGAGATCAACTATTTCACGCTGGGAACCAGCCACTACCTCGTGGACCTACCCGGCTATGGTTATGCCAATGCGCCGCTACCGATGGTGGAAAAATGGCAGCGACTATTGAAACAGTACCTTTCGGGCCGTGCCTCTCTGCGTCGGGCCTTTGTGCTGATTGACGCGCGCCATGGAGTGAAACCCGTGGACGAAGAGATCCTGTCCCTGCTGGATAAAAGCGCAGTGACCTTTCAGGCAGTGCTGACCAAGGCCGACAAGGTCAAGGCAAACGACCGGGCACGTGTGCTGAATCAGGTGCGCAGAGCACTGTCCAAACACCCCGCTGCCTTTCCCGAGCTTTTGCTGACCTCATCGGAAAAGGGTGACGGCATTGGCACGCTGCGCAGCATCATCGCCGGGTTGGAGTAAACCGGGCCGCATGATGCCCCCTTGCACGCCCGCTCAGGTTTTCCGATAAGCGCGCCACCGGGAGACAGCGATGAGAAAACAGGACATGAACCGCGACTGGACTGCAACGGCCGGGACCCTGAGCCGGGCCCTGCCTTATCTGCAGCGCTATGACGGGGCGACCGTGGTGATCAAGCTGGGCGGTCACGCCATGGGCTCGGACGAGGCGATGGAAGAGTTTGCCCGCGACGTGGTCCTGCTGCGACAGGTAGGGGTGAACCCGGTGGTCGTACATGGCGGCGGTCCGATGATCAATGCGATGCTAGATCGTCTGGCGATCACGTCGGAATTTGTGAACGGCAAGCGTGTGACCGATGCGGCGACTATGGAAGTGGTCGAAATGGTCCTGTCCGGTGTAGTGAATAAGCGGATCGTTCAGGCGATCAACGCCCAAGGCGGGCGGGCTGTGGGCCTGAGCGGTAAAGATGCAAACCTGATCACATGTGACCCTGCCGATCCGGCACTGGGTCTGGTTGGCGAGCCGAACGAGATCGATACGACGGTGCTGGGCGCGCTGTTTGAAAATGACATGATCCCAGTGATTGCGCCGCTGGGTAGCGGTCGTGCGGGCGAGACGTTTAACATCAACGGAGACACCGCCGCCGGGGCCGTGGCAGGCGCGCTGAAGGCTGACCGGTTGTTGTTGCTGACGGATGTGTCCGGTGTGAAAGGAGCAGATGGCGCGGTTTTGACCGAGCTGACAGCGCAGAAGATCCGCGACCTGACCGAGGACTGCACGATTGCTGGCGGCATGATCCCCAAGACAGAGACAGCGCTGGATGCCATGAACCGTGGCGTGCGTGCGGTTGTCATTCTGGATGGCCGCGCACCGAACGCGGTGTTGTTGGAGCTATTCACCGAACATGGCGCGGGCACGCTGATCCGGCCCTGAGGACACGGTCGCGTCCGGGCGCGGACTTGAAATTCCTATATACATGCGGTTTTCTTAATGTATGGAAAATGAAACGATCATCCGGTTGGCTGTCTTTGGTGGCCTGTTTGCCGTGTTCGCCCTTGCCGAGTTGTTTGCGCCCCGTCGGTCCCGCAGCCAGCCCCTTGGCACGCGGTGGCGCACCAATTGGTCCTTTGCCGTTCTGAACACAGTTGCGCTGCGGCTGTTGGCCTTTGTGCTGCCTTTGCTGGCGGTGGGTGCCGCTCTGGACGCAGAGGCGCGTGGCTGGGGGTTCTTTAACCATCGGTCTTGGCCGCTCTGGGTGGAAATCCCGCTGGCCATCGTGATGCTAGATTTCTTGATTTGGCTGCAGCATCTGGTGATGCACAAGGTCCCGTATCTGTGGCGTTTGCACCGGGTACACCATGCAGATCGGGATTTCGACGTCACCACTGCCATTCGGTTTCACCCGGTTGAAATTGCGTTGTCGATGCTGTGGAAGATCTGGTGGGCCTATGTGCTGGGCGTCGCTGCGATTGCCGTTGTGCTGTTCGAGATCCTGCTGAATGGCACAGCGATGTTCAACCACAGCAACTTGAAACTGCCATTGGGGCTGGATGCGGTCTTGCGGCGGGTGCTGGTGACGCCAGACATGCACAGGGTGCACCATTCCGTCCATCGCGAAGAGCATGACAGCAACTATGGCTTTTCACTTTCGATCTGGGATCGCATGATGGGCACCTATCGTGCGCAACCCAAAGAAGGCCACGATGACATGACCATCGGATTGCAATGGCAGGATGACCGGCCAAGTCAGCTGGGCTGGGCACTAAAGCTGCCGTTTGGTCGCGAATGATCGCGGGGTTGGCGGAGGCTGTGGCAGAGAACGGGATGTTCCTGGCCGGGGCTTTGCATGAAGACGACAATACGCTGGTATTGCTGATGGCAGATACCACGTTTTGGCCGATACTGCAGGCCGCGCCGGAGTTTGGACAGCCTGACCCGGTGGATCGCTATTCCACGCGCGTTATCACACAGCTTGCGGACAGGTTTGGCGCCATGGCGGAGTTTCCCTTTGGCAGGCCGCCTTATGCGCCCTTCCTGCGGTGGGCGGTCGCTTCTGGCCGGGCCTGGAGCAGTCCGGTGGGTATGCTGGTACATGATACAGCAGGGTTGATGATTTCCTACCGCGGTGCGCTGCGGTTTCAAGCCTTTCTGCCATTGCCGCCAACCCGCGATGCGTCGCCTTGCGAGACTTGTGTGAACAAACCCTGCCTAGGGGCTTGCCCCGTAGGGGCTTTGGGCGGCCCGCAGGGCTATGATGTTTCCACCTGTCACGAGTTTCTGGATACTCCGCCCGGGGCCAGTTGCATGGATCATGGCTGCCGCGCGCGCCGGGCCTGTCCTGTGTCGCAGGTGTTCGGCCGTAATCCGGCCCAGTCCGCCCACCATATGAAAGCGTTTCACCCATGATCCGCAGGCTGATCCTGATGCGCCATGCGAAATCTAGCTGGGATAATCCGTTGCAGTCAGACCATGACCGCCCGCTGAACAAGCGCGGACGACGGTCAGCGGACGCGCTGGGCAACTGGCTGCGGGGCTGTGCGTACCTGCCGGATGAGATCCTGTGTTCCACCGCTGCGCGAACGTGCGAAACATGCGACCGGCTCAGGCTGGATGACGTCCCGACACGGTACCTAGACAGGCTGTACATGGCGGGACCGGACAGGATGCTGGCCGCTCTGCAGGGGGCGACAGGAGCAACCGTTTTAATGTTGGGACATAATCCGGGGATCGGTGATTTTGCCCAGTCCATTGTGGCCGCACCCCCGCAACATGACCGGTTTGCGGATTACCCGACCGGGGCAACCCTGGTGGTCGCTTTCGAGGACGGAGCATGGGCAGACCTGCGCTGGCGTGCGGGGACCACAGAGGATTTTGTGGTACCACACGAATTGTGACAGAGTAGCCCAAATACCTCCCCAAAGAAAAAGCCCCCAACTGGGGGCTTTTTGCTGGGAGCTGTCGCCATGGCCCGGGTTCAATGTCCCAAGATCTGGCTCAGGAACAGCTGGGTCCGCGGGCTTTGCGGGTTGTTGAAGAACTCTTCCGGTTCGTTCTGTTCCACGATCTGGCCCTGGTCCATGAAAATCACGCGGTTCGCGACCTGACGGGCAAAACCCATTTCGTGTGTCACGCAGAGCATGGTCATGCCTTCTTCGGCCAGCTCGATCATTGTGTCGAGCACTTCCTTGATCATCTCCGGATCAAGCGCCGAAGTAGGTTCGTCGAACAACATGATGCGCGGCATCATGCAAAGCGACCGGGCGATGGCCACGCGCTGCTGCTGACCACCTGACAGCTGGCCAGGGTACTTGTCGGCCTGTTCAGGGATCTTCACCTTCTCCAGAAAATGCATCGCGCGCTCTTCGGCTTCTTTCTTGGGTGTCTTGCGCACCCAAATCGGTGCCAGCGTGCAGTTTTCCAGAATTGTCAGATGTGGGAACAGGTTGAAGTGCTGGAACACCATTCCAACCTCAGAGCGGATCTTGTCGATGTTTTTCAAATCCGAGGACAGCAGAGTGCCGTCTACGGTGATCGATCCTTTCTGATGTTCCTCCAGCGCGTTGATGCAGCGGATCAGCGTGGACTTACCGGACCCCGACGGACCACAGATCACGATCCGTTCGCCCTGATTCACGGTCAGGTTGATGTCACGCAGTACGTGGAAGGTGCCGTACCACTTGTTCATCGCGTCGATCGTGATGGCGATTTCGTCGGATACTTTCATTTGTGCAGCTTCGGCCATTGTCGAGCCTCCTTATCGGTGATCAGTCGCAAGACGGCGTTCCAGCCACTGCGAATATTGTGAGATGCCGTAACAAACGACGAAGAATAGCACAGAGGCGAACATGAACAGTTCCCAGTAGACGCCATTCCATTGTGTCGAGGCGAGGATCGGACCACGGATCGCGCCGACCAGGTCAAACATCGAGATGACCGAGACCAGCGTGGTATCCTTGAATAGGCCCACTGCCACGTTGACGATGCCGGGGATCGAGATTTTCAGAGCCTGCGGCAAGATGATCAGACGCATGGCCTGCGGATAGTCCAGACCCAGCGCATCGGCTGCCTCGTACTGCCCCTTGGGCAGGGCGGCGAGGCCGCCACGGATCACCTCGGCGATGTAGGCTGCCGAGAACATGGTGATCATGATGATCACACGCAGGATCAGGTCGATATTGGCATCCGGCGGGAAGAAGTAGGCCAGAACCACGTTTGCCACAAACAGCAGCGTGATCAGAGGCACCCCCCGAATGAATTCGATGAACACCACGCAGATCCATTTGATGATTGGCATGTCCGACTGACGTCCCAGCGCCAGCGCAATCCCGATGGGCAGGGACAGGGACACACAGACGGTGCCAAGGATCATGTTCAGCATAAAGCCACCCATGTTCCGGGACTGGACCGCCATCAACATAGGCGTATCACTGGCAAGTACAGAGGTCAGGTAGCCGCTAATCCACCAGGTCACAAGCGCTGCGCAGATGCCGCCAAAGAACCCCATAGCAAAGCTCTGCTTCACGAAGCGGGCGTAGAACAGATAACCGACGATCACGCCGACCAGCGCAAAGATCGACACCCATATGGTTCCGCCCCAGATCAGCCAGTAGGCGATGAAGGGATAAATACCGGTGAAGATCAGCAGTTTGCGCGGCAGATCGAAGAACAGCACCGGTGCGGCCGCCGCGAACAGCAGAACAAAAGCCACCGCAGGGCGCCAATACTCTGATGCCGGGTAGGAGATACCAAACAACAGCTGGTTCCAGCGTTCGGTCAGAACCGAGAAACAGGCCCCGCGGGTGCCATCCAGAACCTCACGGCAACCTGCCAGGCTGTCCGTGTTCCAGACCCCGTTAAGGATCCAAGGCAGCCCAAAGGCCAGGAATTTGTAGACCGCCCAGAGTGCGATCAGGGTTAGAATACCATTGGGGATACTGGAAAACAGGTTTTCCCGCAGCCATTTGATCAAACCCCTTTCAGTGGCGGGCGGATCCAGTTCC
>JAEPNQ010000056.1 GCA_017643305.1 Marinibacterium sp. | reverse complement strand
GGATGTGGAAGCGGCAGATCTGAGTTGCGTGGATCTGACCATTGATGCCGTATTCGGAACCGGATTGAAACGCCCCCTGCCCGACGATGTGCGGCGTATTTTGGCTTATCTTACCGTGCCGCCAAATGCGCAAACGCCACGGCCGCGGCTTGTTTCGATCGATATCCTTTCCGGGTTTGACGCCGATAGCGGACGCGAGCTGGGCGTATGCGATGACGATGACGCCTTGCATGTCTGGCCCGCACTGACGGTGACGTTTGAAGCAGCGAAGATCGGACACCGGTTGGCCCCACTTGCCGCGCGCCATGCGTGGTCGGCGCAGCCGCGCTTTGGTCGACGGGCGCTTGTCGTCAAGCCGATTGGCCTAACTACGCCTTTGGAGGCGCTTTCGCGTGACGTGGATTTGGTGAAGGAACTGGATCTCGCGCGACCGGCGCATGTCGATTTGTTCGGCGAAACATCGGTTAGCATTAACCTGCTGGAGCTTGAGAAAGATCCGCGGGCGGGGGGTCACAAATTCAGCCATGGCCACGCGCTCGTTCTAACCGGCTCGGCGGGCAAAACCGGGGCGGCACGGTTGGCGGCCCGTGGGGCGCTGCGGATTGGTGCCGGGCTGGTGACAGTGGGCGTACCGGCGGCGGCGCATCTGGAAGTGGCCAGCCAGGTCACTGCGGTGATGCTGCAGCAGATTGATGACGATGCCGGGCTGACGAAGTGTCTTGAGGATCAGCGGCTGAACGCGCTTTGCCTTGGGCCAGGCCTTGGTTTGACCGAGGACAAGGCGGCCCTCGTTGCTGCCGCGTTGCGCGCACGTCGCGCCACGGTTCTGGATGCAGATGCCTTGAAGCTTTTGGCCTCGCATGCGGAGCTCACCGCACTTTTGCACCCAGCTTGTGTGCTGACACCGCACAACGGCGAATTCAGGCGCTTATTCCCGGCCTTGGCGCGGAAGTTGGACACGATACCGCAAACCGGCCCGGCTTATTCCAAGGTGGACGCCACGCGGGAGGCTGCGGCGCAACTGGGCTGTACAGTGCTGTTAAAAGGGCCGGATACAGTGATTGCAGATCTCGATGGCCACTGCAGCATCAACTCCGCCCATTACGACCGCGAAGCGCCCTGGTTGGCGACGGCTGGATCTGGCGATGTGCTGGCCGGGTTCATCACCGGACTGCTGGCGCGCGGTTTTGCACCGATGCAAGCGGCCGAGACCGGCGCTTGGCTGCATGTGGAATGCGCGCGCAGCTTTGGCCCCGGGCTGATTGCCGAGGACTTGCCAGAAGAGTTGCCAAAGGTGTTTCGCATGTTGGGAGCCCAATTGAAGATCTAGGCCCTGCCGACCTATTCCGCCGCGGTCGGCGTATCCTGATCACCATCAGGTACCGCGTCAGACGGGGTTTCGTCCTTTGGCGGTCTGGGCGCGCGCGGTTTGCGGGTGCTGGTTTTCATAGGCTTGCTTTCCGGTGTTTCAACCAAACCTGCGTCTTCACCGGCGGCGTCCACCTCGATCACGTCGGGCTGCGGCTGTTCCGTCGGGTCAGAGCCCTTGCCGTTCGATTGGCGTTCCTGCCGCTCGGCCCGTTCGCGGTCCCGTTCGGCCTGGCGTTCGCGGTTCTGGCGTTCCTGTTCCTCGCGCCGCGCTTCCTGTTCGCGCTGCGCTTCGGACAGGAGACGCAGGTAATGTTCAGCGTGCTGCTGGAAGTTTTCGGTGGCCACACGGTCACCGCTTAGCTGCGCATCGCGAGCCAACTGGTTGTATTTGTCAATGATCTGCTGCGGTGTGCCGCGCACCTTGCCCTCGGGCCCGGAGCTGTCGAACACTCGGTTGACGACGTTGCCGCCAGAGGGACGGTTGCGGTTATTTTTCGACCGCGAACGTGACTTCGATGATCTCATTTACCTGGCTTCAGCCTTGTTCTTGCATGTCATCCGGTCCGCTTGTTGCCCTTTGCGCTGTCAGAAGCACTGGACCGTCGACTTGTTGGGCTTGTTACTAACGGCGCGCTGGCATTCCGGCGCCTTTGTAGTGGGTTGAGTAAACATGACGGTGGCTTGGAGACAAGACCTTTCCTACAATTTTTGTGCTTTTTGTGGGGATGTGATGTGTTCAGCCCGCCCTCGCCCGCACCACCCGGTCGCGCCCATCCAGATCGGGCAGCACGCTGATGTCAACCAGGCCAGCGTTTTCCAGCAGGACGCAGACATCCGCCGCCTGATCGGGTCCGATTTCCAGCAGAAGTCGCCCATAGGAGCGCATTACCGCCCCAACGCCGGCAGCGATCTGGCGGTAGGCGGTCAGTCCGTCATTGCCATCGGTCAGAGCCTGAATCGGTTCGTGGTCGCGCACTTCGGGAGCCAAGCCGTCATACTCAGTGCGAGAGATATAGGGGGGATTTGCGACCACCAGGTCAAACTGGTCCTCAATACCGGCAAACCAATTCGACTGCAGGATACGTGCGCGCCGTTCAACTCGGTGCAGCACTGCGTTTGCGCTGGCCTGCAGACATGCTGCTTCAGAGATGTCCACGCCGAGCCCCGTCGCCTGTGGCCGTTCGGCCAGCAGGGTGACCAGAATGCAACCGGAACCGACACCCAGATCCAGCATGTGGTCAAAAGGTTCAGCCAAGGCCGCCTCTATCAGGGTTTCTGTTTCTGGCCTGGGATCAAGCACTTCTCCGCTGACCTTAAACCTGCGGCCGTAAAACTCCCGCTCCCCCACCAGATGCGATACAGGCACCCGGATGGACCGCAGTGCGATCAACTGGTCGAACCGGTCTTCGATATCTTCGGGCAGATCTTCGGGTGCGATCAACGTAACGCGTGACGCTTCAATCCGCGCCGCATGGGCCAGCAGAACGCGTGCATCCCGTGCAGGATCATCGACCCCTGCCGCCCGCAACCGCGCGGTGGCCGCAACAAGGGCCTCAGCCGCCGTCACGGACCCATCTCGGCCAGTTTGCGCGCCTGATCATCGGCGGTTAGCGCATCAATAATGTCGCTCAGATCCCCCTGCATTACCTGATCTAGCTTGTAGAGGGTCAGGTTGATGCGGTGATCGGTCATGCGACCTTGTGGAAAATTGTAGGTGCGGATGCGTTCGGAGCGGTCGCCCGAACCCACCTGACTGGCGCGATCGCTGGCACGGGCGTCAGCAACTTTCTGGCGTTCCAGATCGAACAGGCGGGTTTTCAGCACCTGCATGGCAATCTCGCGATTGCGATGCTGCGATTTTTCGGAACTGGTTACGACGATCCCGCTGGGCGTGTGTGTGATCCGCACCGCCGAATCGGTGGTGTTCACATGCTGGCCCCCCGCCCCTGAGCTGCGCATGGTGTCGATTCGGATGTCGTTCGGATCGATCTGGATGTCCACATCTTCCGCCTCGGGCAGAACGGCCACCGTGGCGGCAGACGTATGGATGCGCCCGCCCGATTCCGTTGTCGGCACGCGCTGAACCCGGTGCACGCCGCTTTCGTATTTCAGCCGGGCAAACACATCGTCCCCAGCCACGCGCGCCACCACTTCCTTGATCCCACCCAGTTCGGTGGCCTGTTCTTCGATAATCTCCAGCTTCCAGCCCTGCGACTCCGCAAAACGCTGGTACATGCGCAAAAGATCCCCGGCAAAAAGTGCAGCTTCATCGCCGCCCGTACCAGGGCGGATTTCCAGCATTGCAGGTCGTCCGTCGGCCTTGTCGCGGGGTAGAAGCGCGATTTGCAGCGCCGACTCGGCCTCAGGCAGACGGTCACGCAGAATGGGCAGCTCTTCTTCGGCCAATTCCTTCATGTCCGGGTCGTCCAGCATGGCCTCGGCCTCGGCCATGTCGGCCTGAAGCCCGCGCCATTCAGCAATTTGCTCCACCACAGGCTTCAGCTCGGCATATTCCCGCGCAAGTTCAGCAATGTCGCCACCGCTGGCGCCATCGGCCATGGCAGCTTCGAGGTACTGAAACCGTTGCGTTATCTGTTCGAGGCGTTCTTCGGGGACCATGCGGATGCTGTCCGATATTGCAAGGCTTTGGTCAAGCCCGTGCCTATGTTAGGCTGCGCCCATGATCCGAACGTTGTTTTTATCCTGCCTGATCGCCACCCCGGCCTTGGCGGACGTCAAGGGACCCGGAGGCAAGACCATCGACTGCTACTGCACCGACAAATCCGGGGCACGGGTGGAATTGGGCGAAACGATCTGCCTGCAGGTCGATGGACGCATGTTCATGGCGCAATGCCAGATGTCGCTTAACAACCCGATGTGGCGCGAAGTGGCGCAGGGCTGCATGTCGTCATAACTCCATGGCCTGCAGCCATTTCAACACACGGCGGTCGTTCACGCCAAAATCGTTTTTGCCGTACCGCGAGCGCGCGAAAATCTTCAATTCATCGCCATCCTGAAATGCGGTTGTATAATCCGGCAAGGCGAGCCTTTTGCTGCGGGTGATGTAGGTGACCATGCCCTCTTCGACCGACCCGGCCAGCACTTCAGTCCGGGGCCATTGGCTGGCTACCTCATGAAACCGCGCCAGACCATCAGGACCGGTTTCCAGCAAACGGGCAACGGAATTGCGTTTCAGCTGGTCGATCACGACCACAGGTTCCGTATGCCAGACCGTCGGTTTGCTGGGGGCCACCCGGATCCAATAAAGCCAACCAGCCGACACAATAATGAATGAAATTAGAACAAAACCCATGATCCGTCTCATCTGCTCTCCACGCCGGGGAGAACGCACAACAAATCATAAAGCAGGTTCGCCCCGGTCAACGCCGTGTTCCCTGATGGGTCATACGGCGGAGACACCTCCACAAGATCACATCCAACGATGTTGAGCCCTTTCAGAGCACGGATCAGCTGCAACGCCTGCGGTGTGGTCAGACCTCCGATCTCGGGCGTTCCAGTGCCGGGTGCATAAGCCGGATCAAGGCTATCGATGTCATAGGTGACGTAAGTTTTGGTGGTCCCGATCTCATCCCGGATCTCGTCCCCAATGGCAGTCAAAGATTTGTGCCACAGCGTTTCGGCCGGGTACTGCCGGAACCCCCAACCGCGCGCTTCGGTGAAATCCGTGGCCGCATAGCCAGACCCGCGAATGCCAATCTGGAAGGTCTTTTTGGGTACGATCAGCCCTTCCTCATAAGCCCGGCGAAACACCGTTCCGTGGGTTTCCTTTTCGCCGAACATATCATCGTTCACATCCGCATGTGCATCTACATGAACCAGCGCCAGAGGCCCGTGTTTGTCCGCCATGGCGCGCAGGATCGGCAAGGTAATGGAATGGTCCCCGCCAATGCCCATCGGGATCACGTCATTTTCGAGGATCGCTTTGTAACTGTCCTCAATAATTGATAAACTATCCGACAGAGAAAATGTGTTGATGGCCAAGTCGCCGATATCGGCCACCTGCAAGCTGTCAAACGGCGCGGCCCCGGTGCCCATGTTAAAGGGCCGGATCATCGCGCTTTCTGCACGCACCTGCTTGGGTCCAAACCGCGTACCCGACCGCCAGGAGGTACCGATATCCATGGGCACCCCCACCACGGCCACATCCAGACCATCCAGCCGCGTCGCCTGCGGCAGGCGCATGAAGGTGTTCGGCCCGGAAAAGCGCGCCAGTTCATTGCCAGAGAGCGGTTGATTTTTGGAGGTCATGGGCCGGGTCCCTGCGTGGTTTCGGCAAGGTATTCCAGATTCTTGGAGGGTGTCCAAGCAGCTTTGCACCAATCCGCGTGTCCGCCGGATGACGGATTGGCGCTACTACAAGCTACAACCAATGCTCTACGTCACGATCTGCCTCATGAGTGTGATGCGCGCTCAACATTACCATAGGGCTCCAAGACCTTTCCAAATGGTTCGGGAACATCAGCTTAGAAGCATTAGCGGTGTTCGCTACCCGCGCAGCGTCCAACCGATCAGCGAACATAATTCCACAGCCACATGCGCCCCTGCAATTGCCGTGGCCCCGGTGGTATCAAACGGGGGCGACACCTCCACGATATCTCCTCCCTTGATGTTGATCCCGGCCAGATCGCGCAACATGGCCGCTGCCTGCCAGCTGGCCAGCCCACCCCAGACCGGCGTGCCGGTCCCGGGCGCAAAGGCCGGGTCCAACGCGTCGATATCGAAGGTCAGGTAGGTCGGGTGGTCCCCCACTATGGCAAGGATTTTCTCCACCACCGCTGCCGTGCCGGTTTCATGCACCTCACGCGCATCGATTACCGTTACACCCAACGTGTCTTCGTTGACCGTACGAATACCCACCTGTACGGACCGCGCCGGGTCCACGATGCCCATCTTAACGGCCTTGTAGAACATGGTGCCATGATCCACGCGGGCCATGTCATCATCAGCCCAGGTGTCCGTATGCGCATCAAACTGGATCAATGACATCGGCCCGAATTTGTCCGCATAGGCCTGCAGGATCGGGAAGCTGATGTAATGGTCCCCTCCCAATGTCACACTGGCCACATCCGCCGCCAAAATGCCTGCGATATGCGCCTTCAGCGTCGCTGGAAATTCAGGGATGTTGGCATAATCGAATGCCACATCGCCATAATCGACGATCGCCATCTCATCGATCACGTTATAGGGCCAGCCATAAGGTGCATCAGGCGATTGCAGCGCACTGGCTTCGCGGATTGCGCGGGGGCCCAGCCGCGTGCCAGGCCGGTTTGTCACAGCCTGGTCGAACGGTACGCCTGTAACAGCGATCTGCACCCCGTCCAGAGATTTGGTATAACGCCGACGCATGAAGGAGGTCGCGCCGCCAAATGTATTCTCAAACGAATTTCCAGTTAAGCTTTGACGCGTAAACGCCTCATCTGCATAATTTTTGGAATCTTCCAGCGCCATTGATCAATCCACCGGCTGCGCCCGTTCTACCAGCCGCGCAAGTAGCGAGGCACCCACCGGAGCAATCTCATCATTAAAGTCATAAGCCGGGTGGTGGCACATCGGGGTGTCACCCTGACCAACGAACAGATATGCGCCCGGTCGCGCCTCCAGCATGTATGCGAAATCTTCGGAACCCATAACCGGGGTCACTGCGTCATCCACCCGGTCTTCACCCACGATCTCCGCCGCGACACTGGCAGCAAAAGCAGTTTCCTTGGCATGGTTGACGGTCGCTGGATACGACCGTTCATAAATCACCTCGGCCCGCAGGTCATAGGCTTCGGCCACACCAGCCGCCAATGAACGGATACGTTTTTCCACCAAATCGCGCAGGTCGCCGTCAAAGCTGCGCACTGTGCCGCCCACCTCGGAGGTTTGCGGAATGATGTTCAGCGCCGCGCCACCGGACATGATGCGGGTCACCGACACCACCAGCGGTTTGATCGGGTCGCGATTCCGCGACACGATAGTCTGGCAGCCGTCGGCAAAGGTAGCGGCGGCTGGGATCGGATCAACAGACTCATGATGCATGGCCGCGTGGCCACCCAACCCAGTGAAAATAACCCGGAAATCGTCAACCGATGCCATCAGCGGCCCCGGCGCGGTGGCGACGTTGCCAGTTTCGAACCCCGGTGCGTTGTGCAGGCCGTAGACCTGAGAGATGTCGAATTTGTCCATGATGCCTTCGCGCACCATGACCTCGCCGCCGCCACCAGATTCTTCGGCCGGTTGGAAAATCAACGCCACCCGGCCTTTGAAATTCCTCGTCTCAACCAGGTATTTCGCGGCCCCCAGAAGCATCGTTGTATGACCGTCATGCCCGCAAGCATGCATCTTGCCGGGCGTTTCCGAACTGTAATCCACGCCCGAAATCTCATCCAACGGTAGCGCATCCATATCGGCCCGCAGCCCAATGGTGGGCCCGTCGCCCTGCCCGTTCACGATGGCCACCATGCCGGTCCGCGCGATGCCTTCATGCAATTCGTCCACGCCAATCTCTCGCAGGCGTTCGGCGACATAGGCCGCCGTCTTGGGCAAATCAAACGACAATTCGGGGTTCCGATGCAGCCATTGCCGCCACTCGGCCATTTGCGGGCCAAACTCTGCGATACGGTTCAAGACAGGCATGACTGGACTCCTTGGCTGGCATGCGGTTCATGTACATCTGACACCGATCCGAGGTCCGCTGCAATGCTCGAAACTCCGCTGATCCACGACACAGATGCCGGTATCGAACGGCTGCTTGAAATCATGCGCCGTCTGCGTGATCCGCAGACAGGGTGCCCGTGGGATATTGAGCAGGATTTCGCCACGATCGCCCCCTACACGATCGAGGAAGCCTATGAAGTTGCCGACGCCATCGACCGGGGCGCCTGGCAAGAGCTCAAAGGTGAATTGGGCGATTTGCTGTTTCAATCCGTGTTCCATGCGCAAATGGCGCAGGAGGCGGGGCATTTTAACTTTCAGGACGTCGTGCGCACTATGTCCGACAAGATGGTCGCGCGGCATCCGCATGTGTTTGGCGACAAAAACAGGGACAAATCCGTCGACCAGCAGACGCGGGACTGGGAAACCATCAAAGCCGCCGAACGTGCGGACAAGGCGCGACAGGGCGCTCTGGAAGGGGTCGCGGCCAACCTGCCTGCCCTGCTGCGCGCCTACAAGCTGCAGAAACGCGCAGCACGCGTTGGTTTCGACTGGACAGATATGCGCGATGTGTTGGCCAAGGTGGCAGAAGAGGCCAACGAACTGGCCGAAGCGCGGGACCGGCTGACACAGGATCAGGTGGAGGAAGAACTGGGAGATTTGCTGTTCGTGATTGCCAACCTCGCCCGGCATCTGCAAGTCGAACCCGAAGCCGCCCTACGCCGCACCAACGCCAAGTTCATCCGCCGTTTTGAGGCAATAGAAGCGCGGTTGGCGACAGAGGGTAAACGGCCAGAGGACAGCACATTGGCCGAGATGGATGCACTTTGGGATGCGGTGAAGGCAAAAGAAAAGCGAGGTTAAGTAAGAATTACTCCCGAGCCGCACGGATGCGTGTGCCGTCCTAGAACAGTGTGAGCCGTTTTTGTCACTGATGACGACAACAACCAACACATTGTAGCCGGTCATGAATAATCAATCGGAGCACAGAGTTGGCGCGGACCAACGTCTCAAACCGGGTCTGGGACGCTGCAAATCCCGCTCATAAAAAAATAAAGCATCCGTTCTGGGCCATTTCTTTGGACAGGACCAGGTCTTGCGCCAGGTCACTCGTAACGACGGCAATGTCGCGCGCCGCTCGCTCCCGCTTGACTACAACCTTGTCCTCACGATCCTTTCTGCCAGAAAACCACAGTTTCATCTCTCCCCGCGGCGCATTATTGGCGTCGCTTAGAACAGATCAAACCTCAGTCCAGACAGCGTTTCACGACCCTGAACCGGACAGTGCTGGAATGAACTGGTCCCCGTCCGACGCGCGCCTGCATGAAAATAGACTGCTCTGGCTGGACGTGCCGGTCCTCTTACGACAATGCCAACGTTGCCGCCTCAGACCAGATCACGATACATCTCGGGAAATGAGATCCGCATCGGCCGCCCGTCTGGCGCGATGTCGCCAACCATCGCCGTCCGACCCTTTCTCTGCAACGCCCCACGCACCAGTTCTGCAAAATGATCAAACCCGCGCGACACGTCAGTATCTGCCGCCCGTTTGAAATCCGAGAACTTCTTGTCCTTTATCCGTTGCGGCTTGCCCCAGTTGTGCCAGACCACCTTGGACTCATCGATATTGGTTTCACCGCTTTTGTTGCGGGCGCGCGCCTCTTGCGCGATCTCGCGGCGCGAGGCCATGCGTTCTTCCAGATTAGGAACAACATAGCGCAGATGCAGCAGCAGAACCTGATCCGCAACGTCAAATCTGCCTTTGATCAGCCCGTGACCCCCGACGCTATAGTTGACGCTGTCATGAGTCAGACAGGGTTTGCAGAATTTACCGTTCAGCAGTGCATTGGGACAGCGCCGCAGCACCGGTAGCGTGATGTCCTCGAGGTCGCCAGCGACAGGCATCAGTTCAAACCCGATCGGGGCCAGAGCGGCCCCTGTGCGTGGCGCTGTTTTAAGATAGCCCAGAAGGCCGCCCGAATGTGGTCCGACATGCAAAAGCAGTTCGTCCACATCGGTGCAGACCACAAAATCATAGAAAGATTGCAACCCGTTTGCGATCCCGGAGATCAGCCCCCACCGACGTTTGGTCAGATCCAGCGCAACCCCGTCACGCGGCGCATGGATTATGTTGCAGCCTTCAGCAATCCGGTCGATCTCGGGGTCTTCGCCGTGACGGATCACATATAGCTGCGACTTCGGCACAAATGTCGCATTATGCGCCACCCAGCGTTCCAGCAGCCAGTAATCACGCCAGACCATTGTTAGAAAGGCAACCCGCACCTTGTCAGCCCCCGGTTTTGGCTTTCCGCGCATAGAGCGCGTTTTTCTCGAACACGCCGTCTGTCACATATCCCTGTGATTCAAGCGTTTGCAGCACGGGATAGGTCCAGACACCATCGTGAACAATCTCGAAATAGATCAACTCGGGATGCGGAACCTTGGTTTGCGAAAGAAACGGGTGAATGACCTTGTCCTCGACGCCTTCGACATCGACCTTGAGAAAATCGATCCGGTCCACACCCGCGTCGGCCAGACAATCGGCCAGCGGGCGGATATCCACTTCGACACCGGCTTCTTTGCCCGATTTGCCATAGTCCACTTGAACGCGCCCCTGTCCCAGATTGCCATTGCCAGGCAGAAACAGGGCTGATCGCGCCACCGCGTCGCCCACGGCACAGTCAAAGATCGTAACGCGGTCCGTGAAACCGTTCAGTTCCACATTGGTGCGCAGGCGCGCCCGCATGACCGGCTTGGGCTCGAACACCACCGCCCGGGCCCCTGCGCCCGCGCGCTTGAGTATTGGCAGAAAGAACGCGCCCGCATTGGCGCCGACATCGACGATCACTGCATCCTGTCCAGCCAGCCGCTCCGCAATGTGTGCGGTGGCCTCGTGCTCGGGCGGCACCCCGTTTTCCCACATACGGAATTCGGTATGATTGTCACGCGGGTTCAGCACAAACTGGCACGCCATCACCTCGGCCCGCGTCGGAGGCAAAAACTTCCTCAGTTCCCTCCGCATCCACGGTTTCTTGAAATGCGCCCACATCGCACGCATTTTTTCGTCCAGCGCCACATCGGCTACGGGCTCGAGTTCGGTCGAGATACGGTCGGTCATCGCTCGCTGCTCTGTGGTATGCAAAGGCGAACCGCCCTCGCACACTCCGCTTTACTTTACTTCATTTTATGCAAAGGTTATCGCGATTTCGGTGGCCAATACAAGCTGTGCCACAGGGCCGCGCCACATGAACGGATCGCCATGCCGCCAAGCAAGATTATCATCGATACCGATCCGGGTCAGGACGACGCGGTTGCCATTCTGTTGGCGCTGGCCAGCCCAAAGGAATTGGAGGTTCTGGGCATCACCGCCGTCGCGGGCAACGTGCCGCTGGCGCTGACCGAACGCAACGCTCGCATTGTTTGTGAATTGGCGGGACGTTCGGACATGCGCGTTTTTGCCGGCTGCGACCGGCCCTTGCGTCACAGTCTGGTGACCGCGGAACATGTCCATGGCAAAACCGGGCTCGATGGCCCAGACCTGCCGGAACCCACAATGCCATTGGCCCCAGGTCACGCAGTGGATTTCATCATCGACACCCTGCGCACGGAACCTGCAGGCACGGTCACACTCTGCCCCCTGGGACCGTTGACCAACATTGCCACCGCCTTTGAAAAAGCCCCCGATATCGCCAGCCGCGTACAGGAGATTGTGTTGATGGGCGGCGCTTATTTCGAAGTGGGAAACATCACACCCGCTGCTGAATTTAACATTTACGTCGACCCAGAAGCAGCTGAAATCGTGATAAAGTCTGGTTGTAAAATCACCATCATGCCGCTCGACGTGACGCACAAGGCACTGGTCACCAAGCCCCGGAACGATGCATTTCGCGCGTTGGGCACGCCCGTGGGCATCGCCGTTGCCGAGATGACCGATTTCTTCGAACGGTTCGACAAGGAAAAATATGACACTGCCGGGGCGCCCCTGCATGACCCCTGCGTCACGGCCTATCTGCTTAAGCCCGAACTGTTCAACGGGCGCCACGTTAATGTCGAGGTTGAAACCACCTCCACGCTCACTCGTGGCATGACCGTTGCCGATTGGTGGAGTGTCACCGACCGCCCCCCTAACGCGATGTTTATGGGCGATTTGGATGCTGACGGTTTCTTCACGCTGCTGACCGACCGGCTGGCGCAGCTGTGAGCGCCGCGCTACACCTCGCCCGGCCCGAGCATCTTGAGCAGGTGCTGGCGCTGGTGGCCGCCTTCCACGAAGAACAAGGCATCACTCAGGACGACACCAACCGGCACGCGGCGCTTGCTCCTTTGCTCGAAGGCACTCCCTATGGTGCGGTCTACATCATTGGCCCCACCCGTGCGCCGATTGGCTATGTCGTCATGACCTTCAGCTGGTCGGTTGAGTTTGGCGGCATGGACGGCTTTGTTGACGAAATCTACATCCGCCCCCGTGTGCGCGGCCGTGGCATCGCCACAGAAGTTCTGCTGGAATTGCCCAAGGCACTGGCCGACGCAGGTATAACAGCCCTGCACTTGGAAGTGGACCGCGACAACGACACCGCGCAGCGGCTTTATGGCCGCACCGGATTCAAACCCCGCGAGCGGTACATGCTGATGACCCGGCGGCTCTAGCCAACACGCACGCAACCCCTACATAGGCCTCATGACACTACACATCCCGTTCGACAACAGCTACGCCGCTCTGCCAGCCGCCTTCTTTGCGCCTCAGACCCCGACTCCCGTCAGCGCGCCCCGGCTGGTGGCCTTCAACGCGGATCTCGCCAAACTGCTGCGTATCGAACCGGGTGAAACCGAAGACATGGCGCACGCATTCGCGGGCAATGCCGTGCCCGAAGGCGCCAGTCCCATTGCCCAGCTTTATGCCGGGCATCAGTTCGGTACGTTTAACCCACAGCTGGGCGACGGGCGTGCGGTGCTGCTCGGCGAAACTCTGGGGAGCGATGGTATCCGGCGTGATATCCAGCTCAAAGGCTCAGGTCGCACACCGTTTTCGCGGCAAGGTGACGGACGCGCCTGGCTGGGGCCGGTTTTGCGCGAATACGTGGTCAGCGAAGCCATGCACGCTTTAGGTATCCCCACCACCCGTGCGCTGGCGGCTGTTGAAACCGGAGAAGATGTGTTCCGCGAGGGTCCGATGCCCGGCGCAGTGCTGACCCGCGTAGCGCGCAGCCATCTGCGCGTGGGTACGTTCCAGATCTTTGCCGCGCGCGGCCAGACCGAGGAACTGAAACAGCTTACCGAATATGCCATCGCACGCCATTACCCTGACGCGGACGGGCCCATGGGCCTGCTCACCGCCGTGCGTGATGCGCAGGCGCGGCTGATCGCGCAATGGCTCAGCGTAGGCTTCATTCACGGCGTGATGAATACCGACAACTGTTCCATCGCGGGCGAAACCATCGATTACGGGCCATGCGCGTTCATGGATGCATATCATCCTGGGCGCGTCTACAGCTCCATCGACCATATGGGCCGCTATGCCTATGGGCGGCAACCCGAGATCGCGGTGTGGAACATCGCCCAGCTGGCCACCGCCCTGATCCAGCAGATGGACAGCCCTGAGACCGGGGTGGAACAGGCGGCCGAGATCGTTCACGCTATGCCCGACCTGATCCAATCCCACTGGCTGGCCCTGTTCCGCGGCAAGCTGGGGCTGAGTACGGCAGAAGATGGCGATGCCACCCTGATCACCGACTTGTTGCAACACATGGCTGACCAGCAGGCGGATTTCACAAACACGTTCCGCGCCCTGGGCACCCCAAAGGC
Source organism: Marinibacterium sp. (assembly GCA_017643305.1). Classification (GTDB taxonomy): domain Bacteria; phylum Pseudomonadota; class Alphaproteobacteria; order Rhodobacterales; family Rhodobacteraceae; genus HXMU1420-2. The sequence goes on along the minus strand of JAEPNQ010000056.1, from coordinate 13,502 downwards.
ACGCGACCAGTTCACCGACCCAATGGCCTATGACACGTGGGAACCTGCCTGGCAGGCCCGCATTGCGCGCGAATCCGACCCGCTGGGCACACTGGCTCGCACCAACCCCGCCGTGATCCCGCGCAACCACCGCATCGAACAGATGATCGCGGCAGCCGTCGACGGTGATTATGCGCCGTTCAACCGTCTGAACCACGTGTTGTCCGAACCCTACACGCTGGCTAAGGCGGACATGGAACTCAACCGTCCGCCCCTACCCGATGAAGTGGTTCCGGCCACGTTCTGCGGCACGTGACAGCCTCCAAAGCCGGCCTTGCACAATCCCTCCATGCCGGAATTGTTGTAAATTCGGAGATTTCTCGTTCACGAAGAATGCAACCTCAACGCCGGTTGATCAGGAAAATCCCGGCTGCAACCAGCGCCAGCGCGCCCCAGATCTGCACACCTGTTTGTTCGCCCAGAATAAGCCAGCCGAAGATCACCGCGAAAACCGGCGACAGAAACGCAAAACTGGCCACTCCGCCTGCACGGTAAACTTTCATCAGATAGAACCAGCTCAGGAAACCCAAACTTGCAACGCACACAATCTGAAATGTGAGACCGGCGAGGTGGATTGGCTCGGGGTCGCGCATCATCCCACCAAAGAGCGGCGCGACCGCGAGTAGGATCACACTGGACGGGATCAACTGATACAGCATCTGCGTTTCCGCCTGCACCCGCGCCAATGGTGTGAGCCTGACCAAAAGTGCAACCGCCGCCCAGCCCAGCGATCCGGCCAGGGCGATCAAATCCCCCAGCAGGCTGCCCTGCCCATCACTGCGATCCAGCAGCGCCCAAACCACGCCGGCCATGCCCAGCACCAGCCCCGCTAAGCGCGTCGGCGTCAGCCGTTCGCCGGGCAGCACGAAATGCGCGGCCAGCGACAACCAGACCGGCATGGTGTAAAACATGATTGACGACCGCGCCACGGTTGTAAGATCAATAGCGATGAACAAGCATATGAATTCATATGCAAAAAGCGTTCCACTAATGATGCCCCACATCATCACTCCGGGCGGGCTGTCCCACCGCAGGCCACGCAGGCGCATCCAAAGCAGTATCACGAAAGTCGCGCCCAGCGAACGCAATCCAGCCTGAAACACGGGGTCAAACCCGCCGCTGGTCACCTTGATCACCACCTGGTTGAACGCCAATAGGGCCGAGAACCCGATCAGGGCCACTGCGCCGAGCGCATCGACTGCACGTTGCTCCTCCATGCGCCCACAGGATGGGCGGCGCGTCGAAGTGTCAAGATGCGACCTGCGCACGCGCCCGGCAAAAGGGGTAGCCTCGCGCCCGAATTCTGGCTAAACCGCGCTCCACCACACTCCCGGCGGAGCCGCAATGCCCGATACGATCATTCTGCGATGCGAAACAAAAGGTCTGCGTATGACGGGCCAGCGCCGCGTTATTGCACACGTGCTGGAGGACAATGCCGACCACCCGGACGTGGAAGAACTTTATGCACGCGCCAGCGAAATCGACCCCAACATTTCACTGGCCACCGTTTACCGTACGGTGAAACTGTTTGAAGAGGCCGGGATACTCGACAAGGTGGAATTTGGCGATGGCCGCGCCCGCTATGAAGATGCCGAACGTGACCATCATGACCATCTGATCGATCTGAACACCGGTGAAGTCATCGAGTTTGTCGATCCTGAAATCGAAGCACTGCAGGAAAAGATCGCCCAGAAGCTGGGGTACGAGCTGCGCGGTCACCGCCTGGAATTATATGGCGTGCCGCGCAAGCCGCGCTGATCATTCCGTAATGTTCTTGTCATAACAATGCTGACGCGCCTGCACCAAGCTCAGCGAATTCCCGGTCACATGCACCGAATTGGTGCTGCTCGAAACGGCCCCCTCGGCGGGTGGGGTCAGTGCGAAACGGACACCTTGGGAGTTTGCAGCAAGCACGTAGATACGGCCCTGTCGCGCACCTTGCCGCTGACGGTCCATATATTCCGCCGCGCCGCACCAGTATACCGACGTGTCCGACCCCAAATTGGGCTCCACTGTGAAGCTTCCATCCCCCGCCGCCGTCACGCTCACCGCATTGGCGTAACCCGCGTGGCCAAATGTGGGAATGACTGCAAGCACACCTGCTATGAGTGTCCTGGAAATTTGCATGATCCGTTCTCCTGTTGTGATGAACGGCTTACGTCATATGCCACGGCTTGGATTACCTATGTCACGCGCACGTGACCACTTGCGCCCAACGCCGGAATCCCGCAAGCCGGGTACGAGCACGTTTTCAACGGAATTCGGAAATGGAACAGTTGCGCGGCGAAAATCTGCGGGGCGCGGGGCTGATGACGCTCGCCATGGCCGGTTTCGCGGTCGAAGACAGCCTGATCAAGGCGCTGAGCACATTGCTACCGACCTGGCAGATCCTGATGATCCTCGGCCTCGGCGGCAGCTTGGTATTCGGCATGCTGACACTTGCCGCCGGACAACCGCTGTACACCCGGAAAATGCTGTCAGCCCCCGTACTCCTGCGGAATCTGGGTGAACTTGTGGGCGTGCTGGCCTTCATCACAGCGCTATCCCTGATTGACCTCTCCTCTGCTTCGGCCATCCTGCAGGCCACCCCGCTGGCGGTAACGCTGGGCGCGGCGTTGTTTCTGCGTGAAACCGTTGGCTGGCGGCGATGGAGCGCAGTGATGATTGGGTTTTTTGGCGTGCTGCTGGTCGTTCGGCCCGGGCTTTCCGGCTTTGATGGAAACGCCATTTTCGCGCTGATCGCCGTTGCCGGGCTGGCCTTACGCGATGTCGCGACCCGGGGGATAACTGCGTCGCTCAGTTCTCGCCAACTCTGCTTCCTCGCTTTTCTGATATCCATCCCCGCGGCGGCGGCGCTGTCGGTCCCCTCGCCCACCAGCTGGGTTGCGATGCCGCCCTGGGCGCTAGCGTTTTCTGCCATGTGTATCGCAGTGGGCGGCGTGGCCTATTTGACCCTGATTCAGGGCACGCGCATCGGAGATTTATCTTTTGTCACCCCGTTTCGCTACACGCGCATCGTTTTCGCATTGATTGCGGGCGGGTTGGTCTTTGGCGAACGGCCAGATGCGATGATGCTATTGGGCACGCTCATTATCGTGGCATCCGGGCTTTATACCTTCTGGCGCGAAGGCCGACGCCAGGCTGCGGCCTGAAAGCCCCTTTCCCCTAAGGCGGTGCCTCGTTAAGACGCGCGCAAGCTTTGCAGAGGACCCGATTTACATGAGCACCATCATCGACATTCACGCCCGTGAGATCCTGGACAGCCGTGGCAACCCGACGGTCGAGGTTGATGTGACCCTCGAAGACGGCGCGCTGGGCCGCGCCGCCGTGCCTTCGGGCGCTTCAACCGGTGCTTATGAGGCCGTGGAACGCCGCGATGGCGATGCTGCGCGCTACATGGGCAAGGGTGTGCTGGAGGCCTGTGCCGCGGTGAACGGTGAGATCGCCGAAGCGCTGGTAGGCTTTGACGCGACCGAACAGGAAGCCATCGACGCTGCGATGATCGAATTGGATGGCACCGCCAGCAAGGGCCGTCTGGGCGCCAACGCCATACTCGGCGTGTCACTGGCGACGGCCAAAGCAGCTGCCGATTATACCGCGCAACCTCTCTTCCGTTATGTGGGTGGTACACCGGCGCGGATCCTGCCCGTTCCCATGATGAATATCATAAATGGCGGCGAACATGCCGACAACCCGATCGACATCCAGGAATTCATGATCATGCCGGTCACCGCTGACACACTGCGCGACGCCGTGCGCATGGGGGCCGAAGTGTTCCATACACTGAAAAAGGAACTCAGCGCGGCGGGTCTGGCCACCGGCGTAGGTGACGAAGGTGGCTTTGCACCCAACCTCAGCTCCACCCGTGACGCTTTGGATTTCATTCTGAAAGCCATCGAAAAAGCAGGCTATGCGCCGGGTGATGACATCCATCTGGCGCTGGACTGCGCAGCAACCGAATATTTCAAAGACGGGGCCTATGTGCTGTCGGGCGAAGGCGTGACCCTGTCGCCAGAGGAAAACGCGGACTACCTGCGCGCCCTGATCCGCGATTACCCGATCATTTCTATCGAAGACGGTATGTCCGAAGATGACTGGGATGGCTGGAAAGCGCTGACCGAAGCCGTGGGCGATACCTGCCAGTTGGTGGGCGATGACCTGTTCGTGACCAACCCCGAACGTCTGGCCATGGGCATCGAACGGGGCTGTGCCAATTCCATGCTGGTCAAGGTGAACCAGATAGGCAGCCTGTCCGAGACTTTACGTGCCGTCGACATGGCTCATCGCGCCGGGTTCACAAACGTGATGAGCCACCGGTCGGGTGAAACAGAAGACGCTACGATTGCCGACCTAGCCGTGGCAACCAATTGCGGTCAGATCAAAACCGGGTCTCTGGCTCGCTCGGACCGGTTGGCCAAGTACAACCAATTGATCCGGATTGAAGAAACGCTGGGCGAGACCGCGGAATATGCAGGCCGTTCGATCCTGAAGACCTGATCTCACAGATTTGGGCCCAAGAGCATTCGACGAATTTCCTTGGGCCTGGCAAATTGTGCGCTGAACAATCCGTCAGGCGCGCAGACGCAGACCTTTTGGATCAAAAGGCGGTTCGTGCAGGATTTGCGCCTTGTGCGCTCGTCCCAGCACCATCACCTCTACGTGATCCCCTGGCTCGGCATCCTGCACAAACCCAAGTGCCAAAGACATGCCAACCGAATAGCCGTAGGTGCCCGACGTCACACGACCGATGCCCTTGCCATTCTTGAAAATTGGCTCGCCACCGGTGGCATCCGCTTGTGATGCCTCAACATCCGCTTCGTCCAGATGCAACAGCACCAGCCGTTCCCGCGCTGGACGGGAAAGCACCTCGGCCACGGCGGATTTGTTGAGAAATGCCTTGTCCATCTTGCACAGCCGGTCCAGTCCGACCTCTTGCGGCCAGTATTCGGGGCTGTATTCACGGCTCCAGGATCCATAGCCCTTCTCGATCCGCAATGACATCAATGCACGCGTACCAACCGGCCCGGCGCCCAGTTCACGCCCGGCCTCCAACAGCGCGGCATATAGTTTGGCCTGATCCTGTGTACGGCAATGCAGTTCCCACCCCAGATCACCCGTGAAGGACACCCGTAGCGCCAGCGCATCCACTCCAGCGATGGTGATCCATTTTGACCGCATGAAAGGAAAATCCTCGGTTGCAAGCGAAGCGTTGGTCAATCGCCCCAGCAACTCGCGCGATTTAGGCCCGGCCACGTTGAAGCCGCACATGTCCTCGGTCCTGCTCTCGAAAACGGTCCCCTCCGGCAAGGGCACGGCATCATAAAAGCGTTTTTGATAGCGCTCGGCCATGCCCGAGGAGACGATCCAAAATTCGTCTTCATCCACCCGCGTCACGGTCGCGTCTCCGGCAATGCCTCCACGGACGCCAATCAGCGGCGTCAGGCAGGACCGGCCCACCGCCTTTGGCATGGTGTTGGCGAACACCGCGTTCAGCCAATCTTCGGCACCCGGCCCCTTGCAACGATATTTGGCGAAGTTGGAGATGTCGATAATTCCGGCACTCTCACGCAGCATCAGACATTCCCGGCGCACCGGGTCCCACCAGTTCTGGCGGGTGAAGCCATTGGTGTCCACTTCACCGGGCGCATCCGAGAACCATTGAACATGTTCCCAGCCGTAGTTTAGCCCAAACACCCCACCCATGTCCTTTTGCATTGTGTAAACCGGCCGGGTGCGCAGCGGACGCCCAGCGGCGCGTTCTTCGTTGGGGAAATGGATGGCGAAGCGGTGGGCATAAACATCTTCCACCTTCGCCTTGACAAAGGCTCGGTCATTGGCCCAACGGCCAAACCGGGCCATGTCCCAGGCGAACATGTCGTATTCCATCTCGCCCTGGATAATCCATTGCGCGCACATCAGCCCCATGCCGGCAGACTGGGAAAAGCCCGGTATGATGCCATTGCAGCAGAAATAACCCTTAAGCTCCGGCACTGGCCCCAGAATGACATTGCTGTCAGGCGTCCAGATCATCGGGCCGTTGATCACCCGCTTAATGCCCGCAGTCCCCACCGCCGGGACACGATCGATGGCACGCATCATATTTGCCTCGATCCGCTCCAGATCATCCGGGAACAGGTCATGAGCGAAATCCAGCGGTGTGCCATCTTCGGCCCAGAACCGCATGTCACGCTCGTACGCGCCGACCAGCAGGCCTTGCCCTTCCTGACGCAGGTAATATTCGCCGTCGCGGTCCGCGACCGAGGGCAAACGACGCTCCATGCCCTGAATCTTGGCAATGGCTTCTGTCACGAAATACTGGTGTTCTGTGGGCTGCAACGGCAGCTCCAGCCCCGCCAGCGCCGCCACTTCACGGCCCCACAGCCCGGCGGCATTGATCACCCAATCGGTGTGAATGTTGCCTTTGGGCGTTTCCACGATCCATGTACCATCAGGCTGCTGCACCGTGGCCGTGACCGGCGTGAACCGGTGGATTTCTGCCCCTCGCTGCCGCGCGCCTACAGCATAGGCATTGGTCACACCCGATGGGTCTACGTTACCGCCATCAGGTTCAAACATGATGCAGCGGATGCCGTCAAAATCGACCAGCGGATGCAGCCGTTCGGCCTCATCCCGCGATACTTCGTGGAAATTCATGCCGTAAAGTTGCGCCTTGGCCTCCTGCAGGCGCAGCTGGTGTTCGCGGTTCTCGGTCTGAGCAAGGTAGAGAGAGCCGGGTTTGAATACACCGCAGGACTGGCCGGTTTCGGCCTCCAGTTCTTCGTAGAGCGTCATCGTGTAATGCTGCAAGCGGGAGATATTGGCGCTGTCATGCAGCCCGTGGATATTGGCCGCCGCATGCCAAGTGCTGCCCGATGTCAGTTCATCACGTTCCAGCAGGACCACGTCGGACCAGCCCAGTTTCGTGAGATGATACAGGATTGAGCACCCGATTACCCCGCCTCCGATGACCACTGCCTTTGCATGAGTCCGCATGATATTTCCCCGTCCTTCCCAAACCGGGTGCAGCTTTGCCCACCCAAGACAGGAACTGTTGGACTTTCACGACTTCTTTGGTCGCAAATGCCACATGCAGCGGGTTCGTTTTCCGAGGCTGTGAGCCAAACCTTAGCCCGCAACGGGAATCTCAGCTTGGATCGGCAGCATGGCGAAGTTGCTGCCACACCTCTCCACGGCGAATAAACCAAGCATCGCGACGGGCAAAGATCACAGCGTCTTTGTGCTGATCGGCCCCCACAGTCGACGCCCCCGGACCAATAGCGCGATCCGGGTCAACATATTACAGATGCCAGCTTGAACCGGCTTCAGCACCCGATGGGACTTCCTTTTGTCAACACGACCTAGGAACCAAGAACGATTGTCCCTAGGCTAAGGCTATCTCGATCAAACCGGGAGAATGCCATGCCGCGCCTGAAGGAAAAGCTGACCTCCACAGATGCAAAAATGGCAATCTGCCTGTGCACCATTCCGTCCCCCGTGGTAACCTAGGCGCTACCGGCGGCCGGTTAGAATGGCATTGCCGTGGATCTGGAACATGGCACAAGCGCTGTGGGCGCGTGGCTATCGTATGATTGCCGGGTTCGATATCCTCTGGCTCAAGGGCATGGCCGCCGGTGTACAGGGCTGGACCATGCTGGACCCGGCCTGACTACGGCACATCCTGTCGTTTTCTGACCAGCCGATTTCTGGCAGTCGGCAGAATGTGGCGACGCGCAACCACAGGAGAACCCCATGAAAACCACCACCCGTGTCTGTGTTATCGGCGGCGGTGTCGTTGGCTGTTCGGTGCTCTACCACCTGACCAAGCTGGGCTGGTCAGACGTCATGCTGGTGGAGCGCTCCGAGCTAACCTCGGGCAGCACATGGCACGCGGCGGGCGGGTTCCACACGCTGAACGGCGACACCAACATGGCGGCGCTGCAAGGCTATACAATCCGGCTGTATAAAGAGCTGGAGGAGATAACTGACATGTCTTGTGGCCTGCACCATGTGGGCGGAGTGACATTGGCCGATAATCAGGACCGGTTTGATATGCTGGTGGCCGAAAGGGCCAAGCACCGGTTCATGGGGCTGGAAACGGAAATTGTCAGCCCCGAAGAGATTGTCAAGATCGCGCCGGTGACCAACACCGATGGCATTCTGGGCGCGCTGTATGATCCGCTGGACGGACATCTGGACCCATCCGGCACCACCCACGCATATGCCAAGGCCGCGCGCATGGGCGGGGCGACGATAGACACCCACTGCATGGTCCGCGAAACAAACCAACGCGCCGACGGCACCTGGAACGTGGTGACCGAAAAAGGTACGATCCACGCGGAACATGTGGTCAACGCTGCGGGCCTCTGGGCGCGCGAAGTGGGTGCAATGGCGGGGGTCTATTTCCCTTTGCACCCGATGGAGCACCAGTATCTGGTGACCGAAGATGTGCCCCTGATCGTCGAGATGATGGCCGACGGCAAAGAACATCCGCATGTTATGGACCCGGCCGGTGAAAGCTACCTCCGGCAGGAAGGCAAAGGGCTGTGCATCGGGTTTTACGAACAGCCCTGCAAACCTTGGGCAGTTGATGGAACGCCATGGGAATTTGGCCATGAGCTGTTACCAGATGACTTCGACAAAATCGGTGACAGCGTTGAATTTGCTTACAAACGTTTCCCGGACCTAGAGCGCGCTGGGGTGAAATCCGTGATCCACGGGCCATTTACCTTTGCGCCCGATGGCAACCCTCTGGTCGGCCCCGTGCCGGGGATGCGCAACTACTGGTCCGCCTGCGGGGTCATGGCCGGGTTTTCACAGGGCGGCGGCGTTGGCCTGATGCTGGCGCAATGGATGATCGAGGGCGAAACGGAACGTGACACCTTTGCCATGGACGTGGCCCGCTATGGCGACTGGATCAGCCCCGGTTACACCCGCCCCAAGGTGATCGAAAATTACCAGAAACGGTTTTCGGTGGCTTACCCGAACGAAGAATTGCCCGCTGCCCGACCCCACCGCACCACACCGATGTATGAGATTTTCAGCGAGATGGGAGCAGTCTGGGGCCACCAATACGGGCTGGAAGTGCCAAACTACTTTGCTCAGGGCGATGAGCCGACCTTTGAGACGCCAAGCTTCCGACGCTCCGACGCATTCAACGCCACGGCGCGCGAGGTGCACGCGGTACGCGAGAGCGTGGGCATCAACGAGGTGCACAATTTCGGCAAGTACCGCATCAGCGGGCCCAATGCGCGCGTCTGGCTGGACCGCGTGATGGCAGGCCGCATTCCCGTCCCCGGTCGCCTGTCGCTGACCCCAATGCTGTCGCCCAAAGGCCGGTTGATCGGAGATTTCACCGTCTCCTGCCTCAACGAGACCGAGTTTCGCCTGACCGCGTCCTACGGCAGCCAAGCGTTTCATATGCGCTGGTTCGGCCGTCAAGCTGCAGCGGGCGGGGTGACGGTGGAAAACACCTCAGACCGGCTGACCGGGTTCCAGATTGCCGGGCCGAAAGCACGCGAGGTGTTGAAGGCGGCCATGCGGGATGCCTTGGACCTTAAGTTTCTCGACGTGCGGCGTATGGTGGTCGGACAGGTCAACTGTATCGTTCAACGGGTCAGCTATACCGGCGATCTGGGTTATGAGATTTTCTGTGACCCTATGGATCAACGCGCGCTTTGGGCGGCCCTTTGGGCGGCAGGTCAACCCCATGGAATGGTGCCGTTCGGCATGCGGGCGATGATGTCGCTTCGGCTTGACCGGTTTTTCGGATCATGGATGGCGGAATTTTCGCCGGACTACACCCCGGCTGAAACTGGGATGGATCGGTTCATTTCCTGGAAGAAAAACGTGGCGTTCATCGGTCGCGAAGCGGCAGAGGCGGAACGGGCAACCGGACCTGCCCGACGCCTGTGTGCCTTTGAGGTGGACGCCGACGATGCAGATGTACAGGGCTATGAACCGATTTGGCTGGACGGGGCCGTGGTGGGGTTTTGCACCTCAGGTGGCTATTCACATTATGCGAGCAAATCCATTGCTCAGGGGTTCCTGCCAGCGGAACGGGTGGCGGAGGCCCCGGCGGTAGAAATCGAGATCCTCGGCAAGATGCGCCCCGCGCGCGTGCTGAGTGAGGTGCTGTTTGATCCGAATGGGGCCCGGCTGCGCGGATGAGCAACTTCCCAATCCTCATACTGGCCGCGGGTCAGTCTCGCCGCATGCAGGGTCGCGACAAGCTGATGGAAGAGGTAGAGGGCCAACCCTTGATCCGCCGACAGGCGGAGATGGCGTTGCAGGCAACAGGTGGCCCGGTGATCGTGGCCCTGCCCACCCAGCCGCACGCCCGGTACGACGCGTTGGACGGCTTGGATATTGTGCGTTTGCCGGTCCCGGATGCGAATGAAGGCATGGGCGTGTCCCTGCGCACTGGCTTTGCCGCAATCCCGTCTGAGGCACAGGCCGCAATGCTGCTGTTGGCCGATTTGCCAGAGTTGACGGCGGCTGATTTGAAAACGGTGCTGGAGGCAGTGGATCCGGACAGTGGCAAGCTGATCTGGCATGCAACCACCGAAGACAGCCAGCGCGGTCACCCGGTGGTGTTCCATCACGACCTGTTTGCGGAATTCGCCAAGTTGAGCGGTGATGTTGGGGCGCGGGATGTCGTGAAGGCCGCAGGCACGAAAGTGGCGCATGTTATGCTGCCCGGAAATCGGGCGCGGTTGGATCTTGACACCCCCGAGGCCTGGGCCGCGTGGCGGGCGAGGCAGATCTAGAAAATTCGTTGAATTTCCTCTACCGATGCCACAACCGGGTGCCCGACACTGCGCGTGCGGTGACAAGTTTCCCCCTGTAAATCGCAATGCTGCCCGTTCCACGCAGTTTGACCGGATCGAAGATTTCGCAATCCCCCTGCAAATCGATCTGCACCGGAGTGATGATGATCTGCCCGGCCTTACAACCGTCATATGAAGCTGCCGCACGTTTGCCTGCCACATGCACCAATTCCCAGCCCTGCGCCTTCAGCACACGCACACGGCCCTGTCCGTCAGGCCAGCGTTGTGCCGCATCTGGCTGCCCTGCCCCGTCGCCATCATTCTCCAGCCAGATGCCGGCTACGAACCCACTGCCTTTGTCGCGGCTCAAGGCGCGGCCCGCATCGGTCATTACCCCCACAAGCCCGCCCGTATCTGCGACCAGAACCTCCGGGCGCGTTGTCTGGGACCATATCACAAGCGCCGAGACCGCCGGGACCCATCCCACAACCCGTAACCAGCCCTGCCAAAGCGTCATCCAGAGCAGACCCAAACTCAACACAGGTAAGCACCACGGCCCTGGTTGCGGCACGTGTCCCACGGCCCGGGGCCAGGAGGATACCACGTGAGCCACTTGCAGGATCCAATCCAGCGCCAACCCCATCGCAAACAAACCCAGCGTCTCCAGACCAAACGGAACAAGGAGCAGCGCCAGGACTGCCCCGGGGATCACCACCAACCCCATCAGCGGGACCGAAAGTAGGTTTGCGACCAAACCGTATTGGGCCAGCGTATTGAAATGCGCTGCTGCAACGGGCGCCGTGGCGGCCCCGGCAACGGCTGAGGAGACAAACAACCCGACAAACGGGCGTAACATCCGTGGCGCCTGGGCCAGAGGCGCGTCGCGCATCCAGTTAAAGATCGCGATCAGCGCGGTTGTCGCCGCAACGGACATTTGGAAGCCCGGACTCAACAGCGCTTCGGGCCGCAAGACCAGCACGATCAGGGCCGCTGTGGCAACCGCGCGCAGCGACAGTGCGCGTCTGTCGGACAGCACTGCCAACAATGCAACGGCTACCATAATAAAGGCCCGCTCGGTCGCGATGTTCCGGCCCGAAAGCACCAGATAACCGGCCGCGGCGACCAAGGCCGCCACCGCCGCCCACTTATGGCCGGGCACCCGCAGGGCCAGGTATGGCACCGCTGCGATGCCCAAACGCACGGCACCAAAAACGAAGCCGGCCAGAAGGCCCATATGCAAGCCGGAAATCGCCAGAAGATGGGCCAGATTGCTCTGCCGCAGTGCATCCAGCGCGACGCGGCTGATGCCACTGCGGTCGCCGGTCGTCACAGCAGCGGCGAACCCACCTGTGTCCCCAGGCAGCACCGCGCACACCCGCTCCGACGCGGGCCAAAACCCGCACCGCCATGCTTTGACGTCCTGGCGGGTCGGCCACCAGAACCGGATTGCGCGTGTGACCCACAGCCCCCAGCCGCTGGAACCACGCGTGACGACGAAAATCAAAGCCGCCCGGCTCCGCCGGGCCGCTAGGTGGCGACAGATGCGCGGTCGTCATCAACCGCGCGCCCGGCACCAAATCGGGCGGATCGCCGCCATGCAGCGAAAGGCGCGGGCGTGCGGTGCGGCGGCACGCGGTCCAGCCGAACGTGATCCAGCGTCAAACGCAACGCGTCAGACGCCGAACGGTCCACGCCCACCAACCGTCCCTCCACCGGGCCATAATACCTATAGGAAAGCACAGGTTCAGCCACGCGGTGCACCCGCCATCCAGCCAGCGTGACCCCGAGCGCCATCATGGCCAGCGCCCACCCCAGGGCGGACCAGCCGCTAGGCCAGCGCCATGCCACATACGCGGCACCTGCACCGACAACACCGACCGCGCAATAGATCAAAAGCCCCGGTTCCGAACGCAAGGCGAACCAAAATCCGATACCCAGCGCCATGAACACTGGAGTCCAGGGAAAAAGATGCCCCCGATGCTGCAGTAATACCGCATCAATCACAGCCAGCGCGCGCATGCTTGCCCCCTGCCGTTCCCGCCGCTAGACAGGCCCCAACCCTACGCCCTGCGTGGTTACCAGTCGGTTAATTTCAGAAGGACATTTGCGCCGCATGTCAGACGGTATCGTCACCCGTTTCGCCCCCTCGCCCACCGGGTTCCTCCATATCGGTGGGGCACGCACGGCGCTGTTCAATTGGCTTTATGCGCGTGGTCGGGGCGGCAAATTTTTATTGCGGATTGAAGATACCGACCGGGAACGCTCCACGCCCAAAGCGACACAAGCGATTTTGCAGGGACTGACTTGGTTGGGTCTGGATTGGGACGGCGAACCGATCAGCCAGTTTGCCCGCGCCGACCGGCATGCAGAGGTTGCGAACCAGCTGCTGGCGGAGGGCAAGGCGTATAAATGTTTCGCCACGCAGGACGAAATTTCCGCATTTCGGGAAGCCGCGCGCGCCGAGGGAAAAAGCACGCTCTACCGGTCTCCCTGGCGCGATGCTGACCCGGCGACGCATCCGGATGCGCCCTATGTGGTGCGGATCAAGGCGCCGCAGGACGGAACCACGGTGATCCGCGACCAGGTCCAAGGCGATGTGACAATTCACAACGACCAGCTGGACGACATGGTGCTGCTGCGCTCTGAAGGCACGCCGGTCTATATGCTGGCCGTGGTGGTGGATGACCACGACATGGG
>JAEPNQ010000084.1 GCA_017643305.1 Marinibacterium sp. | reverse complement strand
TGGGCCAGGGCATGTGCGCGGGCCTCCGGGATGCCGCAAACCTCGCGTGGAAACTGCACGCAATTCTGCACCAATTCGCGCCCGCCGAGCTGCTGGCCAGCTATCACAGCGAACGCATCGAACATGTGCGCGCGTATATCGAACTGACCATCAATCTCGGCCAATTGATCAATGCTACCATGCGATCCGTCACCACCGGCGGTGCGGCTGCACCCGAAGACGGCCCGCAAAAGCTGAGCCAGCTGAAACCAGCGCTTGGCCCCGGTGTGTCCGCCGGAAAAATGGCACTGATCGACGCGCTCTTTCCCCAGATCGACGCAGACCTCGACTTGCGCGTTGGCTATCGCCCAGCACTGATCTGCGACGCGGATCTGCCGCCCGACCTGATGGCCCGTTGCCGCGCTTCCGGCATAGTACCGGAAACCCGCCCCGATAGCGACCTGCGCAACTGGTTGCAAAAAGCGGGCTACGGCGCCGTGCTGGTGCGGCCTGACCGGATCATCATGGGCGCCGTCGCCCATGTGGACGATGCTGCCCGCCTGCTGCCCGACGCCTGGCGCTACGCCAACGTATAAGGCTTGCATTTCCTGCAATCCCAACGGCATTTTCCCGCCAACATGACCTGCCGGAGACCGCCCATGCACACGGTGCCCAATTTTGACAGAATCGGCGAAGAAAACGCCTTTGCCGTCCTCGCCCGCGCCAACCAACTGGCCAGCGGAGGCATGGAGGTCATCAATCTCGGCATTGGCCAGCCCGATTTCCCAACCCCACCCCACATCGTCGAAGCCGCCATAAAGGCGCTGCGCGACGGGCAGCACGGTTATACCGCCGCTACGGGTATGCCCGAATTGCGCGAGGCCGTTTGTGCCGATCTGCACCGGCGCTTCGCAGCGGAGGTCAATCCCGACAACGTCATTATTGTGCCGGGCGGCAAGGTCACCATGTTTGCAGCCATACTGATGTTTGGCGAACCGGGCGCGGAAATCCTCTATCCCGACCCCGGGTTCCCGATTTACCGCTCAATGATCGAATATACCGGCGCCACCCCAGTCCCCGTGCCAATCCGCGAAGACAAGGGTTTTGGTATCTCGGCCGAAGAAACCCTGGGGCTGATCACCGACAAAACCCGGCTGCTAATCCTCAATTCCCCCGCCAACCCTTGCGGCGGTGTCACCCCCAAATCCGAGATTGATGCGCTGGTGGCGGGCCTTGCTAACCACCCCGACGTGGCGATCATGTCGGACGAGATTTACGACCAGCTGCTTTATGACGGTGAAACCCATGTCACCCTGCTGGACTATCCCGAAATCCGTGACCGGCTGATCCTGCTCAACGGCTGGTCCAAGACCTACGCCATGACCGGCTGGCGTATGGGCTATTCCATCTGGCCCGACGCGCTGTATGACAAGGTTCGCAAACTGGCGGTTAACGCCTGGTCCTGCGTCAACACCCCGGCGCAGTTCGGCGGGCTTGCGGCGCTGACCGGCCGGCAGGATGCGGTGGCCGACATGCGCGCGGCATTCGACACGCGCCGCAAGGTCGTGCACGAAATGCTCAACGCTCTGCCCGGCGTTAGCTGCATCCTGCCCAAGGGCGCGTTTTACGCCTTCCCCAACATCACCGAAACCGGGTGGGAGGCCAAACCGCTTGCCTCAGCGCTGCTGGAAAATACCGGCGTGGCCACCATCGGCGGTCCGGATTTCGGCATTCTCGGCGAAGGCTACATCCGCATCAGTTATGCCAATAGCGAAGATAACATCCGCCGCGCCATCACCCGGATCGGAGATTTCCTCGCAGGCTGACCATAGCACCTTCTTTGGTCAAATACTCCAACGCCAAACAAAACAAGCTGCAGCTTTTCAAATCCACTCATGCCTTGCGGCCCAAGCCAATCCCGAGGAAGAGGCCGCAGGACCGATGACGAGACATAAAGCGCGCCGCAAGGCGCTCAATCAGGTTTTGCCAACCTGTCGCGAACCGCCTGCATGAACGCCTCACCGCGCTGTTCGAAGTTGTCGTACTGGTCGAAACTTGCCGCTGCCGGGGCCAACAGTACCGTATCGCCGGGCTCGGCATCCTCCATCGCGCGGGCCACGGCCTGATCCATGGTGGTGCAAACCTCGGTCTCCATCTCCAGCTGCAAGGCGAAGCCCGCCGCTTCCCGGCCTATCACATAAGCTCGTGCAACCGCACCTGCCGCCGCGTTCAGCGCCTCCAGCCCGCCTTCCTTCTGCAGCCCGCCACAGATCCACCGGATCCGGCCAAACGCGCTCAACGCCCGCGCTGCGCTGTCCACATTTGTGGCTTTGCTGTCATTGACGAACACGACACCATCGGCTGCGGCAAACCGCTGGCTGCGATGTGGCAGACCCGGATAGCTGTGAAACGCCTGTTCGATCACACGTGGCGCCACGCCCAATGCCCGCACCGCCGCATAGGCGGCGCAGGCGTTTTGATGGTTATGCGCCCCCGGCAGCCCGGGCACGGGCCGCAGGTCAATCGACGCCGCCTGCCGACCTTTGCGGTATTCCGACAAGAACCCCTTACGCGCAAATACCTGCCACCCTGGCCCGGTCAGCTTGCGGCCCGACGACACCCGGATCACCCGGTCATCCGGCGGGCCTTCGGCCAGTTGCCCGGCCAAATACGCACCTTCGGCCTCGTCCACGCCAATCACAGCGCGGTCTGGCCCGCCTTCGGCAAATAGCCTGCGTTTAGCCGCGAAATAGCCCCCAATTCCGCCATGCCGGTCCAGATGGTCCGGCGACAGGTTAGTGAACACGGCAATATCGGGGGTCAACGCCCGCGCCAGCTCGGTCTGGTAGCTCGACAGCTCCAGCACCACCACTTCGCCATCTCCCGGCGGGTCGATATCCAGCACGCCCCGGCCAATGTTCCCAGCCAATTGCGACGCATGCCCCGCCTCTTCCAGAATGTGATGAATCACCGCCGCTGTGGTCGATTTCCCGTTCGACCCGGTCACTGCGATCACCCTTGGCACGGTTTCGAAATTTTCCCAGGCCGGGGTTGCGAGCGAGCCAAAGAACAGGCCTACATCATTGTCCACCAGTACGCCCGATTCCAGCGCAGCCGCCACCACCGGGTTCGGTACAGGGTAAAGATGCGGGATGCCCGGCGACACGACCAGCCGCACCACGCCGTCAAACCCGCCTGCGCGGGTCAGGTTGCGACAGGCAAAACCTTCGTTCTCTGCACTGGCCCGGGCAGCCGGGTTGTCATCCCAGCATACTGGTTCGCCGCCGCCCGCGCGGATCGCCCGCGCGGCGGTCAGTCCGGACCGTCCCAGACCCAGAATGGCAACCTGCTGCCCTGAAACCCCACGAACCGGTATCATCGCGCCCTCACAATTTTGCTTTGGCTCTGCCTGTCTGGCTATCGGATCGCGCCGGCCTTGGGAAGAGCGCGCAGCGCGGGCCTTAGGACGTACTCGCGCCCAGACCCGCCGTGCGCGCCACCATGGTCCAGGCCAGCAGGATAATCACCGACAGGATCGCACAGGCGACCAGATAGGGGGCCGATGTGCCCAACGGGTATATCAACGTGCCCGCCAGTGGCCCCACCATAACACCCACGCCCTGCGACGCAGATACCGCCCCGGCCGCACGCCCCTGTTCATCGGCGGAGACCGAATTGGCCGCCTGTGCCGCGACCCCGGAAAACACCCAGGCCATGCCAAAACCCAGCGCACCGTAACCTGCAATCAGCACCCAGACCTGCGCCGCCACAGCCGCCAGCACCAGCCCCAGCCCGCCCACCATCGCCCCGATGGCAATCAAAATGAGCGGGCGCAAACCGGTCCATTTTACAGATAATTGCGACGGGATCATCGCCAGCCCAACCATGGTCAGCGCCAGCCCGGCATATTGCGCGCCCTGCTCTGCCCCCATGCCAAACCGGTCCAACACAACAAAGCTGACTGTCACCTGCGCCAGTCCGACACAAAACAGCGCCCCTGCCCCTATCAGACACAATACTCGCAGGCGCGGGTCAAACACGCTCAGTGGCGGGCGGCGGGTGGTGTCCACCGCGCGGGTTTCGCGCAGGCCCATGGCCAGCAGAACGATGGTGATAACAGGCAGCACCGCCAGCAGCAGCAGCGTGGTCATCACTCCGGTCCAGGCCAGCAGAGCCACCAGCGCCGGACCTGCGATCATACCCATGGCCTGAAACGCGCCCAACCGGCCCATTTCGCCCGCGCGCTCTGCCGGTGGCGTCGTGTCGGCAATGAACGAATTGGACGCCGTCAGCATCGCCGCAAAACCCAACCCAATCGCGCCACGCGTGACCATCAGCGCCAACAGCACAATGGTCCCGGTCGCCGCCGCCCAGAAACTGACAAACACCGCAAACACCAGCAACAGATAAGCGCCCACGAACAACGCGGCCCCCGCCACAATCACCGGCTTGCGCCCAACCCGGTCGCTGTATTGCCCCCAGAAGGTGGAGGTCAGGACCCAGACCAGCCCCGACATCGTCACCGTCAGCCCGATCTGCCACGGCGCCAGTTCAAAGATCTGCGCGAGCGAGCCCGCCTGCGCCACGAACCCCATCATCGCGGCCATGCAGCCGAACATCACAGCATAGATTGGCACATAGCTGGGACCGGCGCCGTTAGCCTGAGCGTCCGTTTCCGTCATTCACTAGATCACCTGATATCGCAGCAAAAAGACGGCCCGGAATCAGGCCTGCCTGCGTGTAAATGAAGGGTCAGTTATCATCCCACACTTGTCAACCAAACCGCCACACAACCAAGCGCACAGGCGGTTGTGCGGGCCTCGAACGCTGCGTCAGCCGCCCTGATGCTGAGCGATCAGTGCCTGCAAAACAGACACTGCGCGGTCCGCATCCCCGGCAGGCACAAAAGCGTGGTCGTGATGATAGGCCGCCACCATGTTGCAGGCGATCCCGGCCTCCGCCAGCGCGGTCGCCGCCGCAGCAGTCAACCCCACTCCGTCCAGAGCGCTGTGCACGCTCAACTTGATCCGCCGCATGGTCAGGTCCACAGCCAACCCCTGATCCCGCACCACCGCCAGAGGCAGGATCAGCGACAGCCCTTCGTCTTCCTGAAAACTTGCCAGCGCAAGGGCCGCCAACGCAGGATCCGCCCCGGTGACAAAACACCACTCCGCCTCCTCCAGCACCGGCGCCATGCCTGCAATCATGGCCCGCGTGTTCCGGACGGGATCAGGCATGATCACCGCACTTTGAGCGTCGCCAGACCAATCATCGCGAGGATCAGGGAGATGATCCAGAAGCGGATCACGATGGTGGGCTCGGCCCAGCCTTTCTTCTCATAATGGTGATGGATCGGGGCCATCAGGAACACGCGCTTGCCGGTACGTTTGAAATAGAGGACCTGGATGATCACGCTCAGCGCCTCGACAACGAAGAGCCCGCCGACGATGGCCAGCACCAGTTCGTGTTTCGTGGCCACGGCAATCGCGCCCAGCGCGCCGCCCAGGGCGAGCGAGCCTGTGTCGCCCATGAACACGGCCGCCGGCGGGGCGTTGTACCACAGAAAGCCCAGACCGGCCCCGAAGAGCGCCATTGAGAAAATCAGGATCTCCCCCGTGCCGGGTACATAATGCACGTCCAGATATTCGGTAAAATCGACCCGGCCCACCGCATATGCGATCACGCCCAGCGTCATACCAGCGATCATCACCGGCATGATCGCCAGCCCATCCAGCCCGTCGGTCAGGTTTACCGCATTGGCGGACCCCACAATCACGCAAACGCTGAATGGGATATAGAAGATGCCCAAGTTCAGCAGCGTATCCTTGAACACCGGCAGCGCGAGTTGATTCTGCAGATCTGCAGGGTGGAACCACGCGGCCCAGACGGCTGCAGCAACAGCAATAAGGATGCCAAGAGCCAGACGCAATTTTCCTGGTACCCCGCGCGTGTTCTGCTTGGAGACCTTGGCATAATCATCAGCGAACCCAATCAACGCATAGGCCATCGTGACAAATAGAACGAGCCAGACAAACGGGTTGTCGAGCCGTGCCCAAAGAAGTGTTGAAGTCAGCAACGCGCCCACGATCAGGAGACCGCCCATGGTGGGCGTTCCAGCCTTCGACAGGTGCGATTCCGGGCCATCATCACGAATCGGCTGGCCTTTACCCTGCCGGGTGCGCAGCACGTTGATTAGCGGACGTCCGAATATGAACCCGAACAACAACGCCGTCAGAAACGCGCCGCCCGCCCGGAACGTGATATAGTTGAACAGGTTAAAGAAACCGCCGCCTTCAGAGAGGTTCGTCAACCAGTAGAGCATTTCAGGTGGTCCTACTCATTATTTTGGGGTGCGGCATGACCCATTTTGCGCAACGCGTCAACGATGCGGGCCATCCCCATGCTAAGCGAGCCTTTGACAAGCACCACATCACCCGGCTGGAACTTGTCACCGAGCACCATGATCATGTCAGAGCTGCTTTCGGCCCACAGGCCCTGTTTCTCGGCTGGCAACGCGCGAAACAGGTGGCGCATCAGCGGGCCGACACAAAACACGCTGTCGATGGCCGTCACGGCAGGCAATTGTGCCAGATCGGCATGCATCTGTGCTTCGATCGGTCCCAGCTCCTTCATATCGCCCAAAATGGCGATACGACGCGGGCTGGCGGCGCGGGTGTCGGGGCTGACATTGGCCTCGGTCAGCACAGCCAGCGCGGCGGCGGTGGAGGCCGGGTTGGCGTTGTATGCGTCATCGATCAGCGTCAGCGTCTTCGTCTTGTCATTGCGGTCGACATAGATGGTTTCCCGCGCGCCCCGCCCGGCCACGGCAGACCATTCGGCCAGGTCCAGACAAGCGCGGGCCACATCTGCGCCCATCGCATCGACCACCGCAAGTGCCCCCAACGCGTTGAGTGCGAAGTGCTTCCCAGGGGCACGAACCTTGAACAGATGCGCCTGTGTGCCGACGATAGCCTGCACTACAGCGGTGTCCGGGGTTAATGTAATGGAATCAGCGCGATAATCGCAATTCGCACTTTCGCCAAACACCAACTGGGCGCGCTTACCGGCAGCCTCCAGCAAGATCGGTGTGGTGTCCAGATCCCCGTTGATGATGGCGATACCGTCGGCGTCCAGCCCTTCAAAGACTGCCGCCTTTTCGCGTGCGATAGCCTCCACGTTTTCGAACGCAGCCAGATGCGCGGGCGCAACTGTGGTGATCATTGCGACATGAGGCCGGGCCATGCCGGCCAGCGGCGCGATCTCACCGGGGTGGTTCATACCAATCTCGATCACCGCATATTCGGTGTCTTGCGGCATGCGGGCCAGGGTCAGCGGTACGCCCCAATGGTTGTTATAACTGGCGACCGAGGCATGCGTGTGTCCTTGCGGTCCCAGCATGGTCAGCAACATTTCCTTAGTGGAGGTTTTGCCAACACTGCCGGTTACAGCCACAACCCGTGCATCGCAACGGGCGCGTCCGGCACGGCCCAGCGCCTCCAGCCCAGTCTGTACATCATCGACCAGCAACAGCGGCGCTGTGTCCGGAACCCCATCGGGCATACGGGAGACCAGCGCAGCGGCGGCACCTTTCTCAAGCGCCTGCGCCGCGAATTCGTGCCCGTCCCGCGCGGCAGTCAACGCCACGAACAGGTCACCGGGTTGCAGCGTTCGTGTGTCGATGGACACGCCCGTGGCGGCCCAGTCTACCATGGTGCGTCCGCCGGTCGCGGCGGCGGCAGCAGCAGCGGTCCACAACGTCATGCGCGGCCTCCATCCAAGGCGGCGACGGCCACACTGGCCTGTTCGACATCATCAAATGGCAACACGTCATCCCCCAAGATCTGACCGGTTTCATGCCCCTTGCCCGCGATAAGCAAGGCGTCGCCCGGCTGCAAGGCATCGACACCGCGCAGGATGGCTTCGGCCCGATCGCCCACTTCGATCGCGTCGGGCGCGCCTTCCATCACAGCTGCCCGGATCAGCGCCGGGTCTTCGCTGCGAGGGTTGTCATCGGTCACGAAAACCACATCGGCATGGCTCTGGGCCGCCTGCCCCATCAGGATCCGCTTGGTCGGGTCGCGGTCACCACCAGCGCCCACAATCGCCACCAACCGCCCCATCACATGCGGGCGCAGCGCCTGCAGCGCAGTGGCCACGGCATCGGGTGTGTGGGAATAATCGACAAACACGCTGGCCCCATTGGCACGGGTCGCGGCCAGCTGCATCCGACCACGCACAGTGGTCAGGCTCGGCAGGCAGTCAAAGACCGCGCCCGCATCATCCCCACAGGCAATCGCCAGACCGCAAGCCAGCAGGATATTTTCTGCCTGAAACCCACCAATCAAGTTCAGCCGGGTCATGTGAACATCACCCCGCCAAGAAAACCGCAGGTCCTGCCCGATGGCGTCAAACCTCTGGTTCAGCAGGCTCAGGTCCCCGACGCCGCGTCCGACGGTCAGCACGTTCTGTCCGCGTGCCGCTGAAATCGCTCGCATCTCCGGCCCGCGCTGGTCATCGAGGTTAATCACCGCCGTGCCATCTTCGGGCAGCACCCGGCGGAAAAGCCCGGCCTTGGCGGCAAAATACTCCTCAAAGCTCGCATGGTAATCCAGATGGTCCTGCGTAAAATTGGTAAAACCCGCCGCCGTCAGGTGCACAGCATCCAGCCGCCGCTGTGAAAGCCCATGGCTGGATGCCTCCATTGCGGCATGAGTCACGCCGTTGCGCGCGGCCTCGGCCAAACGCCTGTGGAGCGTGATCGGCTCTGGTGTGGTATGAGCCAGCGGTGCCGTCCACGCACCTTCGATCCCAGTGGTACCGAGGTTGATGGCGGCGTGGCCCAGCGCGCTCCAGATCTGGCGCAAAAAGGTCGCAACCGAGGTTTTGCCGTTGGTCCCCGTCACTGCCGCCATGGTCGCGGGTTGCGGGCCGAACCACAACGCAGCAGCATAAGCCAGCGCCTGACGCGGGTCCTCCACCACCACCAGCGCGGTGCCTGCAGCGGCCAGTTCAGTCTTTGCAATTGAGGCACCTTCGCTGTCAGTCAGCACTGCAGTCGCGCCCATGCGCAACGCGTATTGGATGAATTCACCGCCATGCACCCGCGTGCCAGGCAAGGCGGCAAACAGATAGCCCTGCTTGACCTCCCGGCTGTCTACGGCGATTCCGGTCAACTCCGGATCCTGCCCGCCCCGCGCCGTCAGGGCCAACTGGCTCAGGGATTTTGCCGCTGCCGCCATATCACCCTCGTTTCAGCTGGTTCAGTTTGAGGTCAGTGTTACACCGCCGAAACCGGCAGGCTCAACCTGTGGCCGCAACCCCAGCAAGGGCGCGACACGGCGGATCAGTTCTGCAGCCACCGGCACAGCGGTCCAGCCAGCGGTCCGACGGGTTTCGCCCAGCGTGAAAACCTCAGGCTCATCCAGCGTGACAACCAACACATACTTCGGATCGTTCGATGGAAAGATGCTAGCAAAGGTGGCGATCACCTTGTCATTGTAATACCCACCGCGCGGCTTGGGTTTATCGGCGGAGCCCGTCTTGCCTCCCACAGCATAGCCTGGAACCTCCCCGAAACTGGCCGTTCCTTCAGACACCACCTTGCGAAGCATTTGCCGCGACGCTGCCGCCGTGACCGGTGACATCACGCGTGGGCCCAGCTGCGGGCCAGCCTGCTTCAAAACCGTTGGGCTGACATAATGCCCGCCATTGGCAATAACTGCATAGCCTGCGGCCAGATGCATCGGGCTGGTCGAAATACCATGACCATAAGAAATCGTCATCGCGGACAGCTCGGAATATTGCTTGGGCAACAGCGGCTGCGCATTGACGGCCTCGACAATTTCAAACGGGGTCGGGTCGAACATGCCTAGCGCTGCCAGAAACTGTTTCTGCCGCAGTGGACCGATCATCTGCGCCACACGCGCCGTCCCGATGTTGGAGGACTTCACGATCACCTTGGTCAGCGTCAAGGCATTGCCATAATTATGAAAATCCCGAATCTTGAATTTGCCCCACTGCAGCGGACCACGCGTATTGATGATGGTTTCGGGGTTCATCAGCCCCAGGTCCATCGCCTGCGCGGCGGCAAAGATCTTGAAGGTCGAACCCAGCTCATACACCCCCTGCACCGCGCGGTTGAACAGCGGATTTTCGCTGGGGTCTTCGCCCGGAATGGACACGCGGGGGCGGTCGTTGGGATCAAAGCTGGGCAGCGACGAAACCGCAATCACCTCACCCGTATAGGCATCCATCAGAATCGCGGCGGCGCCCTTGGCGCTCATCAAACGCATGCCGCCGAACAGAACCCGCTCCATCGCTGCCTGAATGGTCAGATCCAGCGATAACTGCAGCGGCCTGTCACCATTTGCCGGGTCACGCAGATAGCCGTCAAACTGCGCCTCGACCCCGGCCACGCCCTTCAGCTCAGCCGAATTCACGCCTTCCTTGCCAAAAGACGCGCCGCCCAGCACATGCGCGGCAAGCTTGCCATTGGGATAAAGCCGCATTTCACGCGGGCCGAACAGCAAACCGGGATCGCCAATGTCATGCACGGCCTGTTTCTGTTCCGGGCTAATCTTTTTCTTGATCCACAAGAACTTCTTCTTGCCAGTGAAGTTCTTGATCAGCTTCTTTTCGTCCAGATCCGGAAAGATCTGCACCAACCCCTTGGCCGCCGCCAGCGGGTCCACCATTTGTGGCGGCTGGGCATAGAGCGAGTGGGTCTCGAAATTCGTTGCCAGAATGCGGCCTTGACGATCCACGATATCAGCGCGCTGGTTGGCGATGACCGTGCCCTGGGCATTAGCCAGGGGTTCGGACGGTTCCGATGTGGCCATCATCATCATACGCCCGCCGATCACCACAAAGGCGCACAGGAATGACACGCTCAGCACCAGCAGGCGGCTTTCAGCGCGCACACGGGCCTTGGCTTCTATTTCTTCGTGTCGGCGGTTGAGGTTTTCGCGTTCGATCGCGTCGGGGTTTTCACCCTTTGCGCGCGCTGGCAGGATTCGGGCGAGAGGCCGCAAGGGTGTCCGGATCATGGGCTTTCCGCCTCCATAGTCGACACGTCCACCGCATTGGTGATCGGCAACAGCGGATCAGGTGGATAACTAACCTCATCCACACGGCCAAACTGATCTGGGCGCAGGGGCAACAGGCCCAGACGCGTATAGTTGATCTCGGCCAGTTCCAACAGCCGGTCAGGTCGGTTCAGATAAGCCCATTCAGCGCGCAATACGCTCAGCCGGACCTGCGCGGCCCCGATCTCGCCCTGCAGCTTACGTGTGTCGGACAACACTTGCTGGGTGGCATAGTTCTCGCGATAGGCCCAAAAAGCCAGCCCGAAAACACCCAGCGCGGTCAAAACGTATAGCAGCCCCTTCATTTTCCCCTCACCCGTGTTTGCGGCATGCCGATGGAGCGCGGCTCCACCTGCCCTGCGGGCGCGTCGGTGCGCATCGCAACCCGCAACCGCGCAGACCGCGCGCGGGGGTTCTCAGCCAGTTCAGCTTCATCTGCAGCAATGGACTTGCGCGATTTCATGGTGAATTGCGGCTGGTCTTCCTGCAATTCGGGCGCATAACGGTTCGCCCGTCCACCCCCACCAGAACGTTGCTGCAGAAATCTTTTGACCATCCGATCTTCGATAGAATGAAAAGTCACCACGGCCAACTGCCCACCGGGCCGCAAAGCGCGTTCAGCCGCCATCAGCCCCCGATGCAAAGCGTTGTATTCTTCGTTCACCGCGATGCGCAGCGCCTGAAAACTGCGGGTCGCCGGGTGTGATTGACCTGGGCGTGCATGGGGCAACTGCGATTCGATAGTTTCCGCCAGTTCCAGCGTCGTGCAATAAGGCCGGTCCTGCCGGGTGCGGACAATCGCCTTGGCGATCCGGCGGCTTGCGCGTTCTTCGCCGTAGACATAGAGAATGTCTGCCAGCGCGGTTTCATCTGCCGAGTTCACAATATCTGCCGCAGTCGGACCTTCTTGCGACATGCGCATATCCAGCGGGCCATCCTTCATGAAGGAAAACCCCCGTTCGGCGCGGTCCAGCTGCATCGACGAAACACCGAGGTCCAGCACAATCCCATCCAGGTCGGTGCCATATTCGTCCATCTGCGCGAAATTGCCGGGCTGCTGCACCAGTCGGTCACCGTATTCCCCGGCCCAGTCCTGGGCCATTTCAAACGCCAGCGGGTCGCGATCCACCGCGATAACGGTGTCCGCACCTGCATCCAGCAAAGCTCGTGTGTAGCCGCCCGCTCCAAAGGTACCATCCAGCCAGACGCCTGAGACCGGCGCGACTGCGGCCAGCAAAGGGCGGAGCAGGACGGGAACATGCGGCGAGGCCGGGTCGGTGTGATCCGCGGCAGCCATGTCGTCATTCGCCCTTTGTCCCATCGAGGAAAATCAAAGGGTCGAAATCTTTGCCCTGCTCGGCCAGCCAATCCTGTGTCTTGGCCAGTTCTTCCTTTTTGTAGATTTCAGGGTTCCAGATCTGAAACTTTTCCCCACGGGAGGCAAAAAACGCCTCTCCATCCAGCCCGATCTGCTGGCGAAGTTTGGCTGGCAAGACAAGGCGACCGCTTGGGTCGACCGAGGTTTCGATGGATTGGGTATAAAACAGTTGCTCCAGCGCGCGCCGTTCGGGGGCTCCGCGCGGCATCGCATCAATCTGCGCGTCGATCTCTTCAACCGCGCGCATCGTATAACATTCCAGAAATTGGCGGCTTGGCCCGCCATAGACAATCACCAGTTCAGGAGTGTCGCCCTTGCAATTCGGGTCTTCTGCCTGCAGCACACGACGAAAACTGGCCGGGATCGACACCCTGCCTTTGCTGTCCACCTTGTGGTGGCTTTCGCCTCTGAACCTGCGGCCCAAACCGATCTGTCCCTTCGTCGCGCCCCCGCGCCAGTTGTCTCGTCCCCCAGAAGAGGAAACGGCGGGTTGATCTGCTGCCACTGATCAACCCGCCGCCCTCGTCCCGCACTGCGGGGTGTCCAGCTGCGCGCGCCACCTGGGGGGATGTCTGCTCGCCCGCGCGCCGGATCTCTTTGTACTGATGAAGCGAAGTGCCTGTATGAAACCTGCGTTTGTTTTTTGTTTGGGGTCTTAATGCCCCTCTATTTCGCTCTCATCCGATGCATTAGGGATGCCATGGGAATTTATGGAAATCAATACCCTTTTGTGGCCCAAGCGCAATAAATCTGGGCTTAACGCCCGTAAAACGCGGCCCTCTCACCCAACAAGGCCCATATATTTTAGCTCAATTTGTTATTTGGCTTCAGTCGACTACTATATGTTGATTTAAGATGGTCAAAAATGGCACACCAAGCGTGGCCCATTTTTTTGCCTGTATTTTCAAGTTTTCAAATATGTTCATTTTTTGTTCTCACCACATACACAAGACTAACGCGATTCTGAGCGCCAATATCTAGAACCAACACTTTAAGTGGGGTCTGGTGGGATCGTTTCCCACAACTCGTCTTCTATCGAAATCTCATCTTCTCAATTGGCACCAGACAGACTCTGCTTAGAAATGCGGCAGGAATCAGAAAACCTGCTTAAGAGACTGGCAAACCACCCATGTTCATGCTGCATAGCAGCAATGCACCGAAAGGTATTGTGCACTCGCAGCATTGGCTTATGTTTCATACCGGAAACGGGATAATCAGTTCAGGTTCTCTTCTCCTCCTCCCTAGGGGACCTGCAAATGGCGGCGGCGCCTCTGCTCCTCCCTGGCGCCGACGCATTATTCCCGCAGAATGCTGCCTGGCCTCCTCCTCCCATTTTGGCCGGGCACATCAAGAGAACGGTGGCGCCTCTCCTCCTCCCTGGCGCCACCGTTTTTTATTCCAGCAAGCATTTAGGCTGCACCAGATTGGACACCTCGGATACCAGTATCTCCCGCGGCAGGAACCCAGTGACTGTTGCCGCCTGACTGATCTGCCGAACGTCATGGATGCTGATCGGCTCCGGGTTGCAGGGCAGCAGGTCCATATGCTTCGCCAAAGGACGTGCCTGCCTCGATGATCTTGCCAACCGCATCATCGTTCAGACCACGTTCGCGCGCGGACACCAGGTTGATGGAAACAATCACCAATAGAAGCGTTTGCGATGGCCTTGCGATCCCGCAATGCCGTTTCCAACTCGTAACGAAAGGTTGTTATGCCAGGCAGCCTACTCAACCGTCAAAACGGAATGTCATCGCTCGCCGACACGAACCGGGCCACCACTTTCTTGATCCCCGCCTTCTCGAAATCAATCTCCAGCTTATCGCCTTCCATCCCGATGATCGCGCCATAGCCGAATTTCTGGTGGAACACACGGTCGCCTATCGTGAAGCCAGATACCGCCTCGACATCGATGATCACCGTGCGGCTTTCCTTGGGCTGGGACATTCCATACTGCCCCGACCGCGCCTGAAGCCTTCTCCAGCCGGGGGAATTGTAGCCGTCTGCATTCATTACCCGCTCTTCAATGCCACCCCCGGAAGGCGCAGCCGCGCCGAAGCCACCGCCATAGAGTCCTGGCGGGCTCAGCACCTCTACATGTGGCTCGGGTAGTTCGTCGATAAACCGTGACGGCATGGAAGATTGCCACTGCCCGAACACCCGCCGATTGCCTGCAAAGGAAATGGTACAGACCTCCTCCGCCCGGGTGATGCCGACATAGGCCAGCCGTCGTTCTTCCTCGAGCCCCTTGAGGCCGTTCTCATCCATGCTGCGCTGGGACGGAAACAGGCCATCTTCCCAGCCTGGCAGGAACACGGCGGGAAACTCCAGCCCTTTAGCGGCATGCAGGGTCATGATCGATACTTTGTCGTCCACATCCTGGCTGTCATTATCCATGATCAGGCTAATATGCTCCAAAAACCCCTGCAGGTTTTCAAAGCGCTCCAACGCCTTCACCAGTTCCTTGAGGTTTTCAAGCCGTCCGGGCGCCTCTGGCGTTTTATCGTTCTGCCACATCGCGGTGTAGCCGCTTTCATCCAGGATGATCTCAGCCAGTTCCATATGGCTCAGGTCCGCATCGCCAGTCATCTGGCCCCAGCGCGCGATGTCATCGCAAAGCACGCGCAGCAGCCCACCGCCCTTGCCCTTGATCGCGCCGCTTTCCACCGCCATCCGCGCGCCTTGCAGAAGGGATACACCATTGTCCCGTGCGATCCGCTGGATGGTCTGCTGCGCCTTGTCACCCAAGCCCCGCTTGGGCGTATTGACGATGCGTTCAAAGGCAAGATCATCGTCAGGTGACACCACAACGCGGAAATAGGCCATGGCATCGCGGATCTCCATCCGCTCATAAAAGCGCGGGCCGCCGATGACGCGGTAAGGCAGACCGATGGTCAGGAACCGGTCTTCGAAGGCGCGCATCTGGTGGCTGGCGCGGACGAGAATGGCCATGTCGTTCAGCGCAAAGCGCCGCAGGCCGCGGGTGCCACCTTGCATCGCCTCGATCTCTTCCCCAATCCAACGGGCTTCTTCCTCGCCGTCCCAATGGCCGATCAGGCGGACTTTCTCGCCGTCCTGCTCATCGGTCCACAGCTCCTTGCCCAGCCGCCCTTCGTTGCCTGCAATCACGCCCGAAGCAGCTGCCAGGATATGCGGGGTGGAGCGATAATTCTGTTCCAGCCGCACCACATGCGCGCCCGGGAAGTCCTTTTCGAACCGCAGGATATTACCCACTTCGGCCCCGCGCCAGCCATAGATCGATTGGTCGTCATCGCCCACGCAGCAGATATTGCGATGCCCGCCCGCCAGCAGCCGCAGCCACATGTATTGGGCCACATTGGTATCTTGATATTCGTCGACAAGGATGTAGGCGAACCAACGGCGGTATTGGTCCAGAATATCCGGGTGGGTCTGGAAGATGGTAACAATGTGCAGGATCAGGTCGCCAAAATCGACCGCGTTCAATTCGATCAGGCGGCGCTGGTACTGGTCATACAGCTCCGTACCGCGGTGGTTATAGGCGCCGGTATCGGCGGCAGGCACTTTTTCTGGCGTCAGAGCGCGGTTTTTCCAGCTGTCGATCAACCCGGCCAGCATGCGCGCGGGCCAGCGTTTTTCGTCAATATTGTTCGCGACGATCAGCTGTTTCAGCAGGCGAATCTGGTCGTCGGTATCGAGGATCGTGAAGTTTGATTTCAGATGCTGGGCGTGGGCGGTTTGGCGCGCGCCCATATCGCCATCGTCCAGAACGGCCGTGTCGCGCATGGCCAAGCTTGCATCTGACCCGGTCCCGATCAGCTCCGCATGCCGCCGCAAAAGTTTCACGCAGATCGAATGAAACGTGCCGAGCCACGGCATACCCTCTACCGACTGGCCCAGCATGCCCGCCACACGTTCCTTCATCTCGCGCGCGGCCTTGTTGGTAAAGGTCACGGCAAGGATCTCGTTCGGCCGCGCCCGGCCGGTGTTCAGCAGATGTACGATGCGCGCGGTCAGGGCCCGGGTTTTGCCCGTGCCCGCCCCGGCCAGCATCAGCACCGGACCGTTCAGCTTTTCCACCGCCTCCTTCTGGGCCGGGTTCAACCCGTCCAGATAGGGGGTTGGTCGCGCAGCCATGGCGCGGGCGGCAAGAGACGCGCCTTCGAAGGCGTCGTTTTCATCGAGACTGCTCATTGTAGCAGACTAGCGCCAAACGCCCGCCCGTGAAAGAGGTGTTCGCCCTATGTTCCTTGCACCAACCCGTTTTCTTCCATGGAAACCGGGCCGGAGTTT
>JAEPNQ010000078.1 GCA_017643305.1 Marinibacterium sp. | reverse complement strand
GCGAGACGGAGACCCGCAAAATGCACAGTCTGGAGGAATACGGTCTGATGCATGTGAAGCTCTACGAAGATATCTCCCAGCACGGCCAGATCGCCACAAGCTATGCCTATCCCGTGCGTGTCAGTGAACGGTATGTGATGGACCCGTCGCCGATCCCGAAATTTGACAACCCCAAGCTGGAAATGGACGCGATCCAACTGTTTGGTGCGGGGCGAGAGCAACGGATCTACGCTGTGCCGCCACATACCAAGGTGGTCAGCCTGGATTTTGAAGATTACCCGTTCGAGGCCTCCAAGGCCGATCATGCTTGTGATCTCTGCGGGGCCCAAGACAGCTATCTCGACGAAGTCATCACCGATGATCAGGGCGGGCGCATGTTTGTCTGCTCCGACACAGATTACTGCCGGTGTCGCCGCGAGGCGGGGCATATCGGCCGGTTGGGAGTGCCTGCGCAATGACCCCGCTTCTGCAAGTTCGCAACATCTCCAAACATTATGGCGCGCGCATGGGCTGCACCGACGTCGGCTTTGATCTCTACCCAGGCGAGGTCATGGGCATTGTTGGCGAAAGCGGCTCGGGCAAGTCCACATTGCTCAACTGCCTTGCCGGACACCTGCCGCCTGACAAGGGAGAAGTGATTTTTGACACTCGCGCCGATGGCCCGGTGGACACGGTCACCATGTCCGAACCCGCACGACGCATGCTGTCTCGTACGGACTGGGCCTTTGTGCATCAGCACGCGCGAGACGGTCTGCGGATGACGGTCAGCGCCGGCGGTAATATTGGTGAACGGTTGATGGCTGTCGGCACGCGGCACTACGGCGACATCCGGAGCCGCGCTACTGATTGGCTGGAGCGTGTGGAGATTGACGAAAACCGAATCGATGACCGCCCCTCCGCCTTTTCTGGGGGTATGCAGCAGCGCCTTCAGATCGCCCGCAATCTGGTGACAGGGCCGCGACTGGTGTTCATGGACGAACCCACTGGCGGTTTGGACGTTTCGGTGCAGGCGAGGCTGCTGGATCTTGTTCGCGGGTTGGTGCGGGAAATGGGGCTGTCCGCCCTGATCGTGACGCATGATCTGGCGGTGGTACGTCTGCTCGCTGATCGGTTGATGGTGATGAAGGACGGTCATTTGGTGGAGGCCGGTTTGACCGACCAGGTTCTGGATGATCCGCAGCACGGTTATACCCAGCTGCTGGTGTCCTCGGTTTTACAGGTGTGACATGGCGATGATCGAACTCAATGGCGTGGTCAAGACATTCGTCTTGCACAATCAGGGTGGCGCAGTGATCGAGGTGATGCGTGACGCTGGGTTCTCCGTTGCCCCGGGCGAATGCGTGGCGCTATCAGGTGCGTCGGGGGCCGGGAAATCCACCCTGATGCGGATGATCTATGGCAACTATCTGGCCAGTGCGGGACAGATCCGCGTGGCCGGGGTGGATCTGGTGCAGGCTGAACCACGCGAAATTCTGGCGCTCCGTCGCGAAAGCCTGGGCTATGTCAGCCAGTTCCTGCGCGTGGTACCCCGGGTGCCGACCCTGCAGGTGGTGGCAGAGCCTTTGCTGACTTTGGGCGTTGATGCGGAAACGGCGCAGGCGCGTGCGGCAGACTTGCTGCGCCGTTTGCGAATTCCAGAACCCCTGTGGAGCCTCAGCCCAACCACGTTTTCTGGTGGAGAACAGCAGCGGGTTAACATCGCGCGCGGATTCGCGCATGACTATCCCGCGCTGCTTCTGGACGAACCGACCGCCAGCCTTGACGCAAAAAACCGCCGGACCGTGTTGGACCTTATTTTGGATGCAAAGGCGCGCGGGGCCGCGATTGTGGGGATTTTCCATGATGCCGCGGCCCGAGCTGAAGTCTGCGACCGGGAAATTGATGTGTCAGAGTTTGCGCCGCGTGGGGCTGCCTGATGGGCACGGTCCCAACCACGCCAGCGCCGGTGATTGCGGTTGTTGGCCCCTCCGGCGTGGGCAAGGACACGGTGATGTCCGCGCTCTGCGCGGCCAACCCGGCATTGGAAAAGGTACGTCGCGTGATCACACGACCTGTGGAAGCAGGGGGCGAAGATTTCACCGCTGCAACGGTGGAGGAGTTTGCCGCAATGGCCGAGGTAGGTGCATTTGCACTGCGATGGCAGGCGCATGGGTTGAACTATGGCATCCCGGTTGAGATTGACGCGCAGCGCCGCCGCGCGCGGGGCGTTCTCGTGAACCTTTCCCGCTCGGTGTTGATGCAGGCGCAGAACCGGTTTGGCGACTTGATTGTCGTGTCCCTGTCCGCTGCGCCAGACGTATTGGCATCCCGGCTGCAGAGCCGAGGCCGCGAACGTCCCGAGGCCCAGGCCGACCGGTTGCGCCGCGCCGCGCTGGCCCTGCCGGACGGGTTGAGCACTGTGCACCAGATCGACAATAGCGGGTCGCTGGGTGAAACTGTTCAGGCGGTTGTGTCGTTGCTGGCCCCGGAAAGCGTATAGCGATGGATCAGGTGGAATTGCCCATCCTCTGCCTCACCCACAAGCGCCAGCTCGGAAATGTGGAAGGGTTCTGGCAGTCTTGGGCCCAGATAGCTGGACAGCCGGGCCTGCACGGCCTCTACATGGTCCAGCGCCAGACGACCGCTCAGCGTGATGTGAAAGCGGAACTGGTCCATCACATAGGGGTAGCCCCAGCGCAGCAGCAAGACGTCCTGAGCCGGGGTCAGACCGCTGGCGCGTCGCTTGGTCAGTTCTGCTTCAGAGGCCGGAGCGCGGAAAGCGTCCAGTTCTGCCACGCACGCCGCCGCCAGATGTTTGAGGGCCGTGTCATCGCCGCGCGGCCGCAGGGCCAGAAACCGGCCCAACCTGGCAATGTCGAGCCCGTCCAGAACAATCGGACCAAGCCGGTTGCACAAGGATTGGCAGGCGGTCGTGAGCGCCGCCGCATCGCATCCATCAGCCAGAAAAAAGGGCGGTTTTATCGTGGCGTGCAGCCCGTACTTGCGTGGTGTCTGGGTGATTGCCTCCACGGGCAGGGGCAGGTCGGGGATATCAGGATGCGATGCCGGACTTCCGGCGGCAATGTCCCATCCCAGCCAAGCCGTGGCCGCCACGGTCCAATCGCTGCCCTCCGGCGGCAGATAGTAGAGCGCGTAGCGCCGAAATTTCATTTGAATCCATCCTGGCCAAGGGCCTGTTTGCAGACGTGTGACGAGACATGACAGACGCTTTTACACTTGCCAATGCATTGCTGGTGCTTCCCGGAGAAATTGTGCGAGGCAGCCTGCGGGTCGAAGAAGGGGAGATCTCCGCAATTGACCAGGGCGCGGCTGTGCCCAAAGGTGCCATCGATTGCGACGGTGATTTCTTGGCGCCAGGTTTGATCGAATTGCACACCGATAATCTGGAACGCCACATGCAACCGCGGCCCAAGGTGGACTGGCCGCATACGGCGGCGATTTTGGCCCATGACGCTGAACTTGCAGGCACTGGGATCACCACGGTATTCGATGCGATGCGCGTTGGGTCAATCCCCAACGGGTATAGCCGCTATCTGGCTTATGCCAGACAACTGGCTTCGGAGCTTTGGGCGTTGCGGGAAAAGAATGTGCTGAAGATCAGCCATTTCCTGCATCTTCGGGCAGAGGTTTGTTCGGAAACGCTGATCTCGGAACTGAGCGAGTTCGGGCCCGAAGACCGGGTACGCATCGTCAGCCTGATGGATCACACGCCGGGGCAGCGTCAGTTCCGGGATCTGAACAAACTGGCTGACTACTTGCGCGGCAAGTTCGGGCTGACCGGTGCGGATTTCGAGGCCCATGTTGCGATGCTGCTGGAGTTGCAGAAGCGCGTCGGGAAGGATCATGAGAACAAGGCGGTAGAAGAGGCGCGTCGCTTTGGTGCTGTACTGGCCAGCCATGATGACACAACTGCTGCGCAGGTTGCGGTATCGGCGGGCCATGGCGTTCGCCTGGCGGAATTTCCCACGACGGTGGAGGCGGCAAAGGCCTGTCATGCCCATGGGGTCGCCGTAATGATGGGCGCGCCCAATGTGATCCGAGGTGGGTCACATTCCGGCAACGTGGCTGCGGAAGAATTGGCGCGTCAGGACAAGCTCGACATCCTGTCGTCGGATTACGTGCCTGCAGCCCTGCTGCTTTCGGCGGTGCGGTTGGGCGAGCTTTGGGGAAACATGGCGCGTGGACTTGCCACGGTCACCTCTGCTCCGGCGCGTGCGGTGCAACTGGACGACCGGGGCCAGATCGCACTGGGCCTGCGGGCGGATCTTTTACAGTTTCGGATGCTCGATGGCTTTCCGGCGGCGCGTGGGGTCTGGTCGCGCGGTATGCGCGTCGCGTGAGCGGGGCAATTTGTCGATGAATTGCACCAAAGTCGTCGGCGACTTTGGCGCGAAATGTCGACAATTCGCTTTGCCAACCTCACGCGCGGTAGAACAGGTATCGGTCCTTGGCGATCGTGTCCGGGCCTTGGATTTGCTCAAACCCCACCAGGGGCTGGCCTGACACGATGATACCCCCCTTGGCGACAACGGCCGCGATCAGTGGGCTGAGACGCGCGGCTTCGGCGACATCGTCTGCCTTGATACCCTGCCCGAAATCATAATGCGCTAGGATGATCTTAACGCCACGCCCGGCAAGGTCTCGCAGCATCGGTTCGGCCTCGCCCAGCAGCAGATCCTGGTCGGGTGGAGTGCAAGATGGGTGGCATTGTAGTACGCGATCTACGACCCAGATCCGCCGTTGAGGCAGGATTTCCCGCAAGTGATCGTAGGTTCGGCCATTGCCAAGGCCAAGATCCAGCGCATCGCCGGCCTGGCCGGCCAGTTGCTCCGCAGCCCAGTTTAGCCCGTCTCTTTGTGCGGCCAGTCTGCGCAACATGCTGTCCAGTCGGCTCATCAGACTTTTCCTTCTGCGGGGGTGAGTTCGCGTGCTGTCCATAACCGGATGGGGCCATCGCATAACCGGCTCAAAAGGTCGCGGGTGAAGCTCCAGATTGTTTCGTCATGCACCAGATGGTGGGTCAGCAGCCCGTATGGTTCTTCGGCATCGGCCCGACCTTCACGGCGTGCGGCGAACTGGTCGGCAATCTGGGCGATCAGTCGGTCGCCAGCAACGAGCACCTTGTCCTGCCGCCAGTTGATCGGGTCGAGATGGGTGTTGATCCGCTGCAATCCGGGGGCAGCATGCATCGCATTGCGGGGTTTGAAGGTGGATATGGCCGAAAACCCGAGATCGGCCAGCCGGGAGATGAGCGTGTCAGGCGCACGGTTCCAGGGCGGGACGAAGACCGGCCACATGGCGTCACCAAACAGGGAGCGCATGGTGGTCAGGCCCGTCTTGCAGTCCCTCGCCATGTCTTCTGGGTCTAGGCTGACAGAGAACTCGGCCTTTTTCTCGCTGCGCGGTGCGTTGTTGGTATGGGACCAGCCATGCACCAGTGGCAGCAGGTTGGGTCGTTCCGCAGTGAATGTTGCTAGATCCGATTTGGCACCTGCCGGGATCACCGCAAGGTGGACAGGGACTCCAGTGATGACGGATAAGTTTTGGAGCTGCTCCAGCTCCGGGGTGACGGCCACTGCATCATCATCACGCCACCAGATCGGGATGGTCCGGCCCTCGGCGCGCCAGCGGGACAT
The DNA here is from genome assembly GCA_017643305.1 of Marinibacterium sp. Lineage (GTDB taxonomy): Bacteria > Pseudomonadota > Alphaproteobacteria > Rhodobacterales > Rhodobacteraceae > HXMU1420-2. The sequence goes on along the minus strand of JAEPNQ010000078.1, from coordinate 14,006 downwards.
CTCCGTTGTCAGTGGGGACCAGTCGAGCGTCATGTGCGGTGTTCCAGCATTTCTTGGGTCAGCCGCACCGTTTCGGACGCGCCATCGAAACGCAAGCCCGAGGTGGTTCTGGGCGTTGCGCCGATCACGGTTTCCAGAGCTGTTAGAAGCGTGTCAGAAGCCAATTCGGAGTCAGGCAGAACGGTGATGCCGGGCAAGATGGCCAGGCTGTCGGCGCGCAGGGTCTGTTCCACTTCGCTACCTTCGTCGAAAGGCACCAGCACGGCGGGCGTTCCGGCCTGTAACAGGTCCAGCGCGGTGTTGTAGCCGCACATGCTGACCGAGGCTGCGGCGTGATACAGCATCTGGCGGAAATCCGGGCGTGCGGCTTCAATGGCTGCATTGGCAGGGACCGACGCGGCCAGTTTCGTGATCCGTTGTTCGCGATCACTGCCACCCACCAGCAGACGCCAGCGGCGGTTGGGATCCAGCGCTGCTGCTTGCAGGGCAATTTGGAAAAGCCGGTCGCCGACCGATCCGCCACCTGCGGTAACCATAACCTCACCCGCACCCGGGCCAGGTGCGCCGATCACCGCTGGGGCTGGCGCGACATAGCCGGTGTAGCGCAGGAAGGGACGCAGGGTGTCAGAGACCGGCCAACTGACGTCAAGCCGGGTGGCGCTTGGGTCGGAATGAACCAGCACAGCGTCAAACCAGGTGCTGATGATTTCATCCGCGCGCTGGGCCTTCGATGGTTTGGACGGCGGTGCGAGGATGTCGCGGATGGAACACAAGGTCACCGGAGCCGGGGTCTGCCGCCGTGCAGCGCTGAGCAAAGCCATGAACTCATCAGCCAGGATGCGGCGTCCAAACGGGAACAGCTCCACGATCAAGGCGTCTGGCTGGAAGTCTCCCAATGTATCTTCCAGCACCCGAACGCGTTGTGCGCGTTCACCATCGGTGACTGGGGTGCCGGTGGCCGTGAGAAGGGTTGTGAAATTCGTGCCGTTGGAGCGTAGCGGGGGTAATTGCACAAATTCAATGCCGCGGGCATCCAGATGCGGGGCAGGCATGCCGCCGCTGGCCAGCAGCACATCATGACCGTCGTCCCGAAACGCGCGCGCTAGTGTGAGGGCGCGGCTCAGGTGGCCGGTTCCCAGCAGATGTGTGACTGCCAGCATAACTTTCACGGTGTGGCGGTCCTCTGGACAAGGCGTACGGGGTCGCCGCCCGGTTCAAGCTGACCATCGCGAACATGGAGCACGAAGATGCGGCCGCGTTTGACCTTGAAGGGTGCGGGGCCGTTGAAATTCCAACCGTAGGCTTGCGCCAGCAACACCCGCATGATGCCGATGTGACAGACCGCGAGTGTATCTTTGTTTAGCGAAGCCACCCAAGGCGCCAGTCTGTCGCGCAGCTGGCTTACGGATTCGCCATTGGGCGGATGAAATTCCCATCCCCAATCTTCGATATGCTTGTAGCCAGAGCCGGGTTCTGCCAGCAGGTCCACCCCTTTGCGGCCTTCCCAGGCGCCCCAGTTCATTTCGGTCAGCGCTTGAATGGTGTCCGGGTCACGATCGGCCACAAGCTGGGCGGTTTCAACGGCGCGCTTCAAGGGGCTGGCACAGAGATGCGCGGTCTGCCATTCCTCTGGCAAGCGCAGGTTTGCCAGCTCGGTCCGCGCGTCTGCGTCGAGTGGTATGTCGCTGCGGCCCTGGATCTGACCGGCGCGGTTCCAATGGGTGTGGCCATGGCGTATCAGGCCCAATTGGATCATGATGATGGTCCTATCAATTTGGATGCGGCGTTCCAGAAAGTTTGGCTGGCGGTTCCGATCAGGTGGTGGTTGGCGATGTGCTGCCGGGCAATTGCTCCGGCGGTGGCAGCGCGGTCTGGGGCTTGTAGCAGATTGTCCAGCATCGCGGCCAGCGCGATGGGGCCGTCTTCGGGGGCAGGGTAGGGACCCGGTGCCAGCACGTCCCGCACGCCGTCGCGGTTTTGGGCGACGACAGGCAGGCCACTGGCCTGCGCTTCGAGATAGACCATGCCGTAGGCTTCGTTGAAACCGGGCCACAGGAAGATCGCGGCGGAACGATAGGCTTGCAACAGCGCCTCGCGGTCCAGTTGGCCGAGAAAGTGCACCTTGCCTGTGAACGGGGCGAACAGGGCTTCAACGTCTGCCCGAGCAGGACCGTCGCCGGCGATATCGAGCTGCCAGTTCTGGTGAGACAACTGGCCCAGTGTATCGGCGATGATGCGGTAGCTTTCCAGCTTGTCGCGGCCCCGGAACATACCCACAGACAAGATGCGTCCGGGCGTGCGATGGGTTTCATCTGGGAGCGTATCGCTCGGCAGGAATGGGCGCAGGTGCACCAGGTCTTGCGTATCGGTCTGGTCCCGGTTGAGCGTGATCAGGTCCAGTGCCGTGACATAGAAAATTGTGGAAGCGGCGTCGCTGGCAGCCTCGGCAGCGGTAGCAAACCTAGCCCAAGGGCCGGTTAACCGGCTGCGGGCGCGGCTGGCTTCGACGATGACATAGGGAATGCCCAACACGGCGCTGACCCGCGGGCCGAGCAGATCGGGGGCCTTGTAGTAATTGTGGTAGGTCACCCACAGTGCGGGCGGCTCAGCAGACAGCGTCTCTACAAGGCGGGTTATTTCCGCCTCTGCGGCCTCGAAAATCTGTGATTGGGAGGTATCATTGCCATCGACAACATGGCTGCGCAGTTCGGACACTAGGCTTACCGTATCTCCGCGCCCCATCGCGATGGCTTGCATCAGATTTCGCGCCATTTTGCGTTCGCCGGACGGAACGGGATGGTTGGGGGGTTTTAGCGGCGCATAGAAGGCAATCCTGCCCATGACTAGGGCCCCAGCATCTGCTGTAGCCGCTCTGACAGACGTGCGATGCCAGGATCCATCCTGAACTCGGCCATCAGCCGGTTCAGCGCGGCCTCGGCCCGATCTGCTGCTTCGGCCGGGTTCGCGGCAATCTCACGGATAGAGGCAGCAATGGCCTCTGGAGTGTCGCGGGTCAGGCGCCCATGCATGCCGTCTTGAATAAATTCGGGGATCGCAGAAACTGCCGTAGTCAGGATTGGAAGACGTTGGGAAGCTGCCTCCATTAACACATTTGGCAACCCATCGCGGTCGCCATCTGCAGCTACGCGGCTGGGCAGAACGAACAGATCGCTGTCGCGCATTTCTTCAATCACTTCGGCTTGGTCACAAGCCCCGCGCCATGTGATGCGTTCGGATATGTCTGCCGCCGTTGCGCGTTCGGCCAGCATTGTTTTCAACTCACCCCCACCGATATGGACCCAGTGCCAATCCACTTGGTCGGGCAGGGCGGCCAAAGCGTCGATCAACCGGTCGAACCCCTTCTTTTCCACAAGTCGCCCGACTGAAAGAATACGCAGTGGGCTGTCAACACTGCGTGGAGTACGCTCTGGGGGATCGGGAAACCGCGATAGATCCAACCCGTGATAAACCAGATCCAAACGTTCAGGGTCTTGGGACAGACTGCGCAGGAACTTGGCGCCGACGGCGGTACAAGTCGCACCAAAGGTGGCCCCGGAGGTCCCGGTGGCCAGCTTTTCGCGCAGCTCCCATTCCGGGCTGGTCCAGATATCCTTGGCATGAGCGGAAAAGGACCATGGCAGGCCGCGCATCACGGCCGCATAGCGTGCGACAGAAGACGGGGTGTGCAGGAAATGTGCATAAAGCCCGGCCGCTTCTGGACCAAGCTCTGCCGCCATGACACAGGCCTGCCCGAACCGGCGCATGCGGTTCCGGCTGCGGTCGCGTCTCAGATCGGCCTGCCAGATGCGCCAGGCGTCTTTGTAGCCGGGCAACTGCCGTGCTGCGCGCCATCCGCGCAGGACCCGCGTGGGTTCCTGATGCAGATATTCTGGCAGATAAAAAACCCGCGCCTTCAATCGGTCATGTAGGGCGTGGCGTTTCTTGTCCGTTGGAAACCGTAATGACCAGATGTCAAAGCTGTGTCCGGCTTCCTCCAACGCGACCAGTTCCTGCGCGATGAAGGTTTCGGACAGGCGCGGCCAGCCTTTGACAACCACGGCCAGTGGCGGTGTGGGGGATTTCATTCCGCCGCGCGCTCCATCGAGCGGTGCAGCAGGGCACGCACCCGCGCGGCGACGCTGTCCAGCCCGTCCAGCAGGCCGGGTTGCATGCTGGCTGAAGGCGGCTGTTGGCTGTCAAGCTGGCGGATGGCACAGATCATTGCCTCAGTCGTCATGCCGTCGCGGTTTTCATCCAGCATTCGGATCAGGCCAAGCTGTTCGGCGCGGCTTGCGCGAATGTATTGCTCCAGCCGGGGGACGGTCCGGGGCACGATCAGCGCTTTCTTGTTAAAAGACAGAACCTCGCAGAACGTATTGTAGCCGCCCATGCAGACGACGCCCTGAGCATCGTTGATCAGGCTTTCAATCCGCGAATCGAACCCAACGGCAGAAACGCGGCCATCCAGCAGCGCCACCCGGTCTTCGAATTCCTGCCGGGTGTCGCCGGACAGGAAGGGACCATAGACGATCTTGGCATGAGGCCGCAGATCCGGTGCCTGTTCATAGGCAGACAGCACCAGATCGACCATCGTCTTGCCATCGCCACCCCCGCCAGGGGTGACAAGAATGTAGGGCTCTACCGCTGGATCTTCGGGCGGCGTCGCCTCACCCCGGCGCAGATAGCCGGTCCAGTGTATGCGGTTCTGCAATGACTGGCTGAAGTCAAGCCCAGCGGTCGGGTCATAGATGGAACGCACACCATACACCCACAATTCGTGGTAATAATTCTCGGTGGCTTCAACGGCGCCTTTGCGGTCCCATTCGGCGGCCAGAACCTCGGGTTCATCCAGAACGTCGCGCAAACCCAGCACCAGCTGGGTTGAGCTGCGTTTTTGCAGCAGGTCCAGCGTTGGCATCAATTCGCCGCGAAACCCGGTCGGTTCCTTGTCCACGATCAGGATGTCGGGTTCGTACCGTATGGCCGTAGTCCGGATGATCCCGGCGCGCAGTTCGGTTGTTTCTTCGATCGTCATCCCGATGGTCTGGGATTCGTAGCTGCCATCGCTGCGTTTGGTGACACCCGGTAGGCGCACGTGGTCGACCCGGTCTGGGAAGGCGAACCGCCCGGCGACCGGAGAACCTGTGAGAATCAGCGCCGAAGCATTGGGAATGGCTGCGGTGATGGCCGCAGCCAAGGCGCTTGACCGTCGAAGATGACCAAGCCCGAAGGTATCATGACTATACAGCATGATCCTGGTGGAACGCTCGGCAATGCCGGACTGCGCGGGGGAAACTGTATTGCTCATGCGCGCCTACAACCTCAGGTCTGTTCCCGCCTTACCAAATATGCCCTTCACATCAAAGAGCACGGCGCCCGCTTTGCCAAAATTACGCACCCCCTCCAGACCCATAACCGAGAATTCATCATGGGCGACGGCGATGATGATGGCGTCATAACTGCCTTCTGCCGGGTCTTTGGTAAGCTCCAGACCGTATTCGTGACGCACCATCGCGGCGTCGGCCCAGGGATCGTGGATATCGGTTGTGACCGAATAGCTTTGCAGTTCTGCAACGATGTCTGCCACGCGGGTGTTACGTACATCGGAGCAGTTTTCCTTAAAGGTAAAGCCCAGCATCAGCACCCGCGCGCCGCTCAGGTCCATCCGGCGGGCTAACATGGTCTTGATCAGTTCCCGTGCCACATGCAGGCCCATGTGGTCGTTGATACGACGACCGGCGAGGATCACCTCGGGGTGATAGCCCAGCTGCTCGGCGCGGTAGGTCAGGTAATATGGATCAACCCCGATACAGTGCCCACCGACCAGGCCCGGCTTGAATGGAAGAAAGTTCCATTTTGTTCCGGCCGCCTGCAGCACCTCCAATGTGTCGAGCCCGAGCCGGGAAAAGATCAGTGAAAACTCGTTCACCAAGGCGATGTTAAGATCACGCTGGGTGTTTTCGATGACCTTAGCGGCCTCGGCGGTCATGATGGAACTGGCCTTATGCAACCCGGCCTTGACCACTGCGCCATAGATCGTCTCCATCCGGGCCAACGTTGCGTCGTCTTGGGCTGAAATGATCTTTATCACGCTTTCCAGTGAATGTTCAGCATCGCCGGGATTCACGTGTTCGGGCGAATAACCGATCTTGATATCGTCATAGAGTTTCAGGCCGCTTTGGGCTGCCAGCACCGGGCCGCAGAACTCTTCGGTGACGCCGGGATAAACGGTGGATTCCACCACCACCAGTGCGCCGCTTTGCAGATAGGGCGCGATGGTTTCGCAGGCGGATTGCAGTGGGCCAAGATCAGGCGCCTTGGCGTCTGTGATCGGCGTGGGCACTGCAAGGACAAACACGGTTCTACCGGTCATCTCTGCTGGATCGGCACTGAATCGAGCCGTGGTGGAACAAAGAGCGGCATCGGACACTTCGCCATTACGGTCCTGACCCGCATTCAGCATATCGATCAGGCCAGGGTCGCGATCATATCCCAGCACGTCAAACCCGGCCCGTGCCAAACCAAGCGCAAGCGGTAAGCCGACATATCCCAATCCAAGGATGACGATTCGTTCCGCTGTTTCGGCCATGAACCTTCATTTTATTGCCAGGCCGCGCAGGCCTGCCTTATTCGACGCAACAGGTAGAGAAAACCGGTCGGGAAGAAAACCGGGAAACAAATAGCCAGATGGTGAAATTGGCGGCGTGAATCTCCTGACAATTTAAAGCGTTGTTTTTATCGATCCCCGGTCTTTTGTATTGAATGACCTGTTTTTCGTCGGGACCGTGGATTTTGGTAAAGAGACTTTTCTTGTCAGGCAACGCACATGGACTGGCAACTTTGAACCATGTTCGTCACTGCGGCCGCAACCATCTTCACAGTGCCCTGCCAGCTTTGATGACAGTCTGATCTAAAACTCTGCCTTCACGGTCTGCATTGCCAGCGGAACGATGATCGAAACGACCCTAGGCAGCTGGGCTGTGGAAGACTTGCGCATGGTGGACCGCATTTTAGCTCTGGTAGGGGTCCAGCGAATCCCGCAGCCCGTCACCGAGGAAGTTGAAGGCGAGCACAACCACAACAATCGGCAGCATCGGGATGGCGATCCAAGGGTAAATATCCACTGACGCGAGATTCTGCGCATCGTTCAACATGACACCCCAGCTGACCGCTGGAGCGCGCAGCCCCAGGCCAAGGAAGCTGAGCGCGGTTTCCCCCAATATCATTGCAGGTATTGATAGTGTCGCGCTGGCAATCAGGTGGCTCATGAAGTTCGGCAGCAGGTGTTTTTGAATGACCCGGCCCGAACTGGCCCCCATCATTTCTGCTGCGCGCACAAATTCTTCTTCTCGTAACGACAGGAATTTGGCCCTGACAGATCGGGCCAGTCCCGGCCAGTCGAGTATCCCTAGAATAATCGAGATGATGAAGAACACAGCCACTGGTGACCAGTTTGATGGTACCGCTGCTGACAAGGCCAGCCATAGTGGCAATTCCGGCAGAGATCGCAGGATTTCGATCACCCGGTTGACGACCCAGTCGATGGTGCCGCCAAAGTAGCCCGCCAGTGAACCAAAGCCGATGCCCAGAACGAAAGACACTGTGATGCCGATCAAACCCACGGTCAGGCTCAGTTGTGCGCCATACAGGATGCGACTGAACACATCGCGTCCCAGCCTGTCCGACCCCCATAAGAATATCGTCTGCCCCTCGGCGGCACAGAACAGGTGGCGCTTGGACGGGATCAGCCCGGCCAGTTTATATTCCGTCCCCTTGCAGAAAAACCGCAGTCGCGATGGGTTGGAATAATCCGGTTTGAATTCCCATTGGAAGGTTTCCAGGTTGGCCTCTGCCGTCATCGGGTAGATGTAGGGCCCCAAAAACTCACCTTCGTGGAAGAACCGCACCAGCTGGGGCGGCGAAAACAGATGTTCCTCATGCCGTTCGTTTGCACCGTAGGGCGCGAAGAAACCTGCAAAGGGCAGCATCAGGTAGCTGAGCAGCAGGAAGATCCCAGAAATCAGGCCAAGCTTGTGCTGGCGGAATTTACGCCAGACCAGCAGCCAGTTGGGCGCGTCCAGATCCTGGCGCTCCAGTTGCTGGATGCTGATCTGCGGGTCATATGGCGCGTCGTCGACATAGCGACCGTCGGGGAGCTGGGTCATGCTTCTCTCCCTTCATAGCGAATGCGCGGGTCGAGCATAATCAGCAGCACGTCGGAGATCATAGTGCCGATCAACGTCAGCAGGGCTACGAACATCAGGACGAATCCGGCGAGGAACTGGTCCTGAGTCTTGAGCGCCGTCAGCAGGTCGGGGCCTATAGTCGGCAGGCTCATGATAACGGAAATGATCACCGAGCCGGAAATCAGGGTCGGCAGCAGGTTCCCGATGTCGGCCACGAACGGGTTGAACGCCACGCGCAGAGGGTATTTGGCCAGCATCCTCGAAGGGGCCATGCCCTTGGCCACGGCGGTTTCCACATAAGGTTTGCCCAGTTCGTCCAGCATGTTGGCCCGCAGGCGCTGCATCATGGAGGCGACCCCGGCCGTACCGATAACAAACGTGGGTACGATCAGGTGGAGCAGGACTGACTTGATCTTGTCCCAACTCAGTGGCTGGCCTTCAAAATCGGGGTCCATCAGGCCCCCGATAGGCAGGCCAATATATTTGCGGCCGTAGTAATAGAGGATCAGCGCCAGCAGGAAGTTTGGTGTCGCAAGCCCCAGATAACCGATGAAGGACGACGTGTAGTCGATCCAGGTGCGCGACCGTGCCGCTGCGACCACGCCCAAGGGCACGGCGATAGCGTAGATGAACAGAACCACAGCCACGTTCAGCGCCACAGTGGCCCAAAGCTTGCTCCCGACTATTTCCGCAACCGGTTGGCTGTTGTAGAAAGACCATCCCAGGTTGCCTTGTATTAGCCCGGAAAATCCATGCGGGCCGGGGTAGAACCCCACCCAAATTAGATATTGCTTCCAGAGCGGTTCATCCAGCGCGAATTCCTGCCTGAGAAACTGGATCTTGGCAACGCCCGCAGTCTGGCCCGTGGCCTGCAGCTCAGCGATCTGGTTTGACAGGTAATCGCCCGGCGGCAGGTTGATGATCACAAACACCAGCACCGACACCACCAGCAGCGTCAACAGCATGGTGCCGAAGCGATAGACTGCGTAGCGCAGGATCTGCATCAGCCATCCCCGTCGACGAAATAGAATTCATCCATGCGGTGCACTCCGAAATGCGCGCCGGGGTCCCATGCCCAGATCGCTTTTTCAGGCACGTTGCGCAGACGCTTGTTGACCACGATAGGCTGTGGGGCCCCAGCCAGGATACCGATACCAAATACTTGGTCGGCATGAATGCTCAGCATTTCATCCCAGATCGCGGCGCGTTCGCTGTCCTGCGTGGCCTTGTTCCAGGCGTCGTTCAATTCCATCAACTGCTGAGCGGCAGGCGTGTCGGGTGGCTCCCCCGCCGTACCTTTGGTCTGATGGTACTGGCCCCATTTCGGCCAGGCGAAGAACACCTGATCGGTTGGCGCCAGATAGGCCGGCGAGGTACTGAGCTGCGGCAGTCCGTTATCCCAGCCAAACCAGACAGCAGCCATGGTTTCCCCGGCGTAGATCCGGTTGCGCAGGATGTCCCGATCCAATGGCCGCATAATCAGCTTGATGCCAATCTCACGCCAGCTGTCGGTGACGATCTGCAGGGCGTTTTCAACTTCCTGCCGCTCACCAGCGGTTTCGATGATGAACTCCATCATGCGGCCATCCGGTAGCTTGCGGATGCCGTTCTTGTCCCGTTCGGTCAGGCCCATGTCGTCCAGTAGCGCATTGGCGGCATCCAGATCATAATCGGCCCAGGCATCGCGGTATTCCTGTTTGAAGAACGGGCTTTGTTCCAGAACGGTCATCGACCCGGGCTTGCCCAGCTTGAAATACAGCGCGTGGTTGATGCCACCTCGGTTGATCGACAGCGACAGCGCGCGGCGGAACCGGACATCGCGCATCACTTCGCGCCAGCCTGCATCTTCATAATTCAGGTTCGGGTAGATCGCGACCTGACTGGCCACGCCAGAGCCCCAAAGGAAGGTGCGGTAATTGCCGCCATCTGCTTCACCCTTGCGCAGGATCGAAATGTTGCGGAAGTCCAAGCCGCGGCCTTGCAGGTCGGTTTCGCCCGCATTGGATTTGGCCGCGATCAAACCTGCTGAAACAATCTCCATCTCGACCACATCAATATAAGGCAGCTGCACGCCGTTGGCGTCGATCCTGTGGTAATAGGGATTGCGCACGAACAGGTGGCGGATCTTCTTGCCGGACGAAGAATTGATCCAAGGCTGCAAGGTCGGCAGTTCATGGTTGTCGAACTTGTACATGTTATCGAGCTTGTTGTGCAGTGCGGCCCAACTGTTGATGCGGGCGTCGTCCACTGCTTCTGCCAGCTGTTCCGGGTCAGCATAGTCTTCGTGGTACTTTTTGAGGAAATGCGCTGGCCGGTAGATAAAGGGCGGACTGGCCTGCGCCAGCGTGGCCAGGAAACCGGGGTTGGCGTTTTCCCATTCGTAGACAACAGTCAGTTCGTCGGGGAAAGATACCTGAGGCAAAGCCCCTTCTACAATCAGGAAATCTGGCGGTCCAACCGGGCTGAGCTTGGTGTTGTTGGCCACATCCTTCCACCAATATTCAAAGTCTGCCGACGTAAAGAGCTGCCCATCCGACCAGCGGTGACCTTCGCGCAGGTGAAAAGTGAACTTGCGGTTCCCCTCGTTTTCAAAGGCTTCCAGGATGTCCGGCACCAGATTGTATTTTTCGTCATAGCCAACCAGGCGCGCATAGCCATAGACGACCATTTGACGGATGTCCTTGGCGCGTGACACCATGGTGCGCAGGGTTCCACCTTCGGTGCCGAAGGCGCGGCCTTTGGCCTTCATGTCCACAACCATCGGCTCTGCAGGCAAACGTTCCGCTACAGGTGGCAGGCTGCCCGCGTCTACCTCGGTTTTCCAGAATGCGCCTTCCTTGGGTATTGGACCGGCGAACGCGGTGCCAGACGCACAGGCGACAATGGTAACTAACGAGAGGATCTTGCGGCTAAATTCAAACATGGCATCGCACCTTATGGCCGGGTTGCACTTGTGTCAGGGATGGAGCGCTGTCGCCCTCGAAACGGAACTCATCAGGCCAGCTGGCCGGCGAACCGGCGCCCTGGGCGACGAGTTTTAGATTGATAGGCCGATCAATATCCGGCGTCGGTTGGGCTGCGATCAGCGCCTTGGTGTAGGGATGGACAGGGTTATAAAACAACGTGTCCGGCGGGGCCTGCTCTACGACCAGCCCCTGCCGCATTACGGCAACCTCATCTGCGATCCGAGCGACAACGGCCAGATCATGGGAAATAAACAAGTAACTCAGGCCCAGCCGGTCGCGGATGTCTTCTAGCAGCGTCAGGATCTGTTCCTGCACTGACACATCCAGCGCCGAGGTCGGTTCGTCACAAACCAGCAAAGACGGCTCCAGCATCAGCGCGCGGGCGATCGACAAGCGCTGGCGCTGGCCACCGGAAAACGCGTGTGGGAACCGCATCAACATGTCTTCGTTCAACCCGACCTGCCGCAGTTTGGCGCCCGCGCGGTCACGTTGTTCGGACTTTGAACCAATCTTGTGGATTTCCAGAGGCTCAGTCATCGCGTCCAGAATGCGCATGCGGGGGCTGAGCGATGAATACGGATCCTGAAACACCATCTGTGCCTGTTTCTGGAACGCAGTGCGCGCGGCCTTGTTCATGGCATGCACGCCAATGGGCGCGCTTTGCGGGTTGGCGCGGAACAGCACCTCGCCCCCAAGGTCGGGCAACTCAGCACCCAATGCGATCCGTGCCGCGGTGGTCTTGCCGGACCCGCTTTCCCCCACGATCGCCAGCGTTTTGCCACGGGGCAGGCTGAAATCTAAACCGCGACAGGCGTGGATCAGCACTTCTGGCTTCCAGGCAGACTGCGCCCGCATGGTGTAGGTCTTGCTGACATCCTTCATCTGCAGGATCAGGTCTTCCTGCTGCGGAGGGTCCACCGGCGTTGGATCCGCCGGGATGGCAGGGGCGGCATTGAATAGCTGTTTGGTATAAGCATGTGCCGGGGCATTCAGCATCGGCGCGGCAGCCCCCGATTCCATGATCCGGCCCTTGTGCATCACCACTACCTGTTCAGCCATGTTGGCAACAACACCCAGGTCATGGGTGACCAGGATCACCGCCATACCGGTTTCCTGTTTGAGTTCGTTGATCAGCCCCAGTACCTGCGCCTGTGTGGTAACATCCAGCGCCGTGGTCGGTTCATCGGCGATCAGCAGATCGGGCTTGGAAACCATGGCCATGGCGATCATCGCGCGCTGCCGCATCCCGCCTGACAATTCGAACGGATAAGAGCTGAACGCGCGTTCAGGATCGGGAAAACCAACGCGTTCGAAGTTTTCCAAAACCAGCCTGCGGGATTCGGATTGCGACATGCGCTTGTGAATCCACAGGACCTCGCTCACTTGGTTGCCAATTCGATGCAGCGGCGACAGCGACCGCATCGGTTCCTGGAAGATCATGGAGACCGCGTCGCCCCGGATGTCGCGCATTCTGCGTTCGCTCAGATCGGTCAGGGATTTCCCGCCGCTGCGGCCATAAAGCATGACCTTGCCAGTCCGGATCTGTGCTGTTCTGGGCAGAATACGCAGTACGGCCCTGCAGGTTACGGTTTTGCCTGAACCGGATTCGCCCACCAAGGCCAGCGTCTGACCTTCCTGAACCTCAAAACTCACGCCCTGAACAACCGCGTTACCGCGTCCAAATCCGATGGACAGATCCTCGACGGTCAGAAGAGGGGACATTTAAGTTTTCCAATACGGTTTTGGTCGCACGGCTCTTCTAACCGCATTTGCCCCCCATTTCTCCCCACACAACAATCGCTTGGCCTAGCCCCAATAGTCAAACACCAATTTCGTCTGTTTTGTCGCGCTTTGCCAAATTCTCCACCAGACTCGCTACACATTGGGAACAGCTTTTGGCATCAGGCTGTAACGAATAAATTCTGGAGGACTGAAATTGAGCCGCCTGGATGTCTTTATCGATCGTATGGTGTCGCAACGTGCGTGCCTCGATTTTGCAATTGCGGACACAGAGGGGTTGACCGGGCCAGTGCTGGAGCTTGGGCTGGGCAATGGCCGGACCTATCACCACTTGTGCGAAAAGGTCGGGGACCGGGAAATTTACGTTTTTGAACGGGCGATTGCATCGAACCCCGCGTCTACCCCGCCAGAAGATATGGTGTTTCTCGGTGATGTGATGGAAATGCTACCGCAGGCGCTGGACCGGTTCGGCCCGACGGCCAGCCTGGTGCATGCGGATCTGGGTGGTCACAACCTCGAAAAGAACGATATCTTCGCGCGCAAGGTGTCTCCGTTGATCGAACCGATTCTGGCGTCGGGCGGTTTGATGGTGTCGAGCGACCGAATGTATTTCGATGGTTTGGAAGAGCTCGGGCTCCCCGACGGGGCTGTGCCGGGGCGCGTGTTCTTATATCGCAAGCCACAGTAAGGGCTGCGCGCCCTGAATTGTCCCCAGAATTGTGACAATTCAGGATCAGGGCGATTCGTGCGCGGTGGCTGGCGTATCAATCGAATGCTATGCTGTAAGCGAACAAATGCAGGAAGCGGCATGATGCGACGTCTCGATTGGACTAACTTTCGCAGTGCAGAATTCGACCATTGCGATCCGCACAAAACCATTGCGATCCTACCCACGGCCGCTGTCGAGCAGCACGGCCCGCATCTGCCAGTCGGAACGGACACCTACATTGCCGAAGGCATGCTGGACTCTGTGCGCGGGCTGGTTCCGGATGATCTGGATGTTCGTATTCTTCCGGTTCAGGCGGTGGGGAAATCCAACGAACATCTCTATGCCAAAGGCACGCTGACCCTGACGGCCACCACAGCGCTGGCGGTGTGGACCGAAATTGGCCTG
>JAEPNQ010000036.1 GCA_017643305.1 Marinibacterium sp. | reverse complement strand
GGCCTCCGTCTGCCCTTTGGTCGCAGCGAGGTTCAGGGGCGTAGCCGCCTCGTTGTTGCGGGCATCAACCTGCGCGCCGGACTGCAACAGCAGGGTCAGGTTGGCCAGTTTTCCCTGTTCCGCTGCCACATGCAGCGCTGTGCCGCCGTCCACGGCGGTCGCCAGCACGTCCGCGCCAGCCGCGATCAGGGCCTTGGCATTTGCATCATCCTGGCGGATCACAGCTGCCATCAGCGGGGTCATTCCAAGCTCATCCGCTGCGTTGGGGTCTGCCCCCTGTCCGATCAGCAATGCGATCAGGTCGGGGGTGCCAAAGACTGCTGTCCAGTGGATTGGCCGGATACCATGATCGCCTATGGCTTTAACATCCGCCCCGGCGCCCACCAGCGCGTGCACTGCTGACCCGTTGCGCGACAGGATCGCCAGATGCAAGGGCCGGTAACCGGACCGTACAGGCGCATCCAGATCCTGCCCCCGCGCCGCGCAATCAGTGATTTCATCAACTGTTACAGAAACCCAGGTGTCGGGTTTGATCCAACTGGCGCAAGGCCCGGCTTGTGCTACGACACTGCCCGCTGAGAAGAATGTGAGCGTCAGGGCGGCCAACCCGCGAGACATTCTAGAATTTGACATTGTCGTTGTTCCTACGCTCATCGGGTGGGATGGATTCGAACACACGACCAAAACGAACCTTGTTTGTAGTTTTCGAAATCCGTGCAGATACCTCCGCGATCTCCGCCCGCCTGTCCTGATTTCAGGGTTGGGTTGCGAACAGCGGTATTCGTCGACCACGGCGACAGCCATGTCATCGCCGGCTTCTGGACCTTTCAGGAAATTCTGCAGCAGGTGCATTTTCGACAGGCTCACCGGGCTTGCTCCTTCAACTCAGCGCCCTTTGAACAACCCGCCCAGAATACCGCGTACGATATTGCGGCCCGTGGTGCCCTTGAGTTCCTTGATCAGCGCCTCGCTCATCGCAGACCCGATCGTATCGGGTTGGCGCAGGCGGCGGGATGTTGACCGGGGCACGCGCGTGCCAGAATAGCGCCGGGCAGTGTTGAATTCGCGCGCCATGGCCTCTGCATCGACAGCCTCTGCCGCTTCTTCGGCCTGAGCCGCGGCATCGGCAGCAACTTTGGCCCGCTCTGCGAGCATTTCATAGGCCGAGGTCCGGTCCAGCGTCTTGTCGTATTTCCCGGCCATATCGGAGGCCGCCATCATCGCCTTGCGTTCGGTCGTATCAATCGGACCCAGCTGTGATGATGGTGGGCGGATCAGCGTACGCTCCACGATCCCCGGCACGCCCTTTTTTTGCAACATGGAGGTGACTGCTTCGCCAGTACCGACCTCGCGGATCGCCTCTTCGGTCGAAAATCGCAGATTCGGTCGGTAGGTTTCGGCAGCCAGACGCAAATTTTTCTGATCTTTTGCAGTAAACGCGCGCAGGGCGTGCTGCACCCGGTTGCCAAGCTGACCCAGGATATCCTCGGGCACATCTGCCGGGTTCTGGGTGATGAAAAACACACCCACGCCCTTGGACCGGATCAGGCGCGCCACCTGTTCGACCTTGTCCAACAGCACCTTGGGTGCGTCATCGAACAAAAGATGCGCTTCGTCAAAAAAGAAAACCAGCTTGGGTTTGTCAGGGTTGCCGACCTCCGGCAATTCTTCGAAGAGCTCGCTTAGCAGCCACAGCAGGAAAGTCGCATAAAGCCCCGGCGCAGCCATCAGTTGGTCAGAGGCAAGGATGTTGATCATCCCGCGCCCATCCGGCGTGCCCCGGATAAGATCATCGAGCGACAGGGCTGGTTCGCCAAACAGCTTGGTTGCGCCCTGGTTTTCGATCACCAGCAGTCGCCTCTGGATCGCCCCGATGGAGGCGACCGAGATATTGCCATAACGCAGGCCCAGATCCGCCCGGTTTTCGCCGACACAGACCAACAGCGCCTGCAGATCCTTCAGATCCAGCAGCGGCAGGCCTTCTTCGTCTGCCAGCCGGAAGGCGATGTTGAGAATGCCTTCCTGCGCCTCGCTAAGTTCCAGCAGACGCGCCAGCAGCAGTGGGCCCATTTCGGCTACGGTTGTGCGGATCGGATGGCCCTGCTGGCCGAACAGGTCCCAGAAGGTGACGGGAAACGCACCATAGGTGAAATCGTCAAACCCGATCTTGGCGTTTCGGTCCATGAAGGCGTCGTTCAGCTTGCCATCCGGAGACCCGGATTTTGCCAGTCCGGACAGGTCGCCTTTGACATCGGCCAGAAACACCGGAACACCCGCAGCAGAAAATCCTTCGGCCAGGATTTGCAGCGTAACAGTCTTGCCCGTGCCGGTAGCACCGGCCACCAGCCCGTGGCGATTGGCATATTTCAAATCCAGAAATTGCTTTTCGCCATATGCTTCACCGCCGCCTCCGACAAACACGCCCGAATCCATTACATTATTCCCTGTCGCGTACTCTGTTCTGGCCGAACATACTTAATTAACCGGTCCGAGCCATAGTCGAATATGCCTATCCGCATGCTGATGATCGCCAGTTGGGCCAACATCTTCCCCGTCGACTGTCCGTTTTTGTGGGCACGGCCTTTTTCTTCAACAAAAACTTGTATGTACCCGTTGGTTTTACCTGTTGACGGATCGGGGCCTCTCGCCTACTTTCGCGGCATAACTAAGTCGGCCAGTCCGCCGGGGAGAGAAAAATATAAAAAGAGAGCTATTCGTAGCTCTCTTTTTTTATGCGCAAATGATCGCGCCAATCGCGTGTTTTTGGTTGGTCTTCGTCAGTAACCATTGCATTAAGCATAATGGATGCCAGTATCCGGATTCGACCATGTCGCAAACAGAAACGAGTTATTTCATGCGCCGTTTTACCAGCCTGACCTGTGCCCTTGCCCTGACCGTTGCCGCCGGTCCGGTATTTGCCCAAACGCAAACCGGCCCAACGCTGGATCTAGGCCAGCCGGTGTCCGAAGGTCCGCAATTGGGAGAACGCTATTCCAAGCAGACCTATGATGATTGGGAAATGGCCTGCATCAAGACAGAGGAAGAAACAGACCCCTGTTCAATGCTGCAAATCCTGACCGATCCAGATGGCAACCCGATGGCGGAATTCTCGCTGTTCCGCCTGCAGGAAGGCGGACAGGCCGTAGCCGGAGCAACCGTGATCGTGCCGCTGGAAACACTGTTGCCGGCGCAATTGACCGTGTCGGTCGATGGTGGCGCAGGCAAGCGGTACAACTACACCTTCTGCAACCCGATTGGATGCATTGCGCAGATCGGGTTCACGCAGGATGACGTTGATAGCTTCAAACGTGGCGCCAAGGCGATCGTTTCCATTGTTCCGGCCCCGGCGCCGGACCAACGGATTAATCTGGAGTTGTCGCTGAAGGGCTTTACCGCCGCCTACGACGTGGTGGACGTTGTCGAAAACTAATCTCAGACCCGGCGTACTGCCAGCACGGCATTGAGCCCGCCAAAGGCAAAGGCGTTGGACAACGCCACATCCACCGGTTTTTCACGCGCTTCATTGGGCACAACGTCTAGCGCGCATTCCGGGTCAGATTCCTCATACCCGATGGTCGGAGCGATAACCCCATCGCGTACAGCCATGATACAGGCCAGTAATTCTACCGCCCCGGTGCCGCCGATTAGATGGCCATGCATCGACTTGGTAGAGGAAATCATCAGTTCATCCGCGTGCGGGCCGAACACATCGGCCACGGCAGCGCATTCTGTTTTGTCATTGGCGGCGGTACCGGTGCCGTGGGCGTTAATATAGCCCACCTGCTCCGGTGCAATCCTCGCATCGGCCAGCGCGCCCGCGATGGCACGTGCAGCTCCTTGTTTCGAAGGCATCACGATGTCGGCAGCGTCGGACGACATGGCAAACCCGATCACTTCGCAAAGGATGTTTGCGCCGCGCGCCTTGGCGTGGTCGTAATTTTCGAACACGAACACGCCGGCACCTTCGCCCTGAACCATACCGTTGCGGTTTGCAGAAAACGGTCGGCAGGCGTCCTTGGACATGACCCGCAGTCCTTCCCAGGCTTTGATCCCGCCAAAGCACAGCATGGATTCCGATCCGCCCGTGATCATCGCCGGGGCCGCGCCTGAGCGGACCATCTGGAACGCCAGCGCCATCGCATGGTTCGATGACGCGCAGGCTGTGGAAACGGTAAAGGAGGGGCCCTTTAGGTTATATTCCATCGACACGTGGCTGGCCGCCGCGTTGTTCATCAACTTGGGCACAACGAAAGGATGCACCCGGTTTTTGCCGTCTTCGTAGACAGAACGATAATTGTCATCCCACGTGCTAACGCCACCACCCGCAGTGCCCAATACCACGCCCGACCGCGCCGCGTCATCACCGATGAATTCAATGCCGGACTGGGCAATCGCTTCCTTAGCGGCTGTCAGGGTAAATTGAGTGAATCGGTCATACAGCGCCATTTGCTGGCGATTGAACCGTCCTTCGGCTTCGAACCCGCGCACCTGCCCGCCGATGCGGATGGCCAGGCGTTCGACATCGCGAAACTCCAGTTCACCGATGCCACAGCGGCCCTCGCGCATAGCAGCCAGCGTTTCCGGCACATCATGGCCAAGCGCATTGATGCTGCCTGCCCCGGTGATCACGACCCGTTTCATGTATGTTCTGCCAGGCCCGCCAGTGCTCAGCCTTTCTCTGCTATCAGTTTCTCGATCCCGGCGATGATGGTCGCCACGTCTTCGATGTTGAAATCGCTTTCGCTGGGATCGTTGGCATTGAACGGCACCGAGATGTCGAACTCCTCCTCGATGGCGAAAATGCTTTCCACCAGCCCCAGGCTGTCAATGCCGAGGTCGTCCAGCGTGCTGTCCAGACTGACGTCCGACGGCTCCAGCACCGCTTGTTCGGCGATGATGGCAATTACCTTATCCTCGATGCTCATGGGCCCCTCTCGCAGAGTTTGGGGTTGACTTAGTCGCTGTCGCCGTCTTTGAAAACAGCCTTTTGCAGCGCCGCAACCTGACGGGCGAGCCTTGGCAGACGGCGTTGTGCTTTGTAGATTTCGGTGTGCAGTTCCATTTTCACGGCAGGGTAGCCCATCATAACACGCCCAGCGGGCACGTTGGAGGTGGCCTTGGTTGCACCGGACAGGATAGAACCAGTCCCGACCGAGGTGTTGTCAGCCACACCGGTCTGACCCCCCAGTACGGCATAGTCCCCCACGGTCACGGACCCTGACAGCCCGGATTGTCCGCACAGCAGGCAGTGATTGCCGACCTTGCAGTTATGCCCGATATGCACCTGGTTATCGAGCTTGGTTCCGTTGCCAATTGTGGTGTCTCGGACAGTGCCGTTATCGATGGTACAATTGGCCCCGATCTCGACATCATCGCCTATGCTCACGGCCCCGAGCGAATGAATGCGGACGTAGGGCTGACCCTCTGCTAGGCCACTGTCGCCCATGGTCTTGCGCGCGGCTTCGGTGGTGGACACTTCTTCGGTAACAAAGGAAAACCCATCCGCACCAATCCTAGCACCGGGCTGGCAGATGAACCGCGCACCGATCCGGACCCGCGCGCCGATGCTGACGCTGTCGCGGATCAAAGCGTCGTCGCCGATCTGCGCGTGCATTCCGATGACGCAGTTCGGCCCGATGATGGATCGGTCCCCGATGCGCACATTTTCGCCCACATAAGCGCCTGGTCCGATACTTACATCCTCGCCGATCATCGCAGAGGGTTCAACACACGCGGCCGGGTGAATGCCCTGCGGCAGCCCCTGCCCCGGATCGAACACCCGCGACAAACCTGCCATCGCCAAACGCGGCCGCGTGACAAACACGGCGGCTTCCAGCCCCATGTCCTGCCACGGTGCGCCCTGCCACAGCAACGCGGCCCGCGCCTCCCCCTGGTTCAGCATTTCAACGTATTGGGGCGACATCGCCATGGCAAGGTCCTCCGGTCCGGCCATGCCCGGCTCCGCCGCCGCGCGGATGGACAAAGACAAGTCGCCCTCGGCCGCAAGACCAAGCGCATCTGCAATCTGTTTGACGGTGTGGCTCATCTGATCCCCCGATGGTTCGGGGTCAGGAGTTATCCCCGAACGTCGTTCAGTTCCACCCCTGCCGCAACCAGCGCGTCCCATATGCGGCCATCCCGCCCATAGACGTCGCGGCGATATTCGATCTGACCGTCCGTGGTAACGAAGGCCGTACGATATATGATATGCACGGGCAGCGGTTTCACCAGTTCGACCTTGGTTTCTGATTTGCTATCCAGAATGTCGTGAAAATAGGTCTCTGGGTCCACCACCTGACGCGACAAAAGTTCATAGGCAAAATCAAACGGTTGCGCTAAGCGAATACAACCATGCGAAAAAGCCCGTACCTCGCGTTTGAACAGCGCTTTTTGTGGCGTGTCGTGCAGGTAGATGTTGTGCTTGTTCGGGAACATGAACTTTACCAGACCCAGAGCATTGTGGTTGCCCGGCGGCTGGCGCATGTCAAACGGGAAGCTGCTCGACGAGAAGGTCGAAAAATCCATGGTGCTGCGGTCTACTTGGCGACCGCGGGAATCCGTGATGATCAGATGGCTGACGGCATTAGGGTTTTCCTGCAGAGCCGGCAGATATTCCTTGGTGATGATCGACCGCGGCACATGCCAGCTGGGGTTGATAATCATGTGTTCCATGACGTCGGAAAATTCCGGGCTGCGGTGGCTTTCACGGTTCTTGCCAACCACCGACCGAGTTTCAAAACTGACCGCGCCGTTGTCCACGATCTTGGCGTGGAAATCGGTCAGGTTGACCATCACGTGGCTGTCACCTAGGTCACGGTTCAGCCAGCGTTCCCGCTCCATCGCGACCAGAACAGATTTCAGACGCTGTTCCGCGTTGACATTGATCTCGTTGATAGTGCCGCTGCCCGCCACGCCATCCACTTCCAGCCCATGGGCGCGCTGGAAATCGGCGACGGCCTTTTCCAAGTCAGCATCATAAGTGCGGGTGGCGCTGCGACCCATATAGCCCATGCGCTGCAAGCGGTTACGCAGAGCAACTACCGTATCGTCAGACTGGCCAGGCTTCAGAGCACCGCCGGTCACCTGCGGGCCCCACCCGCCTTCTGCAACAAGGCGTTCCAGCTTGATCCGAGCCTTGGTCAGTGCAAGGTATTGCCGGGTCTGCGGCGGCAGCGTGGAAATATATTCAAACGGATCAGCACCCGCGAAACCGCTGAGTAGTTCGGTTCGGTCGGTGTAGAGAATTTCGCGCACAAGACCGGAGTCGACCTTTGACGGGGTCAGAAACCCGTTCTGCACCTCGCGCGCGTATTGCAGGAACACCTTGCTCATCCGCACTTCCAACAAGCCCAGATCGCGGGTGGTTTGCGCCTCACGCATGGCCTGTATCAGCCCGTCTACGTCATAACGCCCGGCAGGCAGCGCGTGAATATACGTGTCGGAGAGCGCTTCGATCAATGCGGCCCGACGGGCACGGTCGGCATCACCTGCCCCGGTCCAGATCGGAGCATAATCGCTCTGCCGGTAGAAAGCGGCGATATCTTCATCATCCCACGCGGCTTCGGCCACGGCCTGTTTGAAGGCGGTCACCTGCGCCGCCGCTGGCGATGCGGCGAGCGTGAAAGCGGTCAGCCCGACAGCGGCAATCGTGCCCAGCAAAGCGTTTTTCAGGTGAGAAAGTGCAATGCGCGGCATAATTCGAAGCCCTTTTAACGTTTCCACAATCTATTCGGCTCACATTCAGAAAGCATACGGCGCATGTCCATTCACAAATCCATCAGCTGCCTTGCTGCTTGGAATATGATACCAACTTACATCGGTTTGCCGCGTTCCGGCACCTCGCTCACGGGGAAAATTTGGTCTTAGTCAGCAGGTTTGCGCGGGATTTCGCCCAAATCGCAAACGAATTCAAGGTACGGAGAAAAACAGAGCTTGGCTCATGATTCGAGCTATGCAATAACGTAGGGCATCTGGGGAAGGAAAGAAAAGCTCGTAACATCGGGCAACGGCAGGAACGTAACCACGGGACGCAACTAGGGATCATGGCAGATTCAAGCGGGCTGAGTTTTACTCGGCGGGGTATACTTGCGGCCTTCGCGGCCACAACTGTGACAGCAGCTCCGACTTTTTCCAAGGCGGCCGGTTTCCTTCGCGGAGGCGGCGACGTACGACGGATCCGGATGTATTCCGGGCGCACCGGTGAGCGACTGGATATGATTTACTGGCTTGAAGGCAAGTACCTGAAAGATTCAGTCAAGGAAATCAATCATTTCATGCGTGACTGGCGTACGGACCAATCTTACAAAATGGACTTGCGTACCGTGGACATCATGGCCGCTGCGCATAATCTGATGGATGTAAACGAACCCTACATGTTGTTGTCGGGTTACCGTACCCCGCAGACTAACGCTATGCTGCGCAGCCGGTCGCGTAATGTGGCGAAAAACTCCCTGCACATCAAAGGCCAGGCAGCCGACCTGCGTCTGGGGTCTCGCAGCGTGTCGCAGATCGCTCGTGCAGCAAAAGCATGCAGGGCCGGTGGGGTTGGGTCGTATTCCCGGTCGAACTTTGTACATATGGATTGCGGTCAGATCCGCAACTGGGGCGGGTAAACATCCGCCCGATGTTTTGGGTGAGTTGGCGTAATGGGGTCTTCGGACCCTTTTCTTTTTTGTTCCGCGTGGTGACGGCGATTTGATCTGACGCAGATGATGATCCGCCGCTATGTTGAACAGTCCAAAGGCCAAGGAGCGCAGCCATGTCCCAACCCATTCGTGTCGACATCGTGTCTGACGTAGTGTGCCCATGGTGCATTGTCGGGTTCCTGCAATTACAAGCCGCCTGTAGCGCCACCCGGATCGGATGCGAAGTGCATTGGCATCCGTTTGAATTGAACCCCAGCATGCCGGAGGCGGGCCAGAACGTGGCGGAGCATTTGGCTAAAAAATACGGTACCACGCCGGAGCAAAGCCGCGCCAATAGTGATGGACTAATCCACCTTGGTGCAAGCTTAGGTTTTACTTTCGCTTTCTCCGGCAATACACTGATTCACAACACTTTTCGTGCTAACCAGCTGATCCGGTTGGCAGGCCATCAAGGTAAGGCTCACCAGATGAAGTTGGCGTTGTTCCAAGCTCATTTCACCGACAATCGCGACATCAACGACCCCAACACACTGGCTGGTGTTGCCGGCAGCACAGGCCTCGCCCGGGACGCCGTTCTGGAGGCGCTGGAGGATTGTACATACGCCGCTGAAGTGCGCGAAAAACAAAGCTTTTGGGCCGAACAAGGCATCTCCGGTGTCCCGACCATGATCTTTGACGCGCAATACATGTTGACCGGCGCTCAGGGTGCGGAAAACTACGGTCGCATTCTGCAAAAAGTCATGGCTGAGCGTGAGTCCGCCTGAGGCTACTGCCGGAACAGCTGGCGGCGGGCCAGATCATCTTGTCGCCAGACCTGCAGTCCCGCGCGAATGCCCTCGGCAATTTGCAGGCGCCAAGCCGGATTGGAGAGGTTCTTCAGGTCGCGCGGCGACGACAGAAACCCAATTTCGATCAAGACAGACGGGATATCAGCCGATTTCAGCACCGAAAACGCCGCCGACCGCAGTGGACGGCGATTCATCGGTCCGCCGGTTTGGGCCATACCCGTAACCAGATCACGGGCCAATGCGTCTGTGCGCGGTCGCGTTTCGGTACGGGCGAGGTCCAGCAGAACATCTGTTACCACATCATCGCTTTCCGTCAGATCGACACCGGACAACAGATCACTCCGGTCGTGGCGTTCCGCCAGCTTGGCGCTGGCCACGTCTGAGGCATCTTCAGACAGGATATATACTGTGGCCCCATGTGCCATGCCTTCGGACAAGCTGTCGGCATGCAGGCTGACAAAAACATCCGCTCCGGAACGCTGGGCCAAAGCCACACGCCGTTCCAGGGAAACGAACCGGTCATCGTCACGGGTCAGCAACACATCGAACCCCCCTGCCCGCACCAGAACTTCACGCAGCTCGCGAGCGAAGGTCAGCATCAACGTCTTTTCGGACAGGCCACCTTTTTCTGCACCTGGATCAATCCCACCATGGCCAGGGTCCAGCATGACGCGCAGCGGCGCATCCGGACCACGTTCCGGCTGGACCTCCACCATCGCCGGCTCCGGCAGATCCCAGCGTGCATCTCGCGGGGCACTGGCGGATTCAGCAAAACTTTCGGCATCAACCGGCACCAACACCAGCGCCAGGCGGGCGGATCCTGTGACGTCGTCAATGCGTAGGTCTACCAGATCCACGGCCAGTGGCTCTGCTAGCATCAACACCATGCGGCTCCAACCGGGCACATATCCACCGAAATGCACCGAACCGACCCGTTCAGAGGTTTCAAAAGCATCTGTTTCCACCCCCTGCCAATCCACCTCCTGAAAATCCAGCACCAACCGAGCGGGGTCATTCAATGTGAAAACGCGGTATGGAACGCCTTGGCTCAACTTCAGGTCCAAAACCGTCGTTCGGCGGGTGTCTGAGATACCAGATTGATCAGGGAGCACGCGGGCCAGACCGCTGAACCCCTGCGCGTCTACAGATCCGGCCACGGCCAGACACATGATCAGTATTCCGGCAAAAACCCTGCACATTTCGACCACCTCACCACCCGGGGTCTCACCGCCCCGCTTATGGCTAGCCTAGCCCAGCAGTGCGGGTTTGAAAATGTCAGGAACTGCGCTTCGCCATAAAATCAGCCAACCGGTTGAGCCCCTCTTCGATATCGGCGGTGGACCGCGCATAGGAAAAACGCAACGTAGTCGCCCCGCGCACCGGATCAAAGTCCAACCCGGGTGTCACTGCGACCCCGGCCTTATACAGAATTTCCGCTGCAAAGGCACGGCTGTCATCGGTTACATCCGACACGTCTGCATAAACATAAAACGCGCCGTCAGGCGGTGCGATATTGCTGAACCCGGCCTTGGGCAGCCCTTCCAGCATCAGTGCACGGTTGCGGCGGTAGACATCGACATTGCCCTGTAACTCCGCATCGCAATCCATCGCCGCCAGCGCGGCCACCTGGCTGACATGTGGCGGGCAGATGAACAGGTTCTGAGCCAGCCTTTCGATCACGCGCACATGATCCTGTGGCACCACCATCCAGCCGATCCGCCAACCCGTCATGCTGAAGTATTTGGAGAACGAGTTGATGACATAGACATCATCGCCTAGCTCAAGCGCAGTCACAGCTTTGGCTTCGTATTCCAGCCCGTGATAGATCTCATCCGAGATAAACGCCGCGCCCTGCTCCTGCGCGGTCTCGATCAGCCCGGCCATAGCGTCCCGGTCCAGCATGGTTCCTGTAGGGTTGGCGGGTGAGGCCACCATTAGTCCGGACAGGTCCAGCCCGTCCAGATCGCCCGCGACCGGTTGGTAGCGGTTTTGCGGATCTGTGGGGATGTCTACCGGAACCAGCCCTAGCGCGGCAAGGATTTGCCGGTAGGATGGATAGCCCGGCGCTCCGATCCCAATGCGATCCCCGGAATCGAACAAAGCATTAAAGGCCAGGATGAACGCGCCTGAGGATCCGGGCGTGACAACCACACGGGACGGGTCCAGGTCCACATTGTACCAGTCGCCATAAAGCCGCGCGATGCGTGCGCGCAGTTCCGGCAAGCCCAGGGCAACGGTATAGCCCAGCGGCCCGTCGGCTATGGCACGTTCCACAGCGCGAATAGTCCCTTTCGGCGCCCCAGTTCCGGGTTGGCCGACCTCCATATGGATTATGTGGCGACCGGCCTCTTCTGCCTGACGGGCGGCTTCCATAACGTCCATCACAATGAAGGGATCAACATCTGATCGTCTTGAGTTCCGCAAAGCATTCTCCCATGGTGCGCTCATGCGTATTCAGCGCGGAAATGGACGCAGGTCAATGCTGGCGCTGACACTGACAGTGGTTTTGTGTCTGACCTCCGCGGCACCCGCTGCGGCGGTGAGGCTATTGCGTGATGCCGATATCGAATATGGGCTGTATATCCTTTCATTTCCAATACTGCGCGCTGCAGGGCTGAGTCCAACGCGGACGCGCATTGTGGTCGTGGATGATGACCGGCTGAACGCTTTTGTCATAGACCACAGTGCAATCTATCTGCATTCTGGCCTAATCCAGAAGGTGCGAAGCGCGCGCGTGTTGCAGGCGGTGATCGCACATGAGGCCGCACATATTTCCAACGGTCACATCGCCCGCCGGATGACCAACCTGAAAAGTGCCCGCACGGCGGCGGGGCTGGGGCTGGCGCTGGCGGCTGTTGCAGCCGCAGCAGGTGGCGGTGAGGCAGCGGCGGGGGTCGGGGCGCTCACCTCTTCTATGGCGCAACGCAGTTTCCTGGCGCATACGCGGGCCGAAGAAAGTGCTGCGGACCGGTCTGCGGCGGCCTATCTGAAATTTGCCGGCGTCAGCCCGACGGGATTGATCGAACTTCATGAAGCCTTTCAGGCCCAGGAATCGCTCAATATCAACCGGACGGATCCATATTCCACGTCCCACCCACTGACCACGGATCGCATTCGCGCAGCACGGGATTACGTGGCCCGCTATGGCGATATCGGGCCAACCGATCCGGAGTTCGATTATTGGTTTGCCCGCATCAAAGGCAAACTTTCGGCCTTCAAACGGGCGCCAAAATGGACGCGCCGCCGGGTGGAAGGGGAGATCTATCCGGACTTGCGACAAATGCGGCTGGCTGTGGCCTGGCACCGCGAAAGCAACATGGCGCAGGCGCTGGCGGCGCTGGACCGCGCATTGGCACTGCGCCCGGATGATCCCTACTACCTTGACCTGCGTGGGCAGATCTTGATGGAGAACCAGCGCGCGGTTGCAGCAATTGCCGCCTATCGACAGGCAGCCGAACTGGCGCCACGCAATTCTCTGATCCAAGGGAGCCTCGGTCGGGCCCTGCTGGCCGATGGTCAGCCGCGGGCCGCTCTGGAACCGCTGGAGCGCGCCCGTTCGGGGGATTATCGTAACGCTTACGTGTTGCGTGATCTCGGTCAGGCCTATGCGCATCTGGGCCAGGATGGTATGGCAGCGCTGGCAACCGCAGAACGGTTCGCGCTTCAGGGAGAGATGATAGACGCCGCGCGCCACGCCCGGCGAGCCTTGGCCTTGCTGCCCGAAGGCTCCGCTCCCTGGCGCCGCGCCGAAGACGTATTGGTAACTGCGGAACGCATGACAAAAAGGAAATAAACTCATGATCCGACTTCCCCGAGCAGCCACGCTTGTGACGGCGGGACTGCTGGCCACCCAGACCGCCGCCGCGGACCTGCAAAACATGACAGAGGCGGAACGCGATGCGTTCCGAGCCGAAGTGCGATCCTATCTCATGGAAAACCCAGAGGTCATCCTGGAGGCAGTGCAACTGCTGGAACAGCGCCAAGCCGATGCACAGGCGCGCGCCGATTTCGACCTTGTGGCAAGTAATGCAGACGAGATTTTCAATGACGGCTATTCCTGGGAAGGTGGCAACCCGAATGGCGACATAGTGCTGGTGGAGTTTCTGGACTACCGCTGCGGCTTTTGCCGCCGGGCGACGCCGGAAGTGGAACGGCTTTTGGCTGAAGATGGCAACATCAAGCTCATTATCAAGGAATTCCCGATCCTTGGCGAAGCTTCCCTGCTGACATCGCGCTTTGCCATAGCGGTCAAGCAGGTTGTGGGCAGCGATGCCTACAAAGACGTGCATGACGCTCTTATAGAAATGTCCGGCGAACCGAACGACATTGTGCTGCGCCGCTTGTCCGACAGCCTCGGCTTCGATACGGAGGCCGTCATGGCGGCAATTGACAGCGACGCAGTCACATCTGAGATTGCCCGGACCCGTGCGCTGGCACAGCGGCTTCAGATCAACGGCACGCCTAGTTTCGTCCTGCAGGACGAACTTCTGAGGGGGTTCCTGCCCGCGGATCAGATGGCGGTGATGATCGCAGACAAACGCGGTTAGGCTAGCAGGCAGTTTATTGCCATTTCGCGCCCTGAACAGGGGCTCAATTCATGAATGAATTGCGGGACGGATTTCTTGAAAATCCGTCCGCGCGCTCACCCCAGCGCATAACCTGCGCCGCGTATGGTTCTGATAGGATCTGCCCCACCGTGTTGCGTCAGAGCCTTGCGCAGCCGCCCGATATGGACGTCTACGGTCCGGGTATCGACATAGATGTCGCGCCCCCAAACCCGGTCCAGCAGCTGTTCGCGGCTCCAGACCCGCCCCGGTTTTTCCATGAATGTGCTCAGAAGGCGAAATTCTGTGGGGCCCAGCTTCAGCGGTTTGTCCGAGCGGCTGACCTTGTGGGTTTCAGCGTCAAGCACGATATCGTCGAACTCCAGCCGCAATCCCACAGTGGAAGGCCGTACACGGCGCAGCTGGCTGCGCACGCGCGCCATCAGCTCGATCACCGAATAGGGTTTGATGACATAATCATCCGCCCCGGTTTCCAGCCCCCGCACCTTGTCGACCTCCTCGGCACGGGCTGACAGCATGATGATCGGGATGTTGCGGGTCTCTGGTCTGGATTTCAGGCGGCGACATACTTCTATACCGCTGAGATTGGGCATCATCCAATCGAGCACGATGATATCCGGCATGGCTTCATCGACGACAATCATGGCCTCTTCGCCGTTTTCGGCGCGGGCCACGCGGAACCCTTCGGCTTCCAGATTGTAGGCCAGAACTTCCCTCTGGGCGTGCTCGTCGTCGACAACAAGAACGGTCGGCTGGTTGGCTGACATGGGGTGCGCTCCGTTCAGAACGTTTCGGATGTGACATCCGCCTTGGGCCGCGCGTCTTCCGGCGCTTCCCCGGTCACGAGATAGACCACCTGTTCGGCGATCGACGTCACATGGTCGCCCATCCGTTCGAGGTTCTTGGCGATGAAATGAAGGTGCATGCAGGCCGTGATATTGCGAGGATCTTCCATCATAAACGTCAGGAATTCCCGGAACAAAGAGGTATACATCTGGTCCACGTCCCGATCCCGGTCGATCACGTCGCGGGCCAGGTCGGCATCGCGCTGGATATAGCTGTCTAGCGCATCCTTCAGCATCACCTCCACCTCGCGCGCCATACGGCGCAGCGCGCTGGCGCTGTCGCTGACCGGGGTCATGTTGACCAACAAGCCGGTGCGTTTGGCCATGTTCTTGGCATAGTCGCCAATGCGTTCCAGGTTCCCGCTTATTTTGATCACACTCAGGATCAGCCGCAGGTCGATGGCCGTGGGCGCGCGCAGGGCGATCACCCGGGCGGTTTCTTGGTTGATCTGTTCTTCCAGCGCGTCGATGGCCTTGTCACCGGCGCGGATCTCGTTGGCCAGCTCTTCATCGCGTGTTTCCAGCGATTTGGCGGCATCGGCAATGGCGGCTTCGACAAGTCCGCCCATTTTCATGATCTGGGCCTGGATCGCTTCGAGGTCCCGGTCAAAGGCCGAGGCAATGTGCTGATCGTGCATAGGTCTGGTCCTCGTTACCCGATCCGGCCCGTGATGTAGCTTTCGGTGCGCGGGTCTTCGGGATTGGTAAAAATCTGGCCGGTTTCGCCGAACTCGACCAGGTTGCCGAGATGGAAGAACGCGGTTTTCTGGCTAACGCGGGCGGCTTGTTGCATGGAGTGCGTGACGATCACGACTGAGTAGTTTTGGCGTAATTCATCGATCAGTTCTTCGACCTGGGCCGTTGCAATCGGGTCCAAGGCCGAACAGGGTTCGTCCATCAGCAGCACTTCGGGTTCAGTGGCCACGGCGCGGGCAATACACAGCCGCTGCTGTTGGCCACCGGACAGGCCGGTGCCCGGCGCGTCCAGCCGATCCTTGACCTCATCCCAGATGGCGCCGCGGCGCAGGGACTTTTCCACGATCTCGTCCAGCTCCGCCTTATTCTTGGCCAGCCCGTGGATGCGAGGGCCGTAGGCGATATTGTCATAGATCGATTTGGGAAACGGGTTGGGTTTCTGAAACACCATGCCAACCTTGGCGCGCAGCTGCACGGGGTCGACCCGTTCGTCATAAATGTCTTCCCCGTCCAGCTGGATCGTGCCTTCGACCCGGCACACGTCAATCGTGTCGTTCATCCGGTTCAGGCAGCGCAGGAAGGTGGATTTGCCGCAGCCCGACGGGCCAATAAAGGCAGTGACGGTTTTGTCTTCGATATCGACATCGACATCCTTGATCGCATGCGTGGTGCCGTAATAGACCTGCACATTGCGCGCGCTGAGCTTGGTTGCCTTGGTGTCCACGTCGCTATCCCTTGTGACATCGTACATAGTTCGAATTCCCAATTTTTACCAGCGGCGCTCAAATCGGCGGCGGAGGATGATGGCGATGATGTTCATCGTCATGAGGAACAGCAACAGAACGATGATGCCGCCCCAAGCCCTTTCGTAGTAAGCTGGATCGGCGCGCTTGGACCATTCGTAGATCTGCGCAGGCATAGAGGAGTTCGGGTCAAGAAACCCGCCCGCGATCCCGTCGGGCACGTTGGAGGCGATATAGCCCACCATTCCGATCAGCAGAAGCGGCGCGGTTTCCCCCAACGCCTGAGCCAGACCGATGATGGTGCCTGTCAGAATGCCGGGCGCGGCCAGGGGCAACACATGGTGGAATACCGATTGCATTTTTGATGCTCCAATCCCCAGAGCGGCGTCGCGGATCGAAGGCGGCACGGCTTTGAGCGAGGCTCGGGTGGAGATGATGATGGTCGGCAGGGTCATCAGCGTCAGCACCAGGCCCCCGACCAGCGGTGCCGATTGCGGCAGGTGCATGAACTGGATGAACACAGCCAGACCAAGGATGCCAAACACAATGGACGGCACCGCTGCGAGGTTGGAAATATTCACCTCGATCAGGTCGGTCAGCCTATTTTTAGGCGCGAATTCCTCCAGATAGATAGACGCGGCCACCCCCAGCGGCAGCGACAGACCGAGCACCACCAGCATCATAAAGAACGACCCGATCATCGAAACGCCGATCCCGGCCTGCTCCGGGCGGCTTTCCGAGGCATCGGCCCCAGTGATGAAGGCCCAGTTGAAGATCCGGGCCAGCGACCCGTCCTGCGCCATAGCGTCTACGATGTCGAAATGTTCGGCGTCGATATTCTTGTCCCGCGCGACAGAGTCACGGGTGACGCGGCCTTTCATGTAGCCGTCCACACGGCTTGATCCCAGGACTTCGAATTCAACTGTGGTGCCGATCAGCGCGGGGTTTTCCAGAACCATGTAACGCAGTTGCGCAGCGGCGCTGGCAGATACAAGCGACCGCATCTTCTTGGGCTTTTCGAACGGGGTTTCGATACCCAGCTCCTGCACCTTTGTGAAAATCGCGTTGTCGATCAGAGGGGCGTAACCAAAGGTTGATACTTTCTTCAGGTCCGCGATGTCCCGGTTGCCTTTTTTGTCCAGCTTGGCTTCCGGCAGTTCCACCTCGACAGTTATGTAGGTCTGGGTGAAGGCCGGGATGCCGTTGCGGATAATCGTAAACAGCAGGATCACGAGGAAAATCAGGCCAACCGAAATGGCCGCAATCCCGTACATACGGAACCTGCGTTCTGCGGCATTGCGTTTGCGGGTTCGGGCATCGGCCGCCAGCAGGCTGTGCGCGTGCTTGCTGGCCGAGGCGGACGGCTGGTGTACCGTTGCGTCTGTCATTCGTACTGCTCCCGGTATTTCCGCACGATGTGCAGTGCAAGAACGTTGAGGCCCAGTGTAATAACGAACAGCGTCATGCCGAGCGCAAAGGCCACCAGCGCCTCGGGCGAGGCAAAATCACTGTCGCCGGTCAACTGACTGACGATCTTGGCGGTGATGGTGGTCATTGCTTCGAACGGGTTCAGGTTCAGCCGGGCGGCGGCCCCGGCCCCCATAACAACGATCATGGTTTCCCCGATGGCGCGAGAAGCAGCCAGGATGATGGCACCAACAATACCGGGCAGCGCAGCCGGTAGAACCACCTGTTTTATGGTTTCCGACTGAGTCGCACCCAGACCCAGAGAGCCGTCACGCATAGCCTGCGGGACCGAGTTGATGATGTCATCGCTCAGCGACGATACGAACGGGATCAGCATAATGCCCATGACCAGCCCCGCGGTCATGACTGATGACGCACCGCTCATCCATCCCAGCCCGTCGCGGCCGAACACGGACATCAACATCGGCCCGATGGTCAGCAGCGCGAAGAGGCCATAAACGATGGTGGGGATCCCCGCCAGGACCTCTAGCGCGGGTTTGGCAACCGCTCGCACCTTGGCCGAGGCGTATTCCGACAGGTAGATCGCGGCAAACAGCCCGATGGGCACAGCCACCAGCAGTGCGATGAAAGAAATATAGAGTGTCCCCCAGATCAGCGGGATGATCCCCAGTTCCGAAGACCCGCCACGCCCCGAGAAGCTCGGTGACCATGTCAGGCCAAAAAAGAAATCGGTGACCGGATAGAGGCGAAAAAACTCGATCGTATTGAAAATCAGCGACAGGACTATGCCGATCGTCGTCATGATCGCAACAGAGGCCGCAAGGATCAGAAGGATCAGGATGCCCTTTTCCACCAAATTGCGCGCGCGAAATTCGTGGTTTGTGCGCATGTAGCTGAAGACAAAGCCAGCCACCGCGATGATCAGCGCTCCGATGGTGAGGAAGGTTTTGCCGCCGGAATACAGTGAGCGATACGTCTGTGCGGCTTCAAGAACCTCGGGCGTGACTTGCGTGGTTACGATCTGACCCGCGTCTTTTAACCGGTCCATTACATCAGCCGGATCCGCGCCTGCGTCGGTGGCCATTGCCTCGGTCATGTGCCCGCCACGAACGGCGTTATCGAGGCCGTTGGCGACGCGTTTGACCTCGGCCAAAACCAGGCTCAGGCTGCTGCCTTCGGCGATCTCGCTTTCGGGGACCGTGCCCGATACACGCGACCCCACGAAGCTGGGCAGCGCGATAGACAGAACAACGATGAAAACAATGGAGGGAATAACCGTGCCGAACAGCACATTGGCCCCGTAGTAGACCGGCAGCGAATGCAGGTTGCGGATGTCTCCACCAGCCGACGCCATGGCGCGTTGACGGCCGAGAAAATATCCAACCACGCCAAGAGCCAGGATGATTAGGGTAAGCCACGACATGGTCATTAGAACTTGGCCTTCTTGGCAGAGAAGAAGAACGGCGCGGGCCCACCCCGCGCCGTCCGGGCATTCCGAAGGATCAGTTGGACGACATGGTCACCAGATCAGCAACAGCCGTCTGCGTGTCTGCCAGCTCCGGATCGGAAACCAGACCGTAGGAGGACAGCGGTCCATCTTCGCCTGCGATTTCGTCAGACACGAAGAAATCGGCATATTCCTGCAGGCCGGGGATCACGCCGACATGTGCTTTCTTGATGTAGAAGAACAGCGGGCGGGACACTGGGTATTCGCCGGTTGCGATGGTCTCGGTGGACGGGACGATGCCGGACACGGTCGCGACTTTCAGCTTGTCGGTGTTGTTTTCGTAAAACGCCAAGCCGAACACGCCGATGCCGTTGGAATTGGCGTCAATTCGGGCGAGTGTTTCGGTGTAGTCACCGTCGATATCCACGGATTTACCGTCGTCGCGCAGGTCGATACAGGCTTTCTCGGCGGCTTTCTTCTTCGCTTTGTCGCTGTCGCCTTCGGCAACGGCCAGAAAGGCTTCGAATGCCCCGGTGGCTTCGCAGCCCGCCAGAACAACCTTGTCTTCGAACACTTCGCGTGTGCCATGCTTGGTGCCCGGCACAAAGGCCAGGATGTCCGCAGCTGGCAGGTCGGCGTTGAAGTCAGCCCACTGGGTGTAAGGGTTGTCGACGATTGCGCCGTCAACCACGACCTTGTCGGACAGGGCCATGAAGATGTCGGACGGTTCGAATGCTGTGTAGTCCGGGCCGTCGATCTGGGACGCGAACACGATGCCATCATACCCGATGCGGACTTCGACGATGTCGGTTACGCCAGCTTCTGCACAGGCTTTGATTTCTTTTTCGCGGATTTTGCGGGACGCGTTTGCAATGTCGATCGTATTTTCGCCGACGCCTTCGCAGAAGCGCTTCAGACCAGCCGAGGAACCACCGGATTCAACAACCGGGGTCGGAAAGTCAAAATTTTCGCCAAACGCTTCGGCAACGATGGATGCATAGGGCAGAACGGTGGACGAACCTGCGACCTGAACGTTGTCGCGGGCGGCCGCAGTGGTGGCGGAAGCGGCTAGAATGGCCAGCGCGGAAGCTGCCAGTTTCACATTCGACATGTGAGTCTCCATGGTAGGTGTAATCGCGGCCATCCCCTTGAGGACCGCTCGCTCTTGTTATTGGCGGTGCATGAGCCTTTTGTGACAGGTAAGTAACAGATTTATGACAACAGCAAATTTGTCTAGGATCCTGACAGAATGCCGCAACCTAGTTTGAGCGCCACCAGATCGAAAAGCCGTTAGACTGGCAAAATGACTGTAAAAACAGAGCCATGGCCCAGATCGCTTTCAACCCGCAAACGTCCGCGATGGCGGTTGATGATGTGCTTCACAATCGCCAACCCCAGCCCGGTGCCGCCCATTTCACGACTGCGATGCGCGTCGCCTCTGTAAAACCGCTCTGTCAGGCGTGGCAAATGCACGGGATCGATTCCCGGGCCGTTGTCGATCACGCGGATCCGGACCCCTTCAGAGCGCAAAGCGGCGTCTTTTTCAGACACGGTAACTTGTACATCTACGCGCCCACCGGAGCCGCCATATTTGATCGCGTTTTCAATGAGGTTGGTGAACACCTGCTGCAACTGGTCCAGATCACCGGCAACGGTCACATCGCCTTTGGGGACCAGCAGATCCAGCACCACGTCCGCCTGTTTGGCCACAGGGGTCAGAGACCGGATGGTCGATTCCAGACAAACAATCAGGTCCACCCGGTCGCGCGGGCGCATGCGTTCTTCGGCTTCGACCCGGCTGAGCGACAACAGGTCGGTGATCAGCCGGTTCATACGGGCTGCTTCGGCCTCCATGATCGTGAGAAACCGGTCGCGTGCAGCGGCATCATCGCGGGCCGGACCGCCCAGGGTTTCGATGAACCCAATTAATGAGGTGAGCGGCGTGCGCAATTCGTGGCTGACATTGGCCACGAAGTCACGACGCATCTGCCCGGCCTGTTCCACATGTGTGATATCCTGAAACGTCAGCAGCACCGCCCCCGCCTCTACCGCGCCGATCCCTTCGACATAGCGGCAGGACACCTCAAACATGGCGTCCTGCACCCCATCATTGGCCAGATGCCGCGCCATGCGCGGGTTGCGGTCGCGCAAGCAGGCCTCGATCGCCTCCAGCACCGGGGGCTGGCGCAAGATGGTGGCGAAATGGCGACCTTCGATCTGCTGGCCCAGCAATGTGCGCGCATCTGCGTTGGCCGCAACGATGCGTTCCGTCTGGTCTACCAGCAGAACGGGCAGCGGAATGGCTGTCAGACATCTGTCGATCAACGCATTTGCCATCAGATCCCCACCACCCGGTCCGCCTGCTGTTTCCCTAAAAACTGTGACTAAGACGTGACGGTTGCCTCTGCAATCGCTGTCGTAAACACCTGTTTCAGTGCCTCCGGGTCTTCCAGGCCCACCGACACGCGGAAGAAACCTTCCGATATCCCCAGCGCCGCACGGTTTTCCGAGGTCAGCGCCCGGTGCGATGAAGACGCGGGGTGAGACAGGGTCGTGCCCACATCACCCAAGGTCGGCGCAAAGCTCAGCCCGTCTGCTGCCCGCGCAAAGGCATTGGCCGCCGCGCGGTCCCCGTTCAGTTCAAAACTGACCATGTTACAGCCCTGACCTTTGAGCAGCGCCTGCGACAACGCCAGATCGGGGTGATCAGACCGTGTCGGGTAGATCACCCGCTTCACACCCGGCAACTTGGCCAGATGGTCCGCTAATGCTGCCGCCGTAGCCTGTGCCCGGTCATATCGCAGATCAAAACTCAGCAAACCGCGTTCCGCCAGCCAACAGTCAAACGGGCTGGGGGTCAGTCCGGTGGTCACGGAAAACACCCGCAGCCGGTCATTCAGTTCCGGATCCCGCGCCACGGCATAACCCAGCATCACATCGGAATGCCCAGCCAGCAGCTTGGTGATGGAATGGATCACGATGTCAGCGCCCAGCTCAAATGGCCGGATCGCGCGGGGCGTGGTAAAGGTGTTGTCCACCACCAGAAGCAGCCCCTTTTCCCGGCAAAGCGCAGCAAGCCCTTCGATATCGGCCAATCTGAGCGTCGGGTTTGACACCACTTCGACCAGGATCATCCGGGTTTCGGGGCGTACGGCGGCACGCATCGCTTCTACATCGCCGGGGTCGGCAAGCGTGGTGTTTATGCCCAGACGTGGCAGGTCTTCGGCCATCAGGCGCAGGGACCGGCCATAGAGTTGGTTGCCCCCAATCACGTGATCGCCAGTTTCCAGCAGACCCATCAGGACGGCGGTTACTGCTGCCATGCCCGACGACGTCACAACACCGCCCTCGGCCCCTTCCATTGCATCGATGCGAATGGCGACCACGTCGGCGTTCGGGTGGCCTTCGCGCGAATAGGTGTAACCGTGCACCGCGCCTTCGTACTGCGCATCAAGCGCATCAGGTGTTTCGCTGGCATATACGACTGACGGCGACAGCGGCGTCACCACGGGCCAGCTGGCGCTGTCAGGCAGGGGCACCGGGCGGATCAGGGATCCGCGAGCGTTCTTGTTCATGTCAGGAATTCCGTCTGGTAATTGGGAGTGCTGAACCTGAGATCCAGAGACAGCCAGCACGGTTGCGGCACATGTCGTGACAGTAGTCCAAAAAGGTCCAATCGCAGCGCTGCCAGAAACTCCGCATCGCGGTGCGCTTTGGGCAGCAAAGAGACATCAGCCATCAGATGCGTGTGATGAAACTGCGCAACAGGCATTGCCCTGCCTTTGCAGTCTTCGGCTCCGGCATCGTGCTGCAGGATCACGGTCTCGATCTGTTTCAGAATTTCGACCGCATTCAGTTCGATGTCTTCAGAATAGGTGAGTTGTGCATGTGGCACCGCGATCAGACCTTGCGCATCTGATCGCGAAAGAGGCGCATGTTTTCCTGGTAGTGCAGTGCGCTCATCGTCATGCCTTGGATCGTGGCGGCATTCAGTTCCCGCACCACCTTGCCGGGGCTTCCCAGCACCATGGAGCCATCAGGAATCTCCTTGCCCTCGGTCACCAGCGCCCCAGCCCCGATCAGGCAGTTTTTACCGATCTTGGCGCCATTCAGCACAATTGCCCCCATGCCGAT
The DNA here is from genome assembly GCA_017643305.1 of Marinibacterium sp. Classification (GTDB taxonomy): domain Bacteria; phylum Pseudomonadota; class Alphaproteobacteria; order Rhodobacterales; family Rhodobacteraceae; genus HXMU1420-2. The sequence goes on along the minus strand of JAEPNQ010000036.1, from coordinate 15,955 downwards.
CAGCGAATTGTCCCCAATCGTGCAGCCATGCAGCATGACCTTGTGGCCGATCGTGCAATTTTCGCCGATGATCAACGGATAGCCCGGATCGATATGCATCACGCAGTTTTCCTGCACATTCGACCCTTTGCCAACGCGGATCTCATCGTGGTCCGCTCGGATGGTGGTGCCAAACCAGACCGACGCGCCCTCTTCTAGTACAACCTTGCCGATCAGGTTGGCGTCGGGGGCGACCCAAGTATCGTCGTGAAGTTGGGGGGCGGAATCGCCCAGAGCGTAAAGCGTCATTTCATATCCTCGAATTCGGCCTGCAGGCCGCGCACATGCCCCATCAGGGCCGGTTGCTGAATACGACGCAGGCGGGTGGCGGTAATAATGGTGCGCAACCGGTTTTCGGTTGCATCCAGATCCTCATTTATCAGGACATAGTCATAGCTGCCCCAATGGCTGATTTCATCCCAGCTTTTCTGCATGCGGCGGCCGATGGTTTCGGCATCGTCCTGGCCTCGGCTTTCCAGCCGGCGGCGCAGTTCGGTGATCGACGGCGGCAGCAAGAAGATCGACAGTGTGTGCTGGCCCAAGGCCGAGTTCCGGATTTGCTGCGCGCCCTGCCAATCGATGTCAAAGAGCACGTCTTCTCCCTGCCCGATGGCGGTTTCCACAGGACCTGCCGGAGAGCCGTAGAAATTGCCAAACACATGGGCGTGTTCCAGCATGCGGCTTTCAGCCACTTCGGCTTTGAACGCGGCTTCGGGCAGGAAATGGTAATGTTCGCCATCCACCTCCCCCGGACGCGGGGCGCGGGTGGTGGCGGACACGGAAAACACAATGGACGGGTCCCAGTCGCGCAGACGCCCGGCCAGCGTGGATTTGCCCGCGCCCGAGGGCGAGGACAGGATGATCAACAATCCCCGGCGGTTGGTCATGATCAGCCCCTATTCCACATTCTGAACTTGTTCGCGCATCTGGTCGATCACCGCCTTCAGCTCCAAACCCACGTTGGTCAGGTCGCGGTTCTGTGATTTGCTGCACAGCGTGTTGGCTTCCCGGTTGAATTCTTGCATCAGGAAATCCAGCTTGCGACCGACCGGGCCAGCCGATTGCATCAATTCGCGAGCGGCCGTGACATGAGCACGCAGACGATCAATTTCTTCGGTCACATCTGCCTTGACCGCGATCAGTGCCAGTTCCTGCGCGACGCGGTCCGGGTCGGTATCTGCGACGTTTTCCATTACGCGGGTAAGGTTGGCGCGCAGCGTGTCTTCCATCGCTGCGCTGCGGTCTTCGGCCAGAGCGGCGGCCTGAGTGGTCAGCGTTTCGATAGTATCTATCTGCGTCCCGAGGATCTCGGCCAGCGCCGCGCCTTCGCTGGCCCGCATGGACAGGAAGTCCGTCAGCAGTGTTTGCAGCAACGCGCGCAGTTCCTTGACCAACGGGGCCGGGTCTACATCCGTAGGCCCTGTATCCAGTACGCCGCGCAGTTGCAGCACATCGCTGGCGTTGGAGGGGGCCAGGGTCACGCCCTGCTCCATCGCAGCGTCTTCGACCTGCGCCATCGCCGCCAGCACATCAGACAGCACGCGCGCGTTTATCTGCACCTGCCCGCTGTCATCCAAGCGGGTCAGTTTAAGCGACAACGTGACAGAACCACGGTTCAGCGCCTTGCCCAAATCGGCGCGCAGACCGGCTTCCAGCCCTTCGAGCCAATCCGGCACGCGCAGACGCAGATCCAGCCCGCGCGCATTTACGCTGCGAAGTTCCCAGGCCCAGTTCCAGGGGCCGGATGCCCCCCGGGCCGAAGCGAACGCGGTCATGGAATGGATCATCGGCGACCTCGCAGTACCGGGTTTCAGACGCTCGCAGGTAATGCAAACCGAATGGGCAGAGCAACCCCGCTACGGCAGCGAGCCGGCCTCTCTGGGCCTGCCCGGTGTTAACCATATCTTAATGTTAACCTTTCATGAACAAAATCAGCAACCTATGTCTGCGGATAATGCGCAATCATCCGGTTTGGGGGATGGCTTGGCCAGAACCAACCTGCTGGAGGGCATGGCAACCGTGGAAACAGGGTTAAAAACATGAAGCACCGGCTGGACTGGAGCCAATTTGGAAACGTTGTCCCAATGACGCCGAATGGAGAAACGCCCAAACCAAGATCGCTGCTTTGGGAATTAGAGGCGTATTGGGCCACCCTGCCCCGTATTGGCCTTCTGCCTCGGCGCAGCGATGTGGATCCACGCTGCATCGAACGGATCCTGCCCGATGCGGTGATCTTGGAACGAGTCGCGCCGGGTGTGGCGCGGTTCCGTATTGCCAGCCAGCATTTGTGTGACATCGCCGGGGGCGAGGTGCGCGGGATGCCGATCACCGCATTGTTTTCGGCCGCTCATAGGCAGCAAATGACGAATGCGCTTGTGGATATGTTTGATCGGCCCGCGACGCTGCACGCCAATCTGAAGGGAACCGGCCCGGGGCTAACACGCCCGCTGCGTGGCGCAATGGTCTTGATGCCGCTGTGTCTGGACAATGGTGAGGTGACCCGCGCCATGGGCGCTATCGTGACCGATACCACTGCAGCCAGCGCCCCGCAGCGAATGGCGCTGTCCGATCTGCAAATCCGCTCCATTGGCTTTGACATGGGCGGAATGAAACATAAAACCCGCCCACGGGTATCCGTAGGCGGGTTCGCAGAAGATCAACAGCCACTGTCAGGTCGGCCGCATTTGCGCATCGTGAATTCGGCGGATTAGGCCGCCAGTCACACCGCTTCGCGCTTTTCCCGCTCCCGGCGCAAATCAGTCAGTTCCTCTGCCACAAGGAAGGCCAGTTCCAAAGACTGGCTGGCGTTCATTCGGGGATCACAGGCGGTGTGATACCGGTCGCCCAGGTCTTCGTCGGTGATCGCTCGGACACCGCCAGTGCATTCGGTCACATCCTTGCCGGTCATTTCGAAATGCACGCCGGCTGGGATGGTGCCCTCAGCCTTGTGGATGGCAAAAAATTCCTGAACTTCCTTAAGAATGTTATTGAAGAATCGCGTTTTGTATCCAGTGGCCGATTTTTCCGTATTTCCATGCATCGGGTCACAGGACCAGACCACATTGGCGCCTTCTTCCTGCACCGTACGGATCAGGCGCGGAAGGTGATCTCCCACCTTCCCGGCCCCAAATCGCGCGATCAGCGTCAGGCGCCCGGCTTCGTTGTCCGGGTTCAGTTTGGACATCAGCACCTTGAGGTCTTCCGGAGTGGTGGACGGGCCGCATTTCAACCCGATTGGGTTCTGCACGCCCTTGGCAAATTCAACATGCGCGCCATCAGGCTGGCGCGTCCGGTCCCCAATCCAGATCAGGTGACCCGAGCCTGCCAGCCACTGGCCGGAAGTGGAGTCGAGCCGACACAGTGCTTCTTCATACTCCAGCAGTAGCGCTTCGTGGCTGGTATAGAATTCCACAGTGGAAAACTCATGCGCCGTGTCCGAATCGATCCCAGCGGCTGCCATGAAATCAATCGTATCCTGAATGCGTTCGGCCAGATCACGGTAGCGTTCTGCGCCCTTGCCTTCGGCAAAGCCCAGTGTCCAGGAATGGACGCGATTCATGTCAGCATAGCCACCGGTCGAAAACGCGCGCACCAGGTTCAGCGTCGCGGCGGCTTGGGTGTAGGCCTGAAGCATCTTGTCCGGGTTGGGGCTGCGCGCTTCGGGCGTAAATTCCAGATCGTTTATGATGTCGCCACGGTAGCTGGGCAATTCCATACCATTTACCACCTCGGTCGGGGCAGACCTCGGCTTGGCGAATTGACCCGCCATACGCCCCACCTTGATGACTGGCACCTTGGCGCCGTATGTCAGCACCATCGCCATCTGTAGTAACACCTTGAAGGTGTCGCGGATGGTGTCAGCCGAAAACTCCGAAAAGCTTTCTGCGCAATCGCCACCTTGCAGAAGGAAAGCCTCCCCACGAGACGCCTTGGCGAGCAACGACTTCAAACGGCGCGCTTCGCCCGCAAAAACTAGGGGCGGATACTGACGCAAACGCGATTCCACTGCGGCCAGCGCTGCGGGATCCTTATACTCCGGCATCTGAACTCTGGGTTTCGACCGCCAGTCCGATTTCTGCCACGTAGTCATTGACCTAGTCTCCGAAGGGGAATGCAGTGGCCGTTATACAAAGGACGTTTTCTGCTGACTACCCGTCATTTGCACCTACTTGACGTTCTTGCAGGCTTCTGGGAAGGGTTTTTAATACCATTGGGCAATGCCGAGGCCGATTGGTTTCAGAAGGATGGCAAAAATGGGCGACACCCCGCAGATCGTGGATGTGGATAATAACGGTGCCAAGCCCCGGCATTTTGTATTTGTCCTTATCGATAACTTCACGATGCTCAGCTTTGCATCGGCTGTGGAATGCCTGCGGATTTCGAACCGCATGTCCGGTCAGACGCTTTATACGTGGAGCCTGTGTGGTGAAGGCGGAGAACTGAAGACATGCTCAGCGGGCACCAGCTTCAAGCTGGACAGCGACCTCCCGGAACTGGGCCGTGATGACGTCGTCATGCTGTGTGGTGGAGTGGACGTGCAAGTTGCCACGACCAAACGGCTGCTGGGCTGGATGCGGCGCGAGGCCCGCAAAGGGCTGGTCATGGCCGGGCTTTGCACAGCGGCTTATGCACTGGCCAAAGCTGGTTTGCTGGACGGGCGTAAAGCCACGACACACTGGGAAAACCAGGACAGCTTTTCCGAAGAATTTGACGAAGTCGATTTGAAAAAATCGGTCTTTGTGACAGATGGTAACCGATTGACTACAGCGGGCGGCACATCTTCCATCGACCTGATGCTGAAGATAATCGCCGACGATCACGGTGATGAACTGGCCAATGCCGTAGCCGACCAGCTGATTTATACCACCATCCGCACTGACCAGGACACCCAGCGCCTGTCCGTACCCACGCGCATCGGCGTGCGTCACCCCAAACTGAGCCAGGTAATCCAGATGATGGAAGCCAATATCGAGGAACCGATCAGCCCTTCGATTCTGGCCAAAGACGTGGGCATGTCCACGCGCCAGTTGGAACGCCTGTTCCGCCGGTATCTGAACCGGTCGCCCAAGCGATATTACATGGAATTGCGCCTACAAAAGGCCCGCAACCTGTTGCTGCAGACGGATATGAGCGTGATCAACGTGGCGCTGGCCTGCGGGTTTGCATCGCCGTCACATTTTTCCAAATGCTACCGGTCGCATTACGACACCACGCCTTACCGCGAACGCGGCACCAATTCGGCGCGGTTGTCAGTCTAATCCCGTGATCGCATTTGGGCACATTGCGCTGTGCCCTTCCCGAACGCTGGCCTCGCATGCCGCCGCCAGGGCCTTGCGATTGGGGTAATCCGCCACCCGCAAAGGCGTATGATATCTCAGTTCTGCCCTGCCCTGTCGCCATGTGGACAGCGTGTGAAGCAAGTGTTCGCCAAACCCCATGTCACCCCACCAGCCATAGTACCGCGGGTCGGCCCCGGGCGGGGCGTGATAGCAGACCGAAACGGGTTGGATAAAGCATACCTCTTCAAGCCCATCGGCGTAGAAGGCGGCAAAAAGTGTGGTTTTGAAAGGCAGCACACGTAGCCCGTCAGTGGAGGTGCCTTCGGGGAAGAACAGCAGCTTGTGCCCCGCCAGCAACCGATCACGGAACATGTTGGTATGCGCGCGCGCATGGGCGCGGTTGCGTTCGATGAAAACCGTGCCGGTCGCACGGGCCAGCCAGCCGATGCCGGGCCATCCCGCCACCTCGGCCTTTGACACGAAATAGATCCGCTTGCGGGCGTTCAGCGCGAAGATATCCAGCCATGAACTGTGATTGGCCACCACTGCGCCCCGTTCCCGCATCAAATGGCCAGTCGTGGATACCCGCATACCCATCAGGCGAAACGCGTTTCGGCAGACAAACTGCGTGATCCAAGGCGTGATGGGTCGATCCAGACCAAAAAGGGGGCGTTCCACCAACCGGACGGCCAACAGGATCAGCAAACACCCAAACACAAGAACCACCATCGGGATCGCTCGCGCCAGGGCCAACATATACCCCAGCGGTCCAATCTTGCGGCGCAGTGATGGTTCATCACCTTCCCAAGTCACGCTCATCGTCCGCCCCCTTCATACAGCCGCCGTTGCCTGGCGTTCATGCGCGCCGTGTCAAGCACAAGGCAGACATCTACCGTGTTGAACATGTGGTCGATCCAGGCGCCTTCGCCCACATTGCCACCCAGCCGCAGATAAGCCTTAATCAGTGCGGGCACCTCCAACATGGCGGCGCGTCGGTCCAACTGGTCCGCCGGGATCAGATCCATGGTTTGAAACTGCGTCTCCCTGGCCCGCACCCTTAGTTCCGGTGGCGCAAGGTGGTTGTGGTGCAACAACGAAAGCGGGGCCCGTAGCGCCTGCGTATCCGTTCCATGAAAACTCGCCACCCCAAACAGGATTTCGATCTCGTTGCGCTCCACGTATTCCGCCAGCCCGTTCCACAGATGGAACATCGCGATACCGCCGCGATACTTCGGATGCAGACAGGACCGGCCAAGTTCCAGCAACCGGCGGTCGGACTGGCGGAGTGGGGTCAGGTCATATTCGTCCTCGGAATAAAACTGCCCGGCCCGTGCGGCCTGATCATCCCGCATCAATCGGTAGACCCCGACGACGGCGCCAGAGGACGTATCCGTCACGATCATGTGGTCGAAAAACGGATCAAACCGGTCACGTTCCAGCCCGAACTGGTGATCCACCATGTCGCCCCCGCCGCCCAGTTCCCGCACAAACACGTCATATCGAAGCGCCTGCGCGGCGCGCAGTTCCTCTTCGGTTTCCACCAATTTGACAACAAAATCCGGGCCGGTGTCAGGCGATGTCATAAGCGAGTGGTATCCAAGGTCCGGGGTCGGGCGGGGATAGCCAGTTTCCGCGTTCTTGACAAGAACCGCAGATATTCAGGTTCCGTTAACCCTTATGCTCGATTGTTCAGGTATCAAAGACCGGAACCAGAGCAACACGGGTGCCATCCATGACCACCTTGCCCTCTTCGGGGAAATTCACCGTGACCTTGCCATCGATATTGGACTGCACCTGTCCGGTCCCCCATTCCGGGTGGTTGGGGTGCTGTACCCTCGCACGGGGGGTCAGAAAACTGTTTAGGTCTGTCATCGTACCGGAGGCCTTCTGAAAATGAACAAGCCGCACACACGCGCCGAACTGGCAGAACTGGTCGGATCGCGCATCTGTCATGACCTCATAAGCCCGATTGGCGCGATCGCCAATGGGCTGGAGCTGCTGACCATGTCCGGCACATCATCCGGCGCGGAAATGGACCTGATCGCCGACAGCGCGGGCGATGCTGGCGCGCGTATCGGTTTTTTCGCATCGCCTATGGCGCAGCCGGGGATCAGTTGCTGGCCTCTTCAGAGACACGCGCCTTTCTGGCGGGGCTGACCCAGGGCAGCCGCCTGACCACGGATTGGCAACTGCGCGAACCGCAGTCCAGACACGATGTGCGTCTCGGGTTTCTGGCTCTGCAATGCTGCGAAACCGCCCTGCCCTATGGCGGCACAGTCACCTTCTCACGGGACGACCACTGGTGCGTGACGGGGCGCGCGGAGACTGTGAATGCTGATCCGGATGCCTGGGACAACCTGGACTTGGGCCTGCCGCCGCGCGCGTTGGTGGCGTCCAACGTACAATTTGCCCTTCTGGCAGAACTGACCAGCCAGGAAGGTCGGCCTTTGTCAGCCGATCGTGGCAAGAACGCTGTGACGATCCGGTTCTGACCCGTTTTAGGGCCGTAGCGTACCTTTGCCGCGCACCTGATATTTGAAGCTGGTCAACTGCGCTGCGCCCACAGGGCCGCGCGCATGCATTTTACCGGTGGCAATCCCAATCTCTGCCCCCATGCCAAATTCACCGCCATCAGCAAACTGGGTGGAAGCATTATGCATCAGGATCGCGCTATCGAGTCGCTGGAAGAAGTAATCCACCGCCGCCTCATCTTCGGTCACGATGCAATCGGTATGGTCAGATCCATAGGTGCGGATGTGGTCGATGGCCTCATCCACGCCGTCGACCAGCTTGGCCGCAATGATCATGTCCAGGAACTCGCAACCGAAATCCTCAGATGTCGCAGGCACGATGCCCTCAACCTTTGCCAGTTCACCTTCTGCGCGCACCTCGACCCCCGCTGCAATCAGCGCTTCGAGGATGGCGGGACCGTGTTCCGTGTAGAACCGCCAATCCAGCAGCAGGCATTCTGCTGCGCCGCAGATGCCGGTGCGCCGTGTCTTCGCGTTCAGGATGATCTCGGCCGCCATGGCAGGGTCCGCCGTGGCGCCAACGTAGACGTGACAGATGCCTTCGAGATGTGCGAAAACCGGCACACGGGCTTCTCGCTGGACCAGACCCACAAGCCCCTTGCCACCGCGCGGGACAATTACGTCCACATAGTCGATCATCTTCAACAGCTCTGACACCGCAGCCCGATCGCGGGTAGGCACGCGAAGGATGGCGTCTTCGGGAAGTTTGGCGCTCCGGAGGCCATCCAGCAGGCAGTCATGGATCACGCCGGCGGAATGGAAGCTTTCGGAGCCGCCCCGCAAAATCACCGCGTTTCCTGATTTAAGGCACAGCGCGCCCGCATCCGCGGTCACGTTTGGCCGGCTTTCATAGATCACGCCAATCACGCCCAAAGGCGTGCGCACGCGCTGAATGTTCAGGCCCGAAGGCATGTCCCATTCGGCAATCACTTCGCCCACTGGATCAGTCTGCTCGGCCACCGCGCGCAGCCCGTCAACCATGCCGCGGATGCGGTCTTCGTCCAGCATCAACCGATCCATCATAGCGGGGCTCAGGCCCTTTTCCCGACCAAAATCCATATCCTTGGCATTTGCTTCGATGATCTCGGCACGCCGGTCCCAGACCGCCTCTGCCGCGCCGATCAGCGCCGCATGTTTGCGTTCGGCGCTGGCAAAGGCCAACTCCTGCGCCGCTTTTTTGGCGCGCGCACCGAGGTCTTCCATGATCACGGGAATAGTATCGAGGTCTTTCATACGGGGCTTCCCTGTCTGATGGGGCGCGCGGGTCGCACGGTCCCGATTTGAGTATTTGCACCAAGAAGAAACACTAGAGTGCCATATCATCACGATGGATCAAAGCCGCGCGGCCCGGATAGCCCAGCACGGTTTCAATCTCCGATGACTGCCGTCCCCGGATCGCGGTGGCCTCGGCGGCGGTATAGCGGCTCAGACCGAGACCCAGCCGAGTACCGCTTGCATCGACAATCGCCACCGGGTCACCTCTATCGAAATCGCCGCTTACGGCGGCGACCCCGGCAGGCAGGAGGCTTTTGCCATTACCAAGCGCGCGGGCCGCGCCCGGATCTATGCAAATTTCACCCCGCGGTTTCATCGCTGCGATCCAACGCTTACGTGCAGCCTGCGGGTCTAGCTGGGCAGAAAACCATGTGGCAGCAGATCCTTTTTTTAGCCTTTTCAAGGGGTTTTGTGGTGAACCTTCAGTGATTGCCATAGTGCAGCCCGCAGCAGTGGCCATCTTGGCCGCCATCAGCTTGGTCTTCATACCGCCTTTGGACAGCCCCGAGCCCGCATCACCCGCCATTGCCTCAATCTCGGGCGTGATACGGTCGATATGATCGAGCCGCCGGGCTGACGGGTCGTCCACCGGGTTTGCGGTATAAAGCCCGTCTATATCCGACAGCAACACCAGGCAATCGGCCCCCACGGTCACCGCCACCTGCGCCGCGAGCCTGTCATTGTCACCATAACGGATTTCGTCGGTGGCGATGGTGTCGTTTTCATTGACGATGGGCACCACACCCAACCCAAGCAGTGTTTCCAGTGTAGCGCGGGAATTCAGATAGCGGCGGCGGTCGGTGCTGTCTTCAAGCGTGACCAACACCTGCGCAGTGTTGATACCGTGGGGCGCAAGCACTTCTTCATAAGCCCGGGCAAGCCGGATCTGGCCGACGGCAGCAGCGGCTTGGGATTGTTCCAACGGCAGCTCGATGGACGGAAGACCCAACACTCCCCGCCCCAAAGCGATGGAGCCGGAAGACACCAGGATCACATCTGTGCCGCCCGCCTTGATTTCCGCAACGTCTGCGGCCAGCGAATGCAGCCAATCTGCACGCAACGCACCCGTGCCGCGATCCACCAGCAGGGCAGAGCCAATCTTGACCACCAGCCGCTGGATGTCGGTCAGGGTCGCCACGGCTCATCCTCTTTGGCGGGTTTCTGGCGAATGCGGTTGTCGGAAATCCGCGCACGCAAGGAGCGCAGTACTTCGGTCACGCCTTCGCGGCTGACACCGGACATTTCCAGCACTGGACCGTCAGCGGCCTTTTCCAACTCGGCGCGCACGGCGACGCGTTCTTCTTCGCTGAGCGCGTCGATCTTGTTCAGAACGGTGACGCGGGGCTTATCAGCCAGATGACCGCCATATGCTTCCAGTTCGCTAATGATAGTGCGGTAATCACCCGCAATATCCTCGGACGTGCCATCGATCAGATGAAGCAGCACGGCGCAGCGTTCAACATGGCCCAGGAACCGGTCGCCAATGCCCCGCCCTTCATGAGCGCCTTCGATCAGTCCAGGAATATCGGCGATCACAAACTCGGCCCCGTCCACTCCAACCACGCCCAGGTTTGGGTGCAGCGTGGTGAACGGATAGTCGGCGATCTTTGGCCGCGCGTTGGACGTAGCAGCCAAGAATGTTGATTTCCCGGCATTGGGCAGGCCCAGAAGCCCCGCATCCGCGATCAGTTTCAGCCGTAGCCACAGCGTGCGGTCCACGCCTTCCTGACCGGGGTTTGCCCGGCGCGGGGCCTGGTTGGTAGAGGTCTTGAAATGCAGGTTGCCAAAGCCGCCATTGCCGCCCCGGGCCAGTTCCACCCGGTCACCCAGTGTAGACAGGTCCGCCAGCAGCGTTTCCTGGTCTTCATCAAGGATCTCTGTGCCGACCGGCACGCGCAGCAGGATGTCTTCGCCATCGCGGCCTGTGCGTTGACGACCCGCCCCGGGGCGACCGTTTTCAGCAAAGAAATGCTGCTGGTAACGGAAATCGATCAGCGTGTTTAGCCCATCAACCGCTTCGGCAATGACGGATCCGCCCTTGCCCCCGTTGCCACCGTCGGGGCCGCCATATTCGATATACTTTTCACGGCGGAAGCTGATGCACCCCGCGCCGCCCGCGCCAGAGCGGATGTAAACTTTGGCCAGATCCAGAAATTTCATGAATGCTCCCTACCGCAAGGTCCGGGGCAGGCTCAACGCAGTTTGCGACTGTAGGTCCATGTGGGCACCGTTGTGTTGCGCGCGACTGAAAAACTTTCCGCGTCGCCCAAGTATTCGAACCCGCAATGGATCAGCACCCGCGCCGAAGCGGAATTGTCCTGAAACACGGCGGCAAACATCGTGTCGTTGTTCAGTGGGTTGGCCTCAACCAGCGCCTGCAGTGCCTCGGAGGCAAGCCCCGTATTCCAGTAAAGCGGCGCGACCCAATAGCCCACTTCGGACTGATTTCGGTCGAGCTTCCTCAGGCTGATGAGCCCCTTCAGCTCCGGACCCTGCGCATTGGTGCCGTCAATGGCCCAGACGTCTTCATCCCGGTCCTCATCCCGAGCACGAGCCACAAAAGCCTCCGTCGCGCCGGGCGGCAAAGGGTGCGGAATTGACGTGGTCATGCGCGCCACGCGTTCATCGCAGGCGTAATGTTCGATCAGCCCCATATCCGACCGGCGCAGCGGGCGCAGAACGAACCGGTCAGCCTCGATTACAGGCTGGTTGATGATTGTATCCAGTTTCATGTGTCTGCCCCTCCTGCGAACAACACAAAAAGTACGGACAGGACGGTCAGCGCCGCCAATGTCCACATCAGGTAAGGTTCAGCGCGGGTCCCCGCAACCGTGCGCGCAATGCGATCGCCCGCCAGTGTCCAGATCGGGTGCAAAACCAGTTGGCATGCCAAAAGCACGGCCGCGACCGTGGCCGTCGCAAGCAGGACGGGCGTACCGGGAGCCACAAAATTGGTGAATGCACCGACGATCATCGCCCAAGCCTTGGGATTCAGCGGATGCACGATCAGACCGGCCCAAAATCCGGGCGCACTGCCTGCCGCCTGACCCGGCTGCAGGCGCAGGTTCGCAACCTTCCAGGCCAGCCAACAAATGTAAGCGGCCGAGGCCCATTTCAGCACGTCGAATACCAAGGGCGCTTGATTGGCCAGTTCCATCAGCCCAAAGCCAACGGGCCAGATCACGAACTGCTTACCGAGGGCCACGCCCAGCATGAACGGAAACGCTGCCCGAAACCCATAGCGAGCGCCTGTTGCCAGCAACGCCATATTGGCCGGACCGGGTGTTCCGATCTGGCTGGCGGCAAAAATGACAAGGGACGTCGTGGCAATGGCCATGGGTGAATCAATCTGAAAAAGATAAGGGGACCGGCTGTGTCGCCGATCCCCCTAAACTTTACGTGAACTTTTGGGTCCGGCTTATTCTGCGGCTTCAGCCAATGGCAGCACGGAAATAAACGTGCGGCCCTTTAGGCCTTTGTGGAACTTGATATTGCCTTCGACGGTCGCAAAGATTGTGTGATCTTTGCCCATGCCAACGCCTTCGCCCGGCCAGAACTTGGTGCCGCGCTGGCGCACAATGATGTTGCCGGGAATGGCCGCCTGGCCACCGTAGAGTTTCACGCCCAGCCGACGACCAGCTGAGTCGCGACCGTTGCGGGAGGAACCGCCTGCTTTTTTATGTGCCATGGGTGTCTCTCCTTAGCCTTTGACCAGTGCCTGGGCCTGTTCGACCCAGCCTTCACGCTCGATCCGACCTTTGAACGAAAGCTTTTCGTTGAAGTCCGCGATGTCGCCTTCAGTCCACGCTGCGATCTGAGCAAATGTGGTGACGCCGGCGGCGAGCAGTTTTTTCTCCAGTGCCGGACCAACACCCGACAGCTTTTTCAGATCGTCCGCGCCTTCGGTCGCCGCAGCTTCAGCGGCAGGCGCTTCGGCCTTGGCGGCTTTCTTCGGGGCGGGCGCGGCAACAGCAGCAGCAACGCCTGCAACGGAACCTGCACCAACAGCAGCCTTCACACCTGTTTTCTCTCCGCCCGAGGCCAGGATCTCGGTGATCTTGATCAGGGTCAGTTTCTGACGGTGGCCCTTGGTCCGCTTGGACGAATGCTTCCGACGACGTTTCACGAAGTGGATCAGCTTTTCGCCTTTGATCTGGTCGATCACTTCGGCCTGCACGGCCGCGCCTTCGACCAGTGGTGCACCGACCACGGGGCTCTCGTCGCCGAGCATCAGAACATCGTTGAATTGAATGGTTTCGCCAGCGTCAGCTGCCAGTTTTTCCACCCGGAGCTGATCGCCCGGCTGGACCCGGTATTGCTTGCCGCCGGTCTTGAGGACCGCAAACATACTGTTCTTCCTTCTTCTCCCGCGTTCTGTGGTCCCCCGTCTGGGGCGTTCTTGGCTATATGAACCGTTAAGGTCCGGGCCACCGCGAACAGCGCGCTCTCCGAGAGCGAAATGATAACAAAACCCGGCGCGGTGTTCCGGCCGGGATGGCTGGCTTATGATGCGGCGCAGGTGGACTGTCAACCTGTTTTGTCTGCCCTGCCCGCTTTCGCATCCGCACAGGGCCGGTGTCGATCCATTCCGGTGCGTTTGGCTGCAGACGCCTTCCGCACACTGAAATACGTCCCAGTGCAATTCCACTAACACAAGTTTGCCTGACCCATCCGTTGCGATCAGAGCTCCGTCGCCTCCAGCGCCGCCGCGATCAGCCGTCCGAGGTCATAATAAATGTCGGCATACATTCGATCGAACCCGCTAAAGAGAGCGTTATTCAGTTCCTGACCGGCGGCACTGCGGGAAAAGTCAACATTGGCCTGCTGTTCTTCATTACTGAGCGAATGGTACGCCAGCAGGTGAAAACTCAGCGACCAATCGCTGATTTCGTCCACCAGATCATCGCGATCTTCCATCAGCAGGGCCAGATACCCTTCGTCATCGCGCGGCATTGCGCCACCATCAGCCAGTCCGAGGTAAAAGCTGTAATCAGTCGCGATGATCCCGTCGACATTTCGGTCGATCAGGTCGTTGGCCTCGACGAAATCTTCCACCAGTCTGCGCTGCGGGTCCCCCCTGTCGAGCGCTTCGAACTGATCCAGCGCAGCCTCTTCAACATCTGCGTCGATAAAGGCCAGCCGCGCAGACAGCTCCAGCGCAACAATCTGCTTGCCAGTCTCGGTTTCGAAAAACGCCACGCTGTCACGCAGCGCCTCGTTCGACATTTCGGCTGCCATGATGCCGGTTAGGGTTGCTGTCATCGCATCGGTGTCAAATATCCGCGACACTTGCGCACCGAAATACTGCCCGCCGGTGCTTTCTAGCATGTCTGTGTCCAGCTCCTCGCCGTGGGTCAGCCCTTCGTCGCGCAGCAGCGCCACTACATCACCGATACGCAAAGCGGCGGCCAGCCGGTCCACCATGGGCTCTGCCGCTTGAACGGCTGGGGCCATTGCAAGCCAGTTGATAGTGGCGAGGAATGCGGATGCCCTCACAGTTCCTGCCCGGGCTGTAGTTTGGCCATTTCTGCCGCAAGAACCTCAAACCGGTTGGCCATAATCTCGAACTGGATCGCGTTCATCAGTTGGTAGACATCCTGCATCTGCGGGTCTTCCAAAGCCTCGGTATAGGCCAGCAATTCTTCGTCAGAAAACGACTGATACGTGTAAGCCGCGCTCGCCAAGGCCGATTTTTGAATAGACCGGCGCACCTCGCCTTCGCGGGACCTCAGGAAACTGCGCAGCTCGTCTGCGTCCATCTTCAGGTCGATCACCGCCGCTGCGCTGGCTGCCATAAGGAAGCGGAACTGCACCTCCTGCAACGCGCGCGCGCTGTTGCCAGTGATGTCTATGGCCCGGATCATCCGCTGAATGGTCGCCAGACGGGGTGAGCCCGCCTCCACCATCGCCGCGATTAGCATGGCGCCGTCTTCCTGCTTGCGACCGTCATCTTCCATCATGTGACCGTCGTTTTCCGCCTCCACCAGCCGCTGGCCCAGATCGCTGGCGTAATACCCGGCCGCATGAGCCAGCAGCTCATCGCTGAGGGTTTCCGACAGGATGTCCAGCGCCATGTCGCGCATGCCGTCCGTTTCGAACACCCGGTCAGCCAGCCGGGTCCATTGCGCGCCAAACACACCGGGGTCGAGCCCCAGCATCATTGGCGCTGACGAAGCCGACAGCCGCAGACTGTCTAGCGCTACGTCAAAACCGGTGACCGAAAGGAAAGCCGCTAGTTTGTCCCGTTCCGCTGCCCGCGCAGGCCCAACCAGCCCCTGCCCCAGCAGCAGCATCAAAACCACCAGGCCCAGCCCGGTCCGAAGAGATCTGAGAGGATGTGTCATAATCCAATCGTGCGGTGAAACAGTCCTGCAGGCAATGCCAAAACGCTTTCTTGCCTTTCATCGTAAAATCGGCGCTTGAAAGCCATGCCGTATGCAAGTACACGCGGCGCCTAGACCCCCGCGGAGAGGTGCCGGAGTGGTCGAACGGGGCGGTCTCGAAAACCGTTGTGGGTGCAAGCCCACCCAGGGTTCGAATCCCTGTCTCTCCGCCATATATTTTCCATAGGCTATTGATAACCAACAATAAAATTTGATTTTAGTATCTTTTGGATGCAAATTTGGATACACTTTGTGTGAGCCAAGCGGCAGATACTCCCAGCGGATCAATCTTCCTCTAGTGTTTCCAGCATACGCTGACGGAATAGCCGCTCGATGCTTTTACCGTGTTGGCTGTAGAAGAAGCCTTTTAGATCTTCGGCAGGAGGACTGTCGTGGCAAACCCCCAACCGGGTATGTACACCTGCCCGCCGAGCGTAATCTCCACAAT
>JAEPNQ010000083.1 GCA_017643305.1 Marinibacterium sp. | reverse complement strand
TTGGAGCAGCGCGTCGATATCTGTGCGCAGGTTGTGTTCCGGGGCCTTGGTCAGCCGGGCACCAAGGCGGTGGGCAGTCAGCTCAAACTGGATATAGCCGTATTCGGAAATGACAATTTCGTCCCCCGCCCGCACGAAGTTGCGGGCGATCACGTCCAGCAATTCTTCGGACCCGTTGCCACAGATCAGCCGGTCGGCGCTCAGCCCCCAGAGCTCGGCCAGTTTTTCGCGCAGGACTTCACATCCCGGCGACCCGTAAGAGCCCAGCCGCTCAGACGTTTGTGACAGCGCTTGTGCCACGCGCGGGGTGGGCGGGTAGGGCAGTTCGTTGAACCCCATGTTGATCAAGGGCAGCCCCAACGGCTGCGGCCTGGCGATGCGTCCACGTACAGTTTTTGGTGTCAGGTAGGAACGGGGGCGCATCGGTGGGCTTTCAGTTGTTCGGAACATGCGAGAGCGGGCCAGAACGCAGGGGAAATTGCAACCCGTCTCACTCCGGTTCGCTAACATTCGCCCCAAGATGCGCGATCAGTGCTTTCAGAGCGGCCTTCAGGTCCTGCCCGCTGCCTGCATCAGCACCGGCACTCAGCAACTGCGCTTCGTGCGTGCGGGCGGTAGCGACCAGACAGTTGGTAACCACGCGGCCTTCGTCAGTCAGATACACCCGCACACGCCGCCCGTCCCGCGCATCGGCGCGGCGGGAAACGAGGCCTTTTTCTTCCATCTTTTCGATAATACGGGTCAGGCGCGACTGCTCATACAGGGCAAATTGCGCCAGCCGCGTGATCATCTGACCGTCACGTTCGGACAGGCAGGCCAGCACGCGCCATTCGGCAATGCGCAGGCCATTATCGCGCACATGGCTGTGAAACTGGGCGCTGGCGGCATGGCTTGCGGCGGCCAGAAGATACAAAAGGTAATCGGAAACAAATACTTCACCGTCGGACTGGCCCTCGGCCGCGGTCATGTCATCGGTCTGGTCTTGCACAAGCCTCTCCCACCGATTTGCGGATATGCGATTCGGTCTTGACTGAATTTATATGAATTTTCATACTTATCGTAAATCGCAGAGGTTTCCCGTGAAACTCAAGCTCGCCGACACAGCCAGCGAAACGCAGACCATTCGCACCCTGACATTTGTTGCCGCCGATGGCGCGGCGCTACCGGGCTATGCAGCCGGGGCGCATGTGACCTTTGAGCTTGGCGATCTTGGGACGCGGTCC
Source organism: Marinibacterium sp. (assembly GCA_017643305.1). Classification (GTDB taxonomy): domain Bacteria; phylum Pseudomonadota; class Alphaproteobacteria; order Rhodobacterales; family Rhodobacteraceae; genus HXMU1420-2. The sequence continues at coordinate 15,890 of JAEPNQ010000083.1, read as the reverse complement.
TATTCGCTGGTGGACTGGTCTGGGGATGCCGTTCATCCTGACGCTTACGTATTCGGTATCCAGCAGGAAGTGGACGGGCAGGGTGGGTCGCAGGCCATGCACGCGCTGTTGGTCGGTCAGGAGGTGAAGGCCACGCTGCCGAAGAACGATTTCCCGCTCGGGTCCGATCATCCGGTCGTGCTGATCGCGGGCGGCATTGGGATAACGCCGATGATCACCATGGCGGCGCAGTTGCAGCGGGAAGAGCGGCACTTTAGGCTGCATTACGCGGCCCGCACCCAAAGCCTGGCTGCGTTTCTGGCCCCTATGCGCGCCGCATTTGGTGACAGTTTCGTGGCCCATTTCGATGACACGGCCATGATCGACATGGCTACCGTGATCGCTAACCGCCCTGCTGGCGCACATGTCTATGTCTGCGGGCCCAAGGGTATGATCGAAGCGGTCAAATCCATCGGGGCCGAAGCCGGGATGACACCGGAAGAAATCCATGTCGAACTGTTCACGACGCCCGTCACACGGGAGGATGACAAATCGTTTCAGGTGCAGGTCAACTCCGGCGACATCTACACCGTGCCACCCGGCAAGACGATTATCGAGGTTCTGTCCGAGGAAGGCGTCGACCTTACCTTTGACTGCCAGCGCGGCGATTGCGGTATTTGTAGAACCGAGGTGCTGGAGGGCACGCCGGATCACCGTGACGTGGTGCTGAGTGAAGCGGAACGCGCGGCGGGAAACGTCATGCAGATCTGCGTCAGCCGGTCGAAATCCACGCGGCTGGTGCTGGACATTGACGGCCCCGCGCAACGCAAGGTGCCGCCGCGCCCAGTACAGATCACCGCTCCCCAGACCAAGACCCCAACCGTTCAACCCGAGGAGGCATCCATGGGGCGATATACCGGAAACCCGCAAGCCGTCCGCGCGCTCTTTACCGGCGGGCAGGTGCATCGCGACGTCTATATTGACCGCGAGATCTATGACCTGGAGATGAAACATCTCTGGGCGAACACATGGGTCTATGTCGGACATGACAGCCAGGTGCCGAACACGGGTGATTACTTCACCACCCAGATCGGCAACCAGCCCGTGATCATGGTGCGCCATACAGATGGCGAGGTGTGTGTTCTCTATAATCGCTGCCCTCACAAGGGCACAAAAATTGCCATCGACCGCGAAGGCAATACGGGCAAATTCTTCCGCTGCCCCTATCACGCGTGGTCGTTCAAGACCGATGGCTGCCTTTTGGCGATCCCGCTTCGCAAGGGCTATGACGGTACCACGCTGGAAAGCACGCCCAACGCCCAGGGGATGACGCCGGTGGGTGAGGTGAAGAATTATCGTGGCTTCATCTTTGCCCGGCTCGCGCCAGAGGGCATGGAGTTCGAAGAATTTTTCAGCGGCTCCCTGTCCAGCTTGGACAACATGGTGGACCGCAGCCCCGAAGGCCGGCTGGAGGTCGCCGGTCCGCCGCTGCGCTATATCAACAACTGCAACTGGAAAATGCTGGTTGAAAACCAGACCGACACCTGCCACCCGATGGTGGCCCATGAAAGCAGCGCAGGCACCGCCGTGCGGCTTTATGAAGAAATGGGCAACCCCGAGCCACGCCCGCCGGCGATGGAGATCATCGCACCCTTCATGTCGCCGTATGAATTCATGGAAGGCATGGGCATCCGCACCTGGCCCAATGGCCACGGGCACACTGGCGTGAATATGTCCATCCATTCGGATTATTCCGCTATTCCCGGATATTTCGACGCGATGACAAAGGCTTACGGGGAAGATGGCGCGAAGGCGATCCTGGATGAAAACCGCCACAACACGGTCTATTTTCCGTCGATCATGATCAAGGGGCCAATCCAGCAGCTGCGCAATTTTATCCCGCTGGGTCCGGATAAAACCCTGATCGAAAGCTGGATCTACCGGCTTGTGGGCGCGCCCGACCAACTGCTGGCGCGGACGGCGATGTACAACCGAATGATAAATGCCTCCACCTCCATGGTCGGCCATGACGATACCGAAATGTACGAACGCGCGCAGGAAGGTTTGACCACGCAGGGGCTGGAATGGGTGGATCTCAACCGGCTCTACACCGGGCCGGAAAGCTTCGAGGGTGAGCTGATAGAAAACGGCACCAGCGAGCGGCAGATGCGCAACCAGTTCGACGCCTGGGTCAAGTTCATGACGATGAGCATGGAACCGCAGATGGAGGCCGCCGAATGACTGTGCAAACGGATCGGCGCGATGAGATTGTCGATTTCCTGTATAACGAAGCCCGCATGCTTGACGAGGCGCGTTACAATGACTGGCTGGCCCTGTGGTTGGAGACTGGCCATTACTGGATGCCGCTGGATTTCAAACAAACCGATCCACATCTGGTCACGTCCTTTCTGTACGAAGATTATTTCATGATCCGCCTGCGGATCGAGCGTCTGGATGGCGTACGGACCTTTTCGCAGAAGCCCAAAAGCCGCTGCCTGCATGTCCTGAACCGCCCGTTCATTGACGAAGCCGACGATGAGGCTGGGACCTACAAGACTGTGACCGCGATGCATTACCTGGAAACCCGGCTGGACGACCAGTTGCTGCTGGGCGTGACCGCCACGCATGATCTGCAGGTGGTCGATGGCGTACTGCGCATTGCCAACAAGCGGGTGGATCTGGTCAACTGCGATGCCGCCTTTCCGAATATTCAGCTGTTGCCCTGATCCATGACCGAAACCGTTTATGATCGTCTCGCCGCCTCGGCGGCCCGCTGGCCGGACCGGCCGCTGTTCTGCGTGTTGCCGGAAACGGCGCAGGCTTATGACATTCTCGCCGGGGAGATTTCTTTTGCCGAAACCCTGACCCGCGTCGACGCACAGGCCAATGCCTATGCTGCTGCCGGGTATAGAGCAGGCCACCGCGTGCTGATCCTGCTGGAAAACCGGCCTTCATATTTCCTGCACTGGATGGCGCTGAACCGGTTGGGCGTTTCGGTGGTGCCGGTGAACCCTGACCTGCGCGCGGCTGAGCTGAGTTATATGATCGGCCATGCCGAACCGGCCGGCGCGGTTTCCATCGCCGACCGCGCCAGCGATCTGAGCGATGCGGCCAACTACGACCTGCCGGTCTTTGGTCCCGACGACGCGCCGCTGCCCCCAGCCATCACGCCCAACGCGGCCCCGGGGGAGGCAGCGATGCTCTATACATCGGGCACCACGGGCAACCCCAAGGGCTGCGTGCTGACCAACGCTTATTTCACCATGTCCGGTGACTGGTACAAAAACGCAGGCGGGCTCTGCGCCATTACTGAGGATGGCGAACGCATGCTTACGCCGCTGCCGGTATTCCACATGAACGCGATGGCCTGTTCCTTCATGGCCATGCTTACGGTCGGCGGTTGCCTGATAGCGCTGGACCGGTTCCACCCGAAAACTTGGTGGGCGTCGGTGCGTGACAGTCGCGCCACCTGCCTGCATTACCTAGGTGTGATCCCGTCGATCCTGATGAAGGCACCCCCGGCCCCATCCGATACTGACCACGCCATCCGCTTCGGCTTTGGCGCGGGCGTGGACCCGGAACTGCACGCCCCGTTCGAGGCGCGCTTTGGTTTCCCGCTGGTTGAAGGTTGGGGGATGACCGAAACCTCCGCCGCCAATGCGATCTGCAACAATATCGAACCGCGCCTCGTAGGGGTCAGTTGCCTCGGCAAACCACCGAAGGAGATTGAGGTGCGCATCCTCACCGACGAGGGCACCGAAGCCGCGCCGGACACGCCCGGGGAACTGCTGGTCCGCCGTGCAGGCAATGCGCCCCGGCTGGCGTTCTTTGATCATTATTATAAGAACCCCGAAGCGACTGCGGAAGCCTGGGAGGGCGGCTGGTTCCATACCGGCGACCTTGTCCGCAAGGACGCAGAGGGCAATATCTTCTTCGTCGACCGCAAGAAAAACATCATCCGCCGGTCTGGCGAGAACATCGCTGCAATCGAGGTGGAAAGCGTGTTGATGCAACACCCAGACATCACCGCAGCCGCCGTTGCTCCCGTGGTAGATGACATCCGGGGGGAAGAGGTGTTCGCCTGCCTCACTGTTGCTGACCCCGGTGAAGCCAAGGCGCGGGAAATCATGGAGTTCTGCCTCGCCCAAATGGCCTATTACAAGGCGCCTGGCCACATCGCTTTTGTCGATACACTGCCGCTGACCTCTACCCAGAAAATCCAGCGTGGCGTACTGAAAACGCTGGTTGCCAGCCTGGTGAACGACCCAACCACTTTCCGAACTGCGCACCTGAAAAAACGGCAGGTCGGATGATGAATTCCTGTTTTTCCTCTTGCTCCAAATATCCTGGGGGTCTGGGGGTGAAACCCCCAGCGCGATCCTGCCGGATTGGCAGCTTCCGACAATCCTCTCATCCTCATGCTCTTCGCCAAGAGAAGAAGGGATGGTTGTGCCCAATGGTGCAGATATTGCTCCCTTCCGCCCAAAGGGCAGAGGGACGGGTGCAGAAGGTGATCCGTTGTGAGGGGGGGCTGCGATGAAACGCCAATCCTATGATGGCGTTGTTCTGGCGGCGCCTGTCACCATCCCCTACACGCGCTATTCCACCGAAACCGCGCATTACTGGATCGCCCGTGCGTTGCGGGAAACCCTGCGCGCAGCGGGGTTGAAACCGACGGAGCTGGATGGGTTCTCGGTGGCCTCTTTCACGCTCTTTCCTGACACGCCTGTCGGTCTGACCCAGCATCTGGGCCTGTCGCCCCGTTGGCTCGATACGATCCCGATGGGAGGCGCCTCCGGCTTGGCGGCGTTGCGTCGCGCGGCGCGGGCGGTGCAGGCGGGGGATGTGGATATCGTGGCCTGTGTGGCCGGAGACACCAACCATATCGACAGTTTCCGCAAGCTGCTTTCGAGCTTCTCACGCTTTGCGATGGATGCGGGATATCCCTATGGATATGGCGGACCAAACGCGAATTTTGCCTTGCTCACAGACCGTTACATGCAGGAATACGGCGCCACGCGCGAAGATTTCGGGCGCATCTGCGTGGCGCAGCGGGCCAATGCTCTGAAGAACCCGCATGCCGTTATGAAGAAACCGCTCAGCCTGCAGCAATACATGGACGCACGGCCTATTTCGGACCCTATTGCCCTGTTCGATTGCGTGATGCCGGTGGCCGGTTCCGAAGCCTACCTGGTCATGCGCGAAGACGAAGCAATCAAACGCAACCTGCCGTTCGCCCACATTCTCGGCACCATCGAACGGCACAACGCGCATATCGAAGATCCGATTCAGCTGCGCGGCGGCTGGACTGTTGATATTGATGAGTTGTGGGAGATGGCGGGGTGTGGTCCCGACGACATCGACCTGCTGCAGACCTATGATGACTACCCGGTGATTTCGGCCATGCAGATCGAAGACATGGGGTTTTGTGCCAAGGGCGAGGCTGCGGCGTTCATCCGGTCCCATGATCTGACAGTCGAAGGCGACTTTCCGCATAACACCTCCGGCGGGCAGCTGTCTGCCGGGCAGGCGGGTGCAGCGGGTGGTTTCATAGGACTGGTGGAGGCGATCCGGCAGGTGACACACACCGGAGGCCCGACGCAGGTGCCAGATGCCAGGCGCGCGGCGATCTCGGGCTTTGGCATGATCAACTATGACCGTGGCCTGTGTTCCGCCGCAGCCATCATTGAGGGGGCGCAGTCATGACAACGCCCCTCACCCCGCCACCACGCAAGGACCCGCTGAAACGCACCGTGTCACCGACGCAACCGCCTGTCATCCGGTCCCGCGCCGCGCTGGGGCTGACTGCCATGGCGGCAGAGGGGCGGTTTGCCTTGCAGACCTGCGCCGAATGCGGCGCAGTGCAGTATCCACCGCGCGATGCCTGCAGCGCGTGCCTGTCCACCGATCTGCCCTGGTGGGACATTGCGCCTACCGGGCAATTGCTGGCGGAAACCACTGTGCAGACCTCGGTCAAACAGTATTTTCGCGAACGCACGCCATGGCGCGTGGGCAGCGTGCAGCTGGACGCCGGGCCAGTGGTGATCTGCCATCTGCATGGCGACGTGGCTGCGAATGCCCGTGTGCGCCTGCGCCTGTTGCTGGACCGCGCCGGTCAGGGCGTCATACTGGCGCTGCCCCAAGAAAGGACCGACCACATGGCTGACGATCCCGAACTCCGGTTGATGTCATCGGACCCGCATTTGCGGCGCGTGCTGATCACCGATGCGCGTCACCCGTTTGCACCGGATCTAGCCGCTGCCTTGCAGACGGCCGGGGCCACGTTGATCTTTGCGGGAGAGCCGGAAAACTGGCTGCCAAATCCCAACCGGTCCGCGCTGGAGGCGGCGGGGGCAGAGATTTTGCCGCTGGATGTGACCGACACCAAATCGGTGGAGCGCATGGCGGGCGAGATTGGTGGCAAAACCGATATCCTGATCAACACCGCCCGCTTCATGCGCCCCGGCGGAGTGCTGGCGCGCGGCGGCACCGGCTTTGCCCGCGATGAGATGGAGGTGAATTACCTCGGCCTGATGCGGCTGGCGCAGGCCTTTGGCCCGGCCATGTGCGGGCGCACGGCGGATGGGGTGAACTCGGCGGTCGCCTGGGTCAATATCCTGTCGGTGCATGCGCGCACCAACACGCCCGGTTTTGGATGTTTCAACGCGTCGCAGGCGGCGGCATTTTCGCTGTCGCAATCGCTGCGGGCAGAGTTCCGCGGTGCGGGTCTGCGGGTGATGAATGTCTTCACCGGCCCGCTGGAGGAAGACTGGTACCAGCCCCTGCCACCGCCCAAGGTGACCGGTCCCGCGTTGGCGCGGTCGGTGGTGTCAGGGCTGCGGGACGGGCTGGAAGATGTCTGGTGCGGGGACGTGGCCAAGGATTTTGAGGAACGGTTTTGCAAGAACCCCAAAGTGCTGGAAATCGAGCTTGGTCAGGAGATGGGCGAATGACCGACACGCTGGCGCAATTTGCTGTCGAGATCGCCAGTGGCGCGATCCGGGTGGTGGACCTGACCCATACGCTGGACCCGGATTTCCCGGTGATCATCCTGCCGCCGGAATTTGGCCAATGTGCGCGGTTTCGGATGGAGGAGATCAGCGCCTATGACCATCGCGGGCCGGGGTGGAAATGGCACAATATTCACCTCAGCGAACACACAGGCACGCATTTCGATGCGCCGTCGCACTGGATTTCGGGTCGCGAGGTGCCGAATGGCGATGTTGATGAGATTTCGGTGGAAAACTTCGTAGGCCCGGTCGTGGTGATCGACTGTTCGGCAGGGGCGGCAAAGGATGACGATTTCGAGCTGACACCGGAAATTATTCTGGCATGGGAGGGGCAACATGGGCGCGTGCCTACAGATGCCTGGGTCCTGATGCGTACGGACTGGTCCAAGCGGTCCGGCGCGGAATACCTGAACATGCAGTCGGACGGGCCGCATTCGCCCGGGCCGACGCCCGAGGCGATCCGCCTGCTGGTGGAAGACCGCGACATTCGCGGCTTTGGCACGGAAACCGTGGGCACGGATGCAGGGCAGGGGGCGCATCACACGCCGCCTTATCCCGCGCATTACATTTTGCATGGGGCGGGCAAGTTCGGGCTGCAATGCCTGAGCGGGCTGGATCAGTTGCCGCCCACCGGCGCGGTTTTGATCGCCACGCCGCTCAAGATCAAGGGTGGCACGGGCAGCCCGCTGCGGGTGCTGGCGCTGGTTCCGGGGGGAGAGACATGAGCGATCTGACAGCCGTCATCACGGGTGGAAACAAGGGGATCGGTGCTGATCTGGCGGGGCAGTTGCTGGAGCGGGGGTATCGCGTGATCTCGGTCGCACGGCGGGCAGCAGAGATGGACCACCCGATGTTGAGTTCGGTGCAATGCGATCTGCTGGATGCGCAGGCTGTGGCTGAGGCGGCGGCGGAGATTGCGGCAGAGTATGAGGTAACGCATCTGATCCACAATGCCGGGCTGATCTGGCCAAACCTGCTGGAGGAGGCCAAGCCCGAGGACATCACAGGGCTGGCCCAGCTGCATCTGGGATCGGCCTTGACGCTGGTGCAGGCGGTGTTGCCGGGAATGAAAGCGCGGGGGTTTGGCCGGGTGCTGTTCAACGGGTCGCGTGCGGCGCTGGGGGTGCCAACGCGCACGGCCTATTCGGCGACCAAGGCGGGGATCATCGGCATGGCCCGGACCTGGGCGCTGGAGTTTGCACCGCATGGGATCACGGTAAATGTGGTCGCGCCAGGACCGATCCGGACGGATAATTTCTGGGACATCATTCCGAAGGGCAGTGACCAGGAGGCGGAACTGGGTAAGCGAATTCCCGTGGGTCGGTTGGGGGAACCGCGGGATGTGACCAACGCATTTTTATTTTTCTGCGATCCGGAGAACGGGTTCGTGACGGGGCAGACATTTTATGTCTGCGGTGGGGCCAGCATCGGGATGTTGCAGTTGTAGCGGTCCGGAGGACGGCGCTCCTGCCGTGCAGATCGCCCCGCCCGCCGTCCCGTAGGGTCAGGCAGCACCGGCCCACCAGTCCGATGGTTTCAGCCGGGCGCGGGCCTTGTGAAAACGCAGTGCGAGTTTCCGCCAGCGCGACAAGGCAAACCGCAGCCAGAGCCGGTTTCGGCGTTGGGAATAGTCGCGGTTGAACGGGCAGACCCGCATACAGATGGCACAGTTAGAAGCAAGCTTGGCCCAGAAGCCAAAGCATTTTTCCGCGTCCGAGGTCCATTTTCGCACGCCCTTGATGGCGGAGACATTAGGCGTTGCGTCCGAGGGCGGGCCATAGGGCAGGGCCTTGACCGGGCAAGCATCGGCGCAGGCGGTGCAGATGTCGCAAAAGGCGCGCACGCCCAGCGGTCTGGGCGTGTCGAAAGCCAGTGGCAGGTTGGTGAAGATTTTGGAGAACCGCAGGCGGGGGCCGAATTCCGGTGTGATGACCATCTGGTTGCGAGCATATTCGCCAAGGCCTGCTTTGACCGCATAAGGGATGACCAGGCCGGTGTCGTTCATCGATGCCACCGCCTCGTAGCCCAGATTTCGGATATAGGCGCCCACCTGCATATGAAGCCAGCCAATATCGTCACTGAATTGAAACAGGGCGAGGTCATCGCAGATGCGGAACTGAAGGCCATCACTTCAGGAGAACCCAGCACGGTTGAGCACAAAAACAAAGACCCCTTCCTGATGCGGCCTTTTTCGACATGCTGGTTTGGAACCAACCACATGCCGCATACGCGAGACTTTTCAGACGCCCTTTTCCGCCGGGCGGTCATCATCACGTTCAACAGGATTTTCCCTGAGGGTGAAAGAGACCCTTTGTTGAAGGAAACCTTGTTCAATGAGTTACCGGGAATCCTGAACATGGCGTTGGACGCCTATGCTGAGGCGTTGGTTCATGGATTTACTGAGCCACCATCCGCAGCCCGCTCCAAACAGGAATGGAAACTTGAAGCGGATCAGGTCGCGCAATTCGTCGAAGATGCCTGCAAGGTAGACGCCAATGCTGAAATCAATGTAACCAAGCTCTATGGGCGCTATAAACTTTGGACCGACAGCCAGGGCATCAACAAGACGCTGGGCATCAAGAACTTCCGAGATCGGCTGTCACGCCTTGGTTACGGCCACAAGCGGCGGAGTGACGGGAAGTATGTGGTCGGTTTGACGGTTACGGAAAGCACGATCACGGAATTCGAGGTGTGATCAGGCCAGAAAAATGCCACTTGTGCCGGGTGTTTCCGACATTAGGAGACCTTGTGAAGAAATATAACCGTGTCACCACCTATTCTTTGTCAAAGTGGTAGGTATATGGGGAACAAGCTGCACAAGTGGCATTTAGTCCGGAACGGACGCCGGAAACATATCCAACACGAAAAATATCTCTTCCTCGCTTAGGTTGCTGAATTTTTTAGAAATGAACTGACGAACGAACTCTTCCTGCGGCAGCATTTTTGGGTGGCCATTCGCCGAAAACGTTTCTATGCAGCTTTTGTTTGTCATCGCATCCGTCGGCTCTCGCGAGTACAGTTCCTGGCAAGCTGCAAATACATCCTGAGCGATCAGGGATGAATTTTTTGCCTGATACGCTTCTTCTGCTTGACGCGGCAGATCGCTCATATCGCTGATGGTCGCGACAATGCTTGAGGGAATAAGCTTGTTTAACTTTGGGTAGTACTGCCACCGCCGTCCAGTCGCCTTAGTCAAACATATGCCCGCATCCATTCTATCTTTCAGTGAAGATACACGGCCTATATCCATTACAGAAGTAGAGGCTTCCTCGATGGCCTGTTGATCTCCCGAAGACAAAGCTTCGAAGCAATCATCGATCAGAGCCCTTTCAGCTTGTGCCATCACTTGGATAGGTGTGATTAGAAAGCATGAAGCCAAGGCGAGTAAGCGGATATTGGTGTACTTCATGGCTTACTTTCTTGTGAGCATCTCATCCTTCATAAAATCGGCTAATAATACCAAGTGCAACCGTCCGTTTGAGTACACGCCAATAGGGTCAAAAGCTTCTTGCACTGCGGGCAGCAACCACAGAAGACTTCACTCACGTTACGGCCCGCTGGATTGCTCAACCGCCCTTGGCGGCCTTTGTCACGAGGCTTCGACCCCACCAGTTACCCGGTGAAGCCGCTCGTCAGCTACCAGACCTATCGACAACTATCTGGGTGGATCCTTCCTCCACTGGTGAAACGCGCCATCGGGGCGCACTGAATTATCCGGGTTAGACGGGGGATCACATATTCTTCGCATTTTGTTTTTTTAGGGTTGCCATTATCTTTGCAGTGAGAATAGCCTACGAGGTTCGTGGGCATCGTAGCTACCTAGGAACATCCAAAATCACAAACTGAACGGCAGAAAGCAAAATGTTTTTAGCGGTGAGAGGTATAAAGGCTCAAACTGTGAGGTCACAAATGGCGTCTCTGTATTGTATAAACAAAAAAGAAACACCATCAACTGCTTCGCGTTATGTGGGGCTTTGTGTGTTAGAAATGGATGATCACTTAGCAAAGGCGGGAAAGTCTATTAGGAACATTGACTGGATAAACATCGCGGAGAGCGTTGCGGATAACCTTTTACGTCCATCCAACGAAGGACAATCAACCTTCCAACAGTCATTAGAAAGCATTTCGTGCCGTGAACCGTATGATTTGGTATTCCTTATTCAAAAAACAAATTGGAAAAATTAGTGCGATGAAGTTTTCAGAGGTCGTACTCCCTTCGAATAGGAAATTTGGATTTTTCTTCACATTCGTTTTTGCTGTTGCTGCGGCCTATTTTTACGTCAAAGTCTCGTTGACGTGGTTTTATCTCCTTGCTGCCGTTGCGACGATGTTTTTGGTGGTCACTCTTGCCAAAGCTGATGCATTACTGCCGCTTAACAAGTTGTGGATGCGTTTTGGGCTGTTGCTCAGCATGATTGTGAGCCCAATTGTGTTCGGTGTGATTTTCTTTGGTCTATTCACGCCTATCGCGTTAGTGATGCGCATAAGTGGTCGTGATGAATTGCGTCTTAGGTCCAAACCTAGAAACACTCTTTGGATTCCGCGGAGTCATGCGATCCAAGCCGAGTCCTTCAAAAACCAGTTCTAAAGGAACAGACTAAATGGACTTTTTAAGAGAACTTTGGGCGTTTCTACGTGTTCGTAAAAAACTATGGCTCGCGCCGATTATTATCGTGATGGTGATATTGGGCGGTCTTCTAATTCTTGCGCAAGGCTCGGTTGTCGCGCCATTCATATACACGCTCTTTTAGGACACCCTTTATGTATATTTTAGGTATATCCGCCTTTTACCATGATAGTGCCGCATGCATCGTTAAAGACGGAGAAATCGTCGCTGCCGTGCAAGAAGAGCGTTTCACACGCATAAAGCATGATGCTGGGTTCCCACATCATGCTGTTCGTTATTGTATGAAAGAAGCGAATATTAATGCAGAACAGCTTGATAACGTGGTGTTCTATGAGAAGCCCTTCGTAAAATTTGAAAGGCTCCTAGAGACTTATCTTGCGTTTGCGCCAAAAGGCTTCACAAGTTTCGCCAAAGCGATGCCAGTTTGGATCAAGGACAAGCTTTTTCAAAAATCTGCTTTAATCAAAGAGCTAAAAACAACACTTGCAGAAGATATCAACTGGCGCGAACGGCTCTTATTCTCTGAACACCACTTGTCACACGCTGCGAGTGCATTTTATCCTTCTCCTTTCGAAAGTGCAGCTGTCCTCACTCTAGACGGTGTGGGTGAATGGACAACCACGTCTCTGGCTACTGGTCAGGGAAAGGAACTAAAAGTCGTCAAGGAAATACACTTTCCGCATTCACTCGGACTTCTTTATTCTGCTTTCACTTATTACACAGGATTCAAGGTCAATTCTGGCGAATACAAAGTGATGGGGTTGGCGCCATATGGTGAGCCACGCTATGCGGAACTAATACGCGAAAAGTTAATTTCAGTTGCTGACGACGGCAGTTTCCAATTGGACATGAGCTACTTCGACTATGCCACTGGTTTAACGATGACGAACAAGAAGTTTGATACGTTGTTCGGGGGTCCTGCGCGGGAGTCAGAATCGGAACTGAGCCAGCGTGAGATGGACTTAGCTGCGTCTGTTCAAAAGGTAACAGAAGACATCGTTGTTAGGTTGGCGAGGGGCGTAGCTCAGGAAACAGGCGAAAAGAACCTCTGCTTGGCAGGCGGCGTCGCGCTTAACTGCGTCGCAAATGGAATTTTGTTGCGCGAAAAAATATTTGACAACATTTGGATTCAACCCGCTGCTGGAGATTCTGGCGGCGCTCTAGGCGCCGCGCTGTCCACGTGGCATCTACATCATAATAAGGAACGCGTTGTTTCTTCAGATCGTGATGGAATGAAAGGTGCTTATCTTGGTCCAGAGTTTTCTTCTGACGAGATAGAGGCTGAGCTAAAAGCATGTGGTGCAGTATATACAAATCTCACTGATGCGGATTTGATTGATAAAGTAGCAACAGCATTAGCCGATGAAAAGGCCGTAGGTTGGATGCAAAATCGGATGGAATTTGGTCCAAGAGCGCTCGGTGGTAGAAGCATTATTGCAGATCCACGTTCGCCCTTCATGCAAAAGCAGCTCAATCTGAAGGTGAAATACCGTGAGAGTTTCCGACCGTTTGCCCCAAGCGTATTGCGCGAGGATGTCAGCGAATGGTTCGACCATGACACTGACAGCCCTTACATGCTTCTTGTTGCCGACGTCAAAAAAGAAAAACGCGTTTCAATGACTGCCGAAGAAGAGGCGCTTTTTGGCATTGAGAAGCTGAACGTTCCACGTTCTTCAGTTCCAGCAATAACGCACGTTGACTACTCTGCACGGATACAGACTGTTCATGCGGATACTAACCCGCGCTACCACGCTGTAATCTCTAAGTTCAAAGAAAAAACAGGCTGTCCAATCGTTGTAAATACGTCATTCAATGTCCGAGGAGAGCCAATCGTTTGCACTCCGACAGACGCGTTCAAGTGCTTTATGGGGACTGAAATTGATGTGTTAGTAGTGGGAAACTACTACTTACAAAAAATAGAGCAGTCACAAGCTCTGCTTGTTGATTATTCAAGAAAATATGAATTGGATTAAGTATGTCAGTCAAATTTAAGATTATTTATGCATTATTTATCCTAATTCTGACTATTTTTACGGTAGAGCTTGGTTCAGCTTACTATCTAAATTCGGTTTTAGAAAAAGCAACTGAAAAGAAATTCAAGTTCGATTCATATCGTGTTTATGGACATCAGCCAGGCTTTCGAGAAGGGGACAATGAAGGTGACTGGATTATATTCAATTCTCAAGGCTTTCGCCGCGACGAAGAAGTATCGTTAGTTAAACCAGAAGGAACCTTTCGGGCGTTCCTTATGGGTGGCTCAACCGCAGCTGGGGTCTCAGCCCCACCTCCATACCCGATTGCACATGTATATATGGACGAAACAATAGATGCTCATCTTGAACGGATGCTTGAAAAAGCTTTCCCAAATAAACACATAGAAATCATCAATGTGGCAGCAGCTGGATACCAGGTTTTTCAGCATACAAGTTACTTACTAAGCGAATTATTGAACTACGATCCCGATCTTGTCATTTTTTTAGATGGGGCAAACGATCATTACCGCTTCAATCCGCAGATAGACTACTATCTGGATTTCAAGTACCAGTTTTGGTCACCGAGGCTGAAGGAGCCAAACCTAGGCGGATTATGGGACTATTTTGCGCACTATATGGCGGACTACAGCGCATTTTTCCGAGGATACTTTGCTTGGAAGCTACAGCATGACGCCCGCATTCGTGACGCAGACCCGAGATTTAAGTTTGAAGCGGAAAGCGATCAGGAAATTATTGGTGGTTACCGAATAGCCTCTGAGAAAGGGTATCTAAGAAGCACGCAAGTAAATATAGATATCCTAAAACGTGAGGGTATTGACGTCATTCTTTCTTTGCAACCCGCCCTAAATCTTCGCAACAAGAACCTTTTGTCCGATGTGGAATCTTCATTTTATAGAGGCAGAGGTGACGTGAGCGATCTACTATACCCATTAATCAAAGAAGACTTGGAAAAGTTAGCGTTCCAAAATGCAGTTGGCTTTGTGGATCTGGTGCCAATTTTTAATGATCAGCGTTATGCTAAGAAACAGTTATTCATCGACTATGTACATGTTAATGATTCAGGCGGAAAAATAATCGCGGAAGCGCTATTCAATTTAGCTTCTCCTCTTGTAGAGAAGCCCTGAAAGTCTCTTCGTATGATTATTTTACTTTACCGAAACCGCCCGATTCGGACCGCCTGCCCAATTTGCTGATCTGATCTTATACGACATCGTTATTGACGTGGTTAACGACGTGTAAGCGGCGGCTGCGGACCACGCGGGTTCAGCTTGACGGCGTGAAGTTCCAAGGGAGGAGTTCGTCGATCTGGTTTCTCGGATGGCCTCGAGAGTGGCCTTGAGATAGGCGAACGGTTCGACGCCGTTTATCTTGGCGGTCTCGATCAGGGACGCGATGCGGCCCCAGGCCTTGCCGCCCTCGTCGTGACCGGCGAACAATGCGTTCTTCCTGTTCAGAGCGATGGGTCGGATCAGATTCTCGACGCTGTTGGAGTCGATCTCGACACGCCCGTCCTGCAGAAAGGTCTGCAACCCGTCCCAGTGACGGTGGATGTAGGCGAGCTTCTCTCCCAGGCGCGACTTGGCGGAGATGCGCAGGCGCTGCTGTTGCAACCATTCACCAAACTCAGCCACGAGGGCGGCGGTGCGCGCCTGTCGGGCCGAGAGCCGCTGGCCCGGCGCCGCGCCGCGGATGTCGGCTTCGACCTTGTAGAACTCGGCGATCCGGCGCAGCCCCTCGGCGGCGATCTCCGAGCCGTCGCGGTCGAAGACCTCCTTCAGCTTACGCCGCGCATGGGCCCAACAATGGGCGACACGGATCGGACTGCCACCTTTCCGCGAGGGGCGCGTCAGCCGGTTGTAGCCGGTATAGCCGTCCAGTTGCAGGATGCCGTCAAAGCCCTGCAGGATTTTCTCCGCATTCTCCCCGGCGCGGCCCGGGGCATAGGTGAAGACCACGCCGGGCGGATCGTCGCCGCCCCATCTCCGGTCGTCCCGGGCCAGTGCCCAGAGATAGCCGGTCTTTGTCCGGCCTCGTCCCGGGTCCAGCACCGGGGCGGTGGTCTCGTCCATGAAGAGCTTGGTCGACGCCTTCAGATGTTCGGCCAGCCGATCGACCACGGGACCGAGATGAAACGCGGCGGTGAGCCTCCCCAACTGAACTGGTCCACCGCTATGTTTAGGAAACGGAGGACCGAGAATGGCAAACAGGCGACCCAAGCCCGAAGAGATTGTCTCGAAGTTACGACAGGTTGAGGTGCTGATGGGACAGGGCATGTCCCGT
>JAEPNQ010000039.1 GCA_017643305.1 Marinibacterium sp. | reverse complement strand
TTTTCACCCATCCGGCGGTCGATTTTATACTTGGCAGACGTGCGTTTGGTCACGGCTGATCTCCTTCGTTTCGTGTTTCGAAGGGCGTTGTCCTTTGTCCTGATTTGGCAGGACCGACAGGCATCCCCTTGCGGGGGCCACCAACACCAATGAAGCAGGGCTTATAGACGACGAGCGGGGGGTGTCAACGCCTTAAGCATATGCGCCGCGTTGTGCAGCACATCATGCCCTCGCGCTGTTGGCAGCCAAGCTTTTTAGGCAACTTCGTGCATCAGGATGGTTGCTTCGCTGTCCGACAGGTTCCGGCGGGCAAATGCGCCGTAGCTGTGCGGGTCTTGCTCCAGATCAGGGAACTTGTGCAGTAGACTCAGACGGTCCGCTAAGCTGAGCTCTGACAATTGCGCATTGGCTGGGTGGAAGCTTTCGCTTTCCACGCCGTTGGCCCAGATCACGTTATGATTGGCGAGCAGCAGGTGTATATAGGTGATCTCTCGCACATTCAGATCCACGTGAATGGTTTTTCCGTTCACCAGCCTGCCCGCCGACACCAGCACCTCGTTCGTGTTGAACAGCGCCTGCGCTGTGTGGCCACGGATCAGCATCCGATGTTCGGGCGAGACCAGTAGCGACTGATCGGGCCGCTCGATGCCGAGCGCGCCTGCATTGATACGGATGGGCCGTAGCGCAGGACGCACGAACATGCGCGCACCGGTGATCCGGCGCCGGCCCACCCAGACGATTTTCTGCGCGCCATTGTCGCGGGTCTGCACATAATCGCCTTCACGCAGCGTTTCGACCGGGGCAAGCCCGTTTGGTGTGGAAATCCGCGTGCCCGGCGTAAAACATATGACACCGCCATCGGCAGGTTCGCCCAAATGCGCCCGGCGCTGATCAAGGGTTGCATGAACAACCCACAAGTCTGCATCGCGCGGCGGTACGGTATCAAGGAACATCAGCAGCGGCCTTGCCCCTGTTGCCACTTCGATCACTGTCACAGAATAACTTCGCAAACCGTCCGTCACCACAAAGTGGTTGTCCATCAACGGTTCATCTTCATCGTCGCGGCGCGCCAGTTCCGAAATGCCTTCTACTGCTGCCCCAACAAGCCTTCGCACACTGCGCGCAGCCCGCTTTCTTACATTGGCGTCCTCATCAGCCTGGCCCAACTGCAATAGACTCGGAGGGCCGTCTACCCGAGCGACGTCCCCCGACCAAGCCCAGGTTGCCCCAACCGTCAAATACTCCATCGGAGCGGACTTGAGCCCATCCAGTGTTGTTTGTGACCAGGAAATGACGAACGTGCCACTTACGCCCGTTACCATTTACCTATGCCTGCATCAGTATTTTTTATTGATCATTATGTAACAAAGCTGGTTCGGTCTGAGAAGACATTTGTTAATAGTTGAGACTTTTTTCAAAATTGAAACTCGAGCCGCACAGATCCCACCACCTGACTTTCTCGCTGGCTGGTGAATTCGCGGTCCAGCCAGGTCGCGCCATAGAAGACGGAAGAGGTTTCGCCCTGCCAGTGAAGCCCAGCACGGACCCGGTTGCGCGTGTCGGTAAGTTGGAAGCCCCGACTGCTTAGCAGATAGACACTGTCAAAGACATGAGCCACATCCGCGCCTAAAACAAAGCTGATACCCGGGATTTCCTTTTGAACGATGCGATAGCGCTGCCCGGTCACGTTTTCCCGTGCCATCAGTTCATCCAGGCCGTATGTCCCGATGGTCAGGTCAGCCCCGAACCGCACCAGGCTTTCATCGCCCGCGCGCAGTTCAGCGTAAGGCCGCAGCCGGGATTGACCGCCGATCTGTATTGTATGTCCCACTTCGCCCACGAGTGTCGGCCAAACCTGGTTGCCGATCTGTCGGCTGAGCACCGCGTTTCTGGGGATCGGCGCATCAAAGATGTCGTGCAGCAATTCCTGCAGATGGTCGAGCTGGGTTTGCGGCCCTATCACCACCAGATCGCTGCCCAGCGCGAATTCGGTGTTGCCTCGGGACCAATGCGTATGGAGTCCGAAATTCAGCGACCCGGCCCAGGGCCGGTCGGTAGGCACAAATGTGCGCAGGTTTTCGGGCGTTATTATGCGTCCGCCGATGCGCATTTCCAACAGGTCGCCAAAACCTGGCGGAGCACGACCCTGCCAGCTGTCCCGGGCCCAGACCCGCGAGGATGTATAAGACCCGGTCTGCCATCGGTCGTACTGGTCGCCAAGAAAATCGTTGGTGAACAACCGACCGTGCCCGATCTGCCGCCTTTTCGTCGCGGGCGGAAAAAGCGATTCATCCAGTTCTGTGACAGGTTCGATCTGCGGACCGGCATTTTGCGCCATCCCGGAAGACGGCAGAACGTTCAGCGCGACCAATACGGCCAATAACCAGCGCGGCATGACAAAAACCTGCTATGTGTGCCCCCCCGGGTCATCATCCTATAAGCTGGACCACAACCACAAGCCAGAGTGGCAGCCGCACAACCGAAATGTGTGGCACGAAACGCAACAATTCCGCCTATTGCTGTGGCGAAATCTCTTGCGCGCGGCCTCGCATTACGCGTGACCAGTGTTTGTCATACACAAATCCCCAATCATGCGGGTATTGCAGGAACATCGTTTCCAGGTTGTTCATGCAGGCCTGTGTGGCGCCCATCTGGTCGGTGCAGTCGATAGGGTCGCCCAAATGGCCGACGATCTTGTCCTGGGTCAGTTCCACCATAACCGGCAACAGAGGCACCCTCGCCCGCGCCGCAAACCGGGCGGGCCAGGCCGGGAACCCAACGGTCTGGCCAAAGGCCTGACAACGGCGCACATCATCATGAGCGTTGTAATCTTCGCCTTCAGCCGGGGCAGCCTTGATCCGGTCGACGATGCCGACCACCAGCTTGCCTTCACGCAGGGCCCGCAAGACGCTGCGCGCCACGGAAACACTGGAGGAATTGCGCACATCCAACCGCTCGGCCCCGAGGTTGTTGTAATAGACGCGCGTGGCGTCGGCGCGCGATTGATCGGCGGATTCACGCACCAGCATCAGAACAGGGTATCGGGTAGAGAGCCCGCGGATCATTAGCAGGGAACTGTGACAATGCGGCATGGCCATGACCGCGCTGCCATGGGTGCGGATTATCTCGTCCAGCCGGTTCTGCTCCGGCAGTTCCAGCAACGCGTCGGTTTCTTCGGTCGCACCGAGCCGCAGCTTTTCCTGTCGCCGCAAGGCCCAAACAAAGCGGTCAACAAATCCACCGTAGACCGACCGCGCCGTGCCATGCCCAAGCACGATGGCAAAATCGGCAGCTGTGGATGCCAGCGGGACCTTGGGCGCGTGGTAGGCTGCCCAAAGGAGGCCGCGCAACGTGCCATAGCCAATGTCCTGAATGGGTTTCGGCGCGCTGGCGATGCCGCGCGCAGCTAGGTCCACAACACCCCAGATCCGGTCTTTAAACTTGGTGAAACTCTTTGCCATTGTCCCAAGTCTAACTGCGGATTAGCCACATTTCGAATACCCACAGCTAGCGCAGGTCATGCAGCCTTCGACCATGCGCATATCGAACTGCCCGCAGCTGGGGCAGGCATTGCCGCGTGGGCCATCGAGATTGACCACTGCCGCTTTTGGATCGGATTTGAGGCCCAGTCCTTCACCTTCGATGAACCCGATGGCGATCATGTGCCGCTCGATCACACCACCAATCGCGGCCAAGATGGACGGGATGTATCTGCCCTTTATCCAAGCGCCACCGCGCGGGTCGAACACGGCCTTTAACTCTTCCACCACAAAGGACACATCCCCACCACGCCGGAAGACGGCCGAGATCATCCGCGTCAACGCAACGGTCCAAGCGAAATGTTCCATGTTCTTGGAGTTGATGAACACTTCGAACGGACGGCGGCGATCACCGATGACGATGTCGTTTATTGTAAGGTAGATCGCGTGTTCACTGTCAGGCCATTTGAGTTTGTAAGTCTGCCCTTCCAGCGATTTCGGGCGGTCCAGCGGTTCGGACATATAAATCACTTCGCCGCCGGCAATGGACGTGCCGTCCTGACCCGGCTGTTCACCCGGTGCTGTATCGGTGCTTTCCGATACGCTCAGAACCGAGCCAGTCACATCGTTGGGACGGTAGGTGGTGCAGCCTTTGCAGCCCAGGTCCCAGGCCTGCATGTAGACATCCTTGAACGCTTCAAAACTGATGTCTTCGGGGCAGTTGATGGTCTTGGAAATGGAACTGTCGACCCAGGTTTGCGCTGCGGCCTGCATTTTCACATGATCTTCAGGCGGCAAAGTCTGGGCGTTGACGAAATAGTCGGGCAATTCGCGGTCGCCAAATTTGTCGCGCCACATCTGCACGGCATAGTCCACGACCTCTTCTTCGGTACGGGACCCGTCGTTTTGCAAAACCTTGCGGGTGTAGGCATAAGCAAAAACCGGTTCGATCCCAGAAGACACGTTGCCCGCAAAGAGGCTGATCGTGCCCGTTGGCGCGATAGAGGTCAGCAGCGCGTTGCGAATGCCTTTTTCCCGGATCGCCGTCCGCACATCATCGTCCATCTGGGTCATGTTTCCGCTCGCCAGATACGGCTCTGCGTCGAACAGCGGAAACGCCCCTTTTTCCTGCGCCAGGTCGGCGCTGGCGAGGTACGCCGCACGAGCGATGGATTTCATCCATGCTTCGGTCTGGGCCACGGCCACGTCGGAACCATAGCGCAACCCCATCATCAAAAGTGCATCGGCCAGCCCGGTCACGCCTAGCCCAATGCGCCGCTTGGCCTGCGCCTCAGCCGCCTGTTCGGGCAGCGGAAACTTGGACACGTCCACGACATTGTCCATCATTCGGATGGCCGTGGCGACCAGGTCTTGCAATGCGGTATCGTCAATGGCCGCCGTTGCCCCGAACGGGTCTGTCACGAGCCGCGCAAGGTTGATTGAGCCCAGAAGGCAGGCACCATAGGGCGGCAGCGGCTGTTCGCCGCAAGGATTCGTGGCCGAGATCGTTTCGCAATAATGCAGGTTGTTGGCGGCGTTGATGCGGTCGATGAAGATAACGCCGGGTTCGGCATAATCATAGGTCGCCTGCATGATGCGATTCCACAGGTCACGGGCCTTCACGGTGTGGTAGACCTTGCCATCAAAAACCAAATCCCAAGCCGCGTCTGCTTTGACCGCGTCGAGGAACGGGTCGGTCACCAGGACCGACAGGTTGAACATTCGCAGACGGGCGGAATCGGCCTTGGCCGAAATGAAATCTTCAATATCGGGATGATCGCATCGCATCGTGGCCATCATTGCCCCGCGCCGGGATCCAGCAGACATGATCGTGCGGCACATCGCATCCCAAACATCCATGAAGCTGAGTGGTCCGCTGGCATCCGCCGCCACGCCCGATACCGCCGCACCTTTGGGCCGGATGGTGGTGAAATCATAGCCAATACCGCCACCCTGCTGCATGGTCAGCGCGGCCTCTTTCAGCATCTCGAAGATACCGCTCAGGCTGTCGGGAATAGTGCCCATGACAAAGCAATTGAAAAGCGTCACCTGCCGCGCGGTGCCAGCCCCAGCGGTGATGCGGCCGGCGGGGAGAAATTTGAAATCCTCCAGGGCATCATAAAACCGGCCTTCCCAAGTTGCTGGGTCGGATTCCACCCGCGCCAAATCCCGCGCGATGCGGCGCCACGTGTCTTCGACCGTCTGATCGATTGGCGAGCCATCGGCATGTTTGAACCGGTACTTCATATCCCAGATCTGTTCGGCTATCGGAGCGGCAAAGCGGGTCATTGGGTTGTCTTTCCGGGCTTTGGGTCTGAGCACATTGGCGCAAGTGGTTGCGGCAAAGTGAGAGAGCACTACACTATCACGCAGTGGTCGTGGGGACTAGCCTTTGACAATCAATCTGATCAAGCTGTGCGTCGGTATCGACACGGCAGAAGCACTGGAAGCATGGCAGTCCGTGCGCCGCAAAGAATTGCCCGGTGAACTGCCGCGCCATGTCACGCGGATGTGGCCGAAACGGGAAGCTGAGCTGCTGGATGGCGGCTCGCTCTATTGGGTTATCAAAGGGCAGGTGCAGTGCCGTCAGAAGATTCTTCGTTTGGACGAGGTGCGCGGCGAAGACGGTATTCGACGCTGTGGCATTGTCCTGGAGCCGGCTTTGCACCGCACGGTCAACGCCATCAAACGTCCGTTTCAGGGCTGGCGGTACCTGAAACCGGAGGATGCGCCCGCCGACTTGCCAACAGGCCGGCGAGCGGGAGAGGATATTCCCGCCGATCTAAACCGCGCCCTAGCGGAGATCGGCGTGATCTGACCTTTACGTGCCTGTTCTGGTCAAACTGCGGAATTCGCTGAGCAACGGTTTGCGCACTTTGCTCACGGAACCGGCATGCACCTGGGCGGCCAATGCCCGTATCGTTCCGTGTTCCAGAATATGACGCGCTTCCAGCCCCAACCCGGCCTCGATCTGCCGTGCGGCGATCCAGAAGATTGTCAGGCTGTCTGCCCCTAGGAAAAGATAGTTTCGGTCACCAAGATTTCCTGAACCAACGGAACTACCTGCCAGATGGCAGGAAATGGCACCTGCCCCACCATCTGTCGTAATTGCACATCCGACGCATAGCTGCCGTCCAACGGAACAAAGGCTGCGCCAATACGCAGGATACCCAGCATTGAGATCAGCGCATCAACCGAAAGGGTGGACTAGATGCCAACGAAATCCCCGGCTGTCACACCCTGTGCCCACAGCCGCGTGGTGATGCGATCGGCACGTTGCAGCATATCGGCATAGGTCAACATCCCGGTACGCGTCAGGATCATTGGGGCATCCGGGCGGTCGCTGACGTTTTCCACTACGTAGGAAATCAGCGATCTCTCAGCATCATAGCGGGAATTGCGGGGGCCTGTGATCCTGCGTGTTCATCCTGAAACCTCTGTCCAGTCACGGCCTCGTTCGTCCCCAGTTGAATGTCGCCTCCCCGAAACATTTGACCAGCCGCGCCGGAGTGGCGCAGGGGTTGAAGCCTTGCGATCCAATTTGGGGTATTTGGCTCGACCAAGGTCAACCTCGAGCTGCATCCGCCTAGGGTGGGACTATCCAGAATGCCGCAGAAAATTGTTTAACATTCTGTAATTTATTAAATTTCCAAAAATGGAAACACTGCGTTTCGAGGTCAGGCATTGTTGTCTTTAGGAGAACGCAGTGGACTGATTGTGTTCAGTTATTTCCGGATTTCACACCTGTTCCCCTGAGCGGGCCAAGACGTAGCCCAAGCTGCGACTCTCTCCCAGCCTCGGATGGGTGGATGTGCGGTAGCTGAACGACGGGATGGTCCATTGGTGCAGCAGGGAATAGCCCAGCGCGTTCATCTCATCCTCCCAAGCCAGTCCACTACGAATCTGGTAGGGCACGCGCGCCGGACCGCTCTTCTTGAGCGTCACCAGTGACGGTCCACTTCGCACGAACACCTTGTTCAGGATGACCCACTTTGGCGGCGTAGCCATATCACTGATCAACAAAGCCAAGAGAACGTTGAAATATTGCATCAGGCCGGAGGCCAGCAGCACTTTCATGTGCCCAGCCGCGGCGGGCGTATCTTCGAACCGGATTGCAGTGGGAATTTTGCCGGCGGCTTGACCCGCAAGGGCGGCTTAGCGCCAATCGCTTGCGGGCAGCCAATGCCGTTCGCGTGTTGCGCAACCCGATCTTGACAATGATCAATGCACTGCTCCTGCCTGGTCAGCTTCTGACAGGATGTCGCACAAATAGTCCTAAACTGTGAAGCGGCGGGAATTTTGGGGGCAGGCCGATCAGACTTCGAACACCAACAGGCGCTCAAAATCGAATTTCACACCAGTGCCGGGTGTATCGGGAACAACGGCCTGGGCGTTTTCGACCACCAACGGGCGACGGGTGTATCGGTCGATGGGGAAGGAATGGACCTCGATCAGGCCTGGGTTGGGCTGGGCCGACACGAGGCTGACATGCAGTTCCTGCATGCCGTGGCTGCAGACCGGAATGCCATGTTTCCGGCTGAGCGCGGCAGCTTCCAGCCACCCGGCGATGCCCCCGCAATTGGAGGCGTCGGGCTGGATGAAGGCGAGATTGCCCAGCTCGAGCGCCAGTTCAAATTCATGGATGATATGCAGGTTTTCGCCCTGCACCATGTTCAGACCACTGGCCGCACCAATCCTTGCATAGGCGGCGTAATCATCAGGAATGACCGGCTCTTCGAACCAAAGAAGATCAAATGGTCTGAAAGACTTGGCGGCAATCGTGGCTTATTCTTCGGTCATCGAATAGTTGGCATCAACCATGAAGGCGATGTCAGGACCGATCAGGTCACGCACCGCGCCGATGCGGTCAAGGTCTTCCCGCAGGTTTGGTTGCCCAATCTTGATCTTCACGCCGTCAAAGCCGCGATCCAGATAACCCCATATGCTGTCCAACAGTTTAGGCAGGTCAAAGCCCAGATCGATGCCGCCACAATAGGCCCCGCAACGGTCGGATGCACCGACCGCCATTTGAGCCAGCGGTTCGCCACGGGCCTTGCCGCGCAGATCCCACAGCGCGATGTCCACCGCCGAGATGGCAAAAGACGCGATGCCACCACGGGCCACGTAGTGCACGTGCCATTGCATCGCGTCATAAAGCGCCTCAACCTCTGATGCGTCCTGTCCGATCAGAAACGGGGCCAGATCGTCGCGGATCATCGCCACAATCGCCGTACCACCCTTGCCACCGGTATCGGTGTAGCCGGTGCCCTGCCGCCCATCGTCTGTTGTGACGGTGGTGGTCACCAGCTGGAAATGCGTGTGATCGCCGTGCTGGGCGTCCACCAGAACTTCGTCCAGCGGGACGTTAAACAACCTTGCCCGGATATCGGTGATGGCTGGCATGGCGGGGACCCTGGCCTAGCGCTGACATTCGGGCACGGGGGTCACCGCCGTACCGTCGGCCTGGAATTGCAACAGGTTGTCTACTGCCAGATCTCCCATCGCCTGCCGGGTTTCAACCGTGGCGCTGCCAACATGTGGCAACAGCGTGACATTACCGAGCGCAATCAATTCGTCCGGAACATGCGGTTCCTTTTCGAACACATCCAGCGCGGCAGACCCTAGGGTGCCGTCCTGCAAGGCCCGGATCAACGCCTGTTCATCCACACAGGTGCCTCGCGCAACGTTGACCAGTATGCCCTGCGGCCCCAGCGCAGCCATGATCTCCGCGTTAATCAGGTGGCGGGTTTCCGGGCCACCGGGCGTAATAACGATCAGGATGTCAGACACTTGCGCCATTTCGGTCAGGTCAGCGTAGTATTTGTAGCCAACGCCTTTGTCGCTGCGAGCGTGATACACAGTGTTCGTACCAAACACGGTCAGCTTTTCGGCAATTGCCTGTCCGATGCGACCAAAGCCAACAATACCCGCCGTCATCCCGGCAACCGAACGAGACAAGGGCGCGCTGCCTTCGGTTTCCCATTTCCCGGAACGCAGATAGGCCTCATCCTGAACAAAGTTTCGCGCAGCCGCCAGCATCAGCATGATGGCGGTGTTCGCGACCTCATCGTTCAGAACATTGGGCGTATGTGTGACGAGGACGCCACGCGCGATGGCGGCTTCCACATCGATTGAATCATAGCCGACACCGAAATTCGAAATGATTTTCAGGTTCGGCATCTGGTCCATGAACGCGCCATCCAGCAGGGCGTGCCCGACCAGAATGGCATGGCTGATCCCAGCCCCTTCTGCGACAAGGAAGGCGTCCCGATCCTCAGCGGAGGGGGTGCAAACCTCGAACATCTCGGTCAGCCGGGTCTCCATGCGCTGGGTCAGAGCACCGACAACCAGCAGCTTGGACCGATCAGTCATCCTCACGCACGACTTGCCGCTGGGTGCCGAGCCCGTCAATCCACAGCTCCATCACGTCGCCGACTTTCAGGAATACAGGCTCCGGCTTCACGCCCAGGCCCACGCCTGGAGGGGTGCCGGTAGAAATCACATCACCCGGATGCAAGGTGAACAGATGGCTCAGATGCGAGATGATCTGCGCGACGGTGAAAATCATGGTCGATGTGGTACCAGTCTGGCGGCGCTCGCCATTCAGATCCAGCGTCATGTCCAGGTTTTGCGGATCGGCGATTTCGTCACGGGTCACTAGCCATGGACCTGTCGGACCATAGGTGTCGGGCGATTTGCCCTTGGTCCACTGCCCGGTCAGGCCATTCTGAAAATGCCGTTCGGACACGTCGTTGCACAGGCAATATCCCGCCACGTAATCCAGCGCATCTTCTTCGCTGACGTATTTCGCAGCCTTGCCGATCACCACGCCCAGCTCGATTTCCCAATCCGAATGGGTGGACCCACGCGGCATAACGACGTCATCATTCGGCCCAACGATGGCGGAATTTGCCTTCATAAACAGGATCGGGTGTTCCGGAATGGCCGCTCCGGTTTCAGCAGCATGGTCGGAATAGTTCAGCCCAATGCACATGAACTTGGTGAATCCAGTGACACAGGTACCGATCCGCGGGTCACCAGAGACCAGCGGCAGACTGGACGGGTCGATCGCTCGCAGGGTGTCAAGCGACGCATCATCCAGCATTGATCCGTGAATATCGCTCACATGCGCACTGAGATCACGGATATTGCCATCGGCATCCAGCATCCCGGGCTTTTCCGAACCCAATTCACCGTAACGCAGAAGTTTCATTGATTTTCCTCTCTTCCGAGCCGTTGTTTCACAGCTGATTTTTGCAAATTATTCCGCGCGTTTGCCACGCCATTTTTGGGTTAGTGGTTGTCTCGCGGCGCGTGCAGGTTGCCAATGTTTTTGTAGACGTCCGCCCCGTCCAAAGTCATACCTTCGGAGAATGGCCGCACTTTTTCGCGGAAAATCTCCTGCCAGGGCGATTGGCTGTCCGGCGCGAAGGGCCGATCGGGCAACGCAGCGCGGCGGCGGGCTAATTCTTCTTCGTCCACCAGCATGTTCGCGGTGCACGCGTTCAAATCGATCCGCACCATGTCACCGGTCTGGATCAGCGCCAGACCGCCGCCATCCGCCGCCTCTGGTGAGGCATTGAGGATGGAGGGCGACCCCGAGGTGCCAGACTGGCGGCCATCACCCACACAGGGCAGATCATTGATACCGCGCTTCAGCAGATAAGCCGGGGCGCGCATGTTCACCACCTCGGCGCCGCCCGGGTAACCGATGGGCCCCACCCCGCGCATGAACAGGATACAGTTTTCGTCGATCCCCAGACTTTCGTCATCGATGCGATGGTGGAAATCCTCGGGACCGTCAAACACGATGGCCCGACCTTCGAAGGCATTCGGGTCATCTGGATTGCTCAGATACCGGCCCCGAAACGTTTCGCCGATCACGCTGGTTTTCATAATCGCGCTGTCGAACAGGTTGCCGCTGAGGTTGATGAACCCTGCATCTTTCACCAGCGGGTTGGATACGGGCCGGATCACCTCCGGCGAAATTGTCCGGCACGCGGCACAGTTTTCACCCATGCTGCGTCCATTCACGGTGACCGCGTCGGGATTGGGCAAAAGGCTTTCGGCCATGAGTTCGCCGACCACCGCGGGCACACCGCCGGCATGGTGATAATCTTCGCCAAGGTATTCGCCTGCAGGCTGGAGGTTGACCAGCAACGGCACCTTGTGGCCGATTTTTTGCCAATCGTCATTGTTCAGTGGCACGCCCAGATGCCGTGCAATCCCGTTCAGATGGATCGGCGCATTTGTGGAGCCGCCAATGGCGGAGTTGATGGTGATCGCATTTTCGAACGCTTCCCGCGTCATCACGTCAGATGGTTTCAGATCTTCGTGCACCATTTCAACGATGCGCTTGCCAGTGGCATAGGCCATCTGCCCACGTTCCCGGTAAGGGGCTGGAATAGCTGCGGAACCCGGCAATTGCATGCCCAGCGCCTCAGCCAGCGAATTCATCGTCGTAGCCGTGCCCATGGTGTTGCAATAGCCGGTCGACGGTGCGGAAGAAGCAACCAGCTCCATAAAGCCTTCATCGTCAATTTCACCGGCCGCATGCATTTCGCGGGCTTTCCAGACGATCGTGCCCGACCCGGTCCGTTCCCCCCGGAACCAGCCGTTCAGCATGGGCCCGACTGAAAATGCGATGGCGGGAATGTTCACCGTGGCCGCCGCCATCAACAGGGCCGGCGTGGTCTTGTCGCAACCGATATTCAGGACCACGCCATCGAGCGGGTAGCCAAACAACGACTCGACCAGACTGAGATAAGCCAGATTGCGGTCGAGCATAGCCGTGGGTCTTTTGCCGGTTTCCTGGATCGGATGCACCGGGATTTCCATGACTGTTCCACCGGCGGAATTGATCCCGTCGCGCACCCGCTTGGTCAGTTCTATGTGGTGACGGTTGCATGGGGACAGGTCACTGCCAGTCTGCGCGATACCGATGATCGGCTTGCCTGACTGCAACTCTTCCCGGGTAAGCCCGTAATTCAGATAACGCTCTAGATAGAGCGCAGTCATTTCCCGATTTTCCGGATTGTTGAACCACTTTTGTGACCGCAGCATGGCTTCCCTCTATTCCTTGTCTCCCAGCGCCGGTTCCGGTGTTTGCGTCTGTGTCCATTCGCACAGCCGGTGACCGCCATCGGCACCACCATTTCGGGCGGCTACCGCATTGTTCTACAGTATGGGCCTAGCAGGCCGTTAACACGCACATAATCAGCCAGCGCCTAAGGTTATCGGCACCCAAGCTCAGCTCCAGCCCCATCGGCCCTCCTCTAAAACGCGTGCAAACCTTTGTAAGTATTACTTAAAACAAAGACGATTCCAGAGCTTTCGGCAATCGCATTCGCCCCTGCGAGTTAGGCCTAGTGCAATCATTTGCAAAATTCTAGGGTCGTCGAAATAGCGCTAACACGACTTAGGGGAGGAACAGATGGTAAAAACACTGATCATTGGCGGCGGCGGGATGGTTGGCCGAAAGCTCGCGGAGTCGTTGCAGAAGGATGAAACAGACGAAGACCTGACTTTGTTTGATGTCATATTTCCTCCCGAGACGCACGGTTTCAAAAACCGAATCACGGGCGACATCACAGACCCTGACGTTACCAATGCGCTGGCAGCGGCGCGACCGGAGCTCATTTATCATCTGGCCGCCATCGTTTCAGGAGAGGCCGAAGCGGATTTTGACAAGGGCTGGCAAACAAATATGCTAGCATTTTGGCGATTTCTGGAAGCGCTGCGGGCAGAACATCTGGCCTCCGGTGGAACCTACCGGCCGCGTGTTGTTTTCACGTCGTCGATCGCCGTCTTTGGCGGCCCATTTCCCGAAGAGATCGACGATGTGTTCCTGTCAGCGCCGCTGACCAGCTATGGCGCGCAGAAAGCATCTAGCGAACTGATGCTTTCAGATTTCAGCCGCAAGGGGTTTGTCGATGGCATTTCCATCCGTCTTCCCACTATCTGTGTGCGCCCCGGCAAACCGAACAAGGCCGCGTCCGGGTTCTTTTCCGGTATCATCCGCGAGCCTCTGAATGGGCAGGAAGCCATTTTGCCCGTGCCCACCACTGTCCGGCACTGGCACGCCTCCCCGCGTGCGGCGGTGGGCTTCCTGCGCCACTCTGCGACGCTGGATCTGGACCTGCTGGAAGGCCGCCGCGCGCTGAGCCTGCCCGGCATAAGCTGCACCATCGAGGAACAGATCGAAGCGCTGCGGGAAGTGGCCGGGAACGATGCGGTCAAACTGATCAAGCATGTGCCGGACGAAACCATTTCAGGTATGGTCGCCATGTGGCCCCGCAATTTTGCAACGGAGCGGGCGATCAGCCTTGGCTACGAGGCTGAAAGCAGCTTCCGGGAGATCATCGAAATCTACCTGCAAGATGACATGCCGAAACCATCCTAATTAGAAGACCACGATTTCTGGATGTTTGAGCATTCAAACATCGACAGTTAGGGTTTCGTAGTGGCGTCCGCGTCCATACGACCGGGCCGAGCTTCGCACAACTGGCATGACCCAGATTTACTATCCGTCATCCTGCAGACATTAGTGCCACAGACGAGGGACCTCGATCATGCTGACATTTGCCGCTGCGGTATTCTTTCTTATCATCACGCCTGGCCCCGGCGTGTTGTCGACCGCCGGTGTCGGATCTGCCTTTGGCGCGCGCCCCGGCACACGGTATGTGACCGGGCTCTGGCTGGGCAACAATCTGGTGGCACTGGCCGTAGTCATGGGCATCGCCGCCGTGATACTGGCCGATCCACGCATCCGTGCGGTGCTGTTTCTCGCCTCAACCGCCTATCTTCTGTACCTCGCCTTGCGGATCGCCATGGCCGGATCCAAAATTGCGTTTATCGAAGCCGCAACACCGCCCGGCTTGTTCAACGGCCTGGCGCTGCAGATGATCAACCCCAAGGCTTACGCGGTACACACCACCTTGTTTTCAGGATTCACCTTTCTGCCGGGAAACCTCGCGATGGAGACAGTTTCGAAGTTCCTGATCCTCAACGCGATCTGGATCCCCATCCATTTCCTGTGGCTCTACCTGGGCATCACCCTGCGCCAGTTGAACATGTCAGAACGCACCCTCCGCATCATCAACGTGGCGATGAGCCTGTCCATGCTGGCGGTGGTGGCGTTGGCATTCGGCGGTTTTCTGATCGGGCGGGGCGGATAGCGATCAGAGGCGGTTAACCAAGAACAGAAAAACTGGATTCGTCGTTGATCGGACGTTTGCGGGAATAAAATCCCGCGTCGATCTGCCGGTTCAGGTAGGGCAAGGTGAACTGCATCGGAGCGGTGTCATGATCATTGCCAGCCTCGCAATATGCCACCAACGCCGCCATCAGCTTTCCAGCGATCGGAGCGTTCTTGTACTGGTTCCCAGAAGTTCCACAGGCCATGTAGAACCCCGGCAGCGATGACTTGTCGTAAATCGGGATCCAGTCGGTTGACGCATCATAGAGATCCACCACGCCCCGCGTCTGGGACGGGATACCCAGTGATGGCACCCTTTGAGCATAGCGCATGGCTTGCGTCGTCCATTGGTCGGTGAAGTCGCGGTTGTAATTCAAATCATCCTCGCACCATTGATGCGGGTCGCATTCAGGGTCCTCAGATCCGATCAGGATGTGATTACCATGTTCCGGGCGGACATAGCAGGCAATGTCACTGTCCGACACAATGGTGCCGTCTTCTTCGAAATTGAAACCCTCGGGGCTGGGCACATGAACCACCTCCTGCCGCAACGGGCGGGTGGCGATGGTCATGTCATCCAGCACCCCGGCCATGCTGTTGATGATGGATGATCCCGGCCCGGCCACATTGATCACCACAGGCGCATGCAGCTCCTCTCCGCTGCTGAGTTTGATGCCGGACACCTTGCCACCTACCTGCAGGATTTCCGTGACCTCAGCGTTGGTGAGCACCTCAGCCCCATGCTGGCGGGCCGCATCCATCAGGTTCTGCGCGCTCAGCGCAGGGTCGGTGACGTAACCGCCATTCGGCCAGAAAACCGCGCCACCCATCTGGACCCCGTTGGGTTGGCCAAACTCGGGGTCGTCCATCCGCCGGGCCGGGGCAAAGCTGTCCAATGCATAGATCGGTAGTTTTGCTTGTACGTCATCTGCAGTCAGTTCCTCGAAAGGGCAGTCCAGTTCCGCTGAATACTTCATGTGCTTTTCCAGAAACCCGTTGGCTTCGGTTTTCATAGTCATGCAACCGACCTGGCGGAACTGCGCCAGTGGCGTGCCGTCGGGCAGGCCTAGATATTCTGCCCAGTCACGCCAGTAATGGTACCCTTCCCAAGCAAAGGCAGTGCCATCGAATGTGGAATAATGCATGCGGATGATGGCACAGGAGCCGGCGGTGGAGCCATGGCCCACCTGCCCGTTCCGGTCCAGCGACAGGGTCTTCCACCCCTGTTTGGCCATTTCAAACGCGATCGCCGCGCCGATCACGCCGGTCCCGATTATAATAGCATCTGCGGTCTGAGTCATTTTTGGTCCTCTCTCCAATGCTGCCGGGCATAGGCAGTGAATGTTTCAACCTCGCCGGGCTGTGCGGGTTTTCCGGTGAAGATCAGCAGATAATGCGACACCCGCGCCATGCGGTCCTCCAGTGTTTCACCCAGCTGGGCCAGGTCATAGCCGATCTGCATGTAGTACAGCGCGCGGGCACGCGCCCCGGCTTCAGCCGTGTTGTAGCCATACCGCGCGAACATGGCAGTCAAAGCATCCAACCGCTCCGCATCGGATGCATCCAATGCGGCGCGCACTTTGTCCGCTCGGCGGGCCCAGTCGCGAACAGCAAAATCCAGCGCGGTGTTGAACAGTCGGGGGTTGGCGACACAGTGCCAAACATTCAGAACGGCTGCGGTGATCGTTGCAGCCGGCGCGTTGGCCTGCCCGATAAAAGCAGTGGTGTTCGTGGCCCGCCAATGGAGTAGCAGCGTGTCCAGCAAGTCCTGCCGCGATTTGAAATACCAGTAGAACGACGATCGGGACACGCCCATTTGTTCAGCCAGCGCCAGCACCTTGACCCGTTCCACCCCGTCCGACACCAGCACGTCCAGCGCCATCGCCACCCAATCCACCTTGGTCACTTTGACATTGCCGCTCAGCGGTTCAGCGGCGGGGTCGTCACGGTGGAGGATGGGTTTGGTCATGTCAGCTCACCGGGGCCGCGCCGCCGGCGGCGGTGCGGTACGCGATAAAGTCCTGCAGATCGCCGATCCGGTCTGCGCTGTGGTTTGGCGGCGTGAACGCGGCCAGACGTTCCTGCCAGATCGCCGTGGCCCGTTCCTGCGCATCGTTTGCGCCTGCGTTCTGCCATGTGCCGTAATTGGACCAATCCCAGCTAAGCGGTTCCCAGAATTCAGTTTGGTAGCGATCCATCGTGTGTTGCGCGCCAAAGAAATGGCCACCCGGCTGTACCTCCCGCAAGGCATCTAGCCCGATGGCGTCATCATCCGCGGCGGCGGCTGTGCAGAGCTCGGCAAAGGTGTTGACCATGTCCATGTCGGTGATCAGCTTTTCGTAGCCCACAGTCAGTCCACCTTCGAGCCAACCTGCCGCGTGGATCACGACCGTTGCCCCTGCCAGAACCGCGCCCCAGCCGCTGATTTCTGTTTCATGCGCAGCCTGCGCATCCGCCACGTTCGCTGCCGAGCCTGCCGCACAGCGCCATGGCAGCCCAATCAGACGCGCCAGTTGCCCGGCTCCAAGCGAGGCTTTGACCTGCTCAGGTGTGCCAAACGCTGGTGCACCCGATTTCATGTCGACGTTGGAGGTGAAGGTGCCATAGGTCACCGGCGCACCGGGGCGGGCCAGCTGGGCCAGCGTGATCGCTGCCAACGCCTCAGCGTGGGACAAGGTCAACGCGCCTGCCACCGTGATTGGGGCCATCGCGCCCATCAAGGTAAACGGCGTGACAATGATGGGCTGACCATAGTGGGCGAAGTCGATCAGCCCCTGTGCCATCGGCACGTCGATCTGGCGGGGGGAATTGGTGTTGACGATGGTATAAAGCTGGGGCCTGGCGCGGAATTCATCATCCGAGAGCCCGCGAAAATCGCGGATCATCTCGAAACATTCCATCGCCTGCGGCGTGCCGCGCGCATAGGCAAAGATGACCTTGTCGCTCTGGGTCAGCGCAACTTCGGTCATGGCATAGTGGCGCAGGTGGATAGGGATGTCCTGTGGTTCGACCAGCGGGGGTACCATTTGCAGGGCGTCGAAGCCCTGGGTCAGTTGCACCAGTTCGCGAAAATCATCCAGCTTGCCGGGGCGACGGCCGCGTTGGCGGTCGGTCACATGAGGTGCACCTGCACCGGGTTGAAAGATCAGCGATCCCAGTTCAACGGTGATGTCCCGGTCCGGCACCGCGCCATGCATGCGGAAGGATCTGGGCGCGCTGGCCAGCGCCGCCTGCACGATGTCGCGCCCGATATGAACCATGTCATCATCGGCCAACTTTGCGCCCGCCTTGACCAGCAGGTCGCGTGCTTCGGGCAGGAGGACCTTGATGCCTAACTCCTCCAGCACTTGCAGGGCAGTGAGGTGCATCGCCTCAATCCGGTCGTCGGTAAAGACGGCGATGGGCGGGAACGGGTTGCGAAGGTTGCAATAGTCCACCGACCGCACCGGCGCGGCAGCACCGCCACGCCGCCGGCCGCGCCGGGTGCCTGACCCCCTCATCCCCTCATTGCCCGACCTTGTGGGTCATAGGGCGACGGCGCAATTACGGCGGCCTGCCGTTCCACACCCACCACATGCACTGACAACGCAGTGCCCGGTTCGGCCTTTTCCGCATCCACCAGCGCCATGGCGAGCGATGTATCGGTATAGTGGCCATAGCCGCCCGAGGTCACAAACCCCACCAGCGTGCCATCTGACCAGACTGGTTCATACCCGCTGGCATCGGCATCCTGTGCGTCCACTTGCAAGGTCACCAGTTTGCGTGCAGGGCCATTGCCATCGCGTTCGGTCAGCGCGGCGCCACGCCCGACAAAGTCACCCTTGTCCCATGAAATCCAGCGGTCCATGCCGGTCATACCCGGCGTATAGTCCTGCCGGAATTCGGCGGACCAAATACCAAAGCTCTTTTCCAGCCGGGTCGACAGCATCGCATTGAATCCGCATTCGCGAATGCCTTCTTCCGCACCTGCGTCCAGCAGTAGTCGACGCAAGGCTACATGGTCGCCATAGCGGCAGTTGATTTCATAACCCATCTCACCGGTCACAGACATGCGCGCGATGCGGGCCCGGATCAGGCCAATGTCGAAATCCCCACAGCCCATAAAGGGCAGACCGGAAATGTCCTGTTCCGCCAACTTTTCGATCACCATCTTGGATTTGGGGCCGACGACGCCAAAGCCGCACATCTCTTCGCCCAAGTCGCGGACGGTAACGCCTTCCATCCGGTGGTCGTGGAACCACCGCATATGCCAGGACCGCAGGTAGTAAGATCCCATGATCCACCAGCTCCCATCACCCCAGTTCAGCACGGTCAGGTCGCCCTTGAGCCGCCCGGTTTCGCCCAGCATAGGCGCCAACTTGGCCCGGCCCGGCGAGGGCAGTTTGGAGGCCATCATCCAGTCCAGCCACTTTTCAGCATTCGGGCCAGTCACCTCGAAGCGGGAGAAACCAGTGATATCCATCAATCCCACGCCTTCGCGGATGGCCTTGCATTCTTCCGCTACGATGTCGTGCGCGTTCGACCGTTTCAGCGTCAGGTTTTCTTCGAAATCCTTGGACGGCGCGAAATATAGCGGCACTTCAAGATCCCAGCTCACGCCCCAGCGACATCCGGCTTCGGTCATTGCGTCATGGGCCGGGGCCATTTTC
Source organism: Marinibacterium sp. (assembly GCA_017643305.1). GTDB lineage: Bacteria > Pseudomonadota > Alphaproteobacteria > Rhodobacterales > Rhodobacteraceae > HXMU1420-2. The sequence goes on along the minus strand of JAEPNQ010000039.1, from coordinate 16,823 downwards.
AACGGACGACCGGCAGGCAGTTGTTCGTTCGGATAGGACATTACGAACCGGCGGGAATAGAATTGTCCGGTGGTTTCGCGGATATAGCGTTTGTTTTCAGCGTATTTGCCATAGCGGGCAACGTCCATGGACCATGCATCCGCTTCTGGTTCCCCGTGGATCATCCATTCGGCCAGCGTTTTGCCCACACCACCACCCTGCAGGAACCCGGCCATGACCGCGCAGGCGCACCAGTAGCCTGGCTTGCCCTGCACCGGCCCCACCAACGGATTGCCATCAGGTGAGAAGGTGAAGGCCCCGTTCACCCATGTCTTGATGCCCACATTCTGAATTGAAGGGTAACGTTCAAACCCAAGCGTCAACTCGTTCTCGATGCGATCCAGCTGTTCCTGGAACAGTTCTTCGCCGTAGTGCCATGGCGCACCGTCCATGGCCCAATGTTCGTGGTCGATCTCATAAATCCCGACCAGTACGCCCTTCTGGTCCTGTCGCATGTAAGTGAAACCTTCGAGATCTACGGTCATCGGCATTTCGAAATCGGATGCGGCCACTTCAGGTATCGTATCGGTCACCAGATAGTGGTGTTTCAGCGGTGACACTGGCAGTTCGATCCCCGCCATACGCCCAACTTGTTTAGCCCAGAGCCCACCTGCGTTAACCACGTGTTCGCAGGTGATGTCACCCTTATTGGTTTTCACGATCCAGCCATCCTTCGTCTGGACCAGTGCATCAACCTTGGTTTCCTCGTAGTACTCCGCCCCACGTTTGCGGGCGGCAGTGGCATAGGCCTGAACGGTGCCGGTGGTGTCGATATACCCTTCACGATCCGCCCACATCGCGCCGATCACACCGTCGGTGGACATGATCGGACAACGCTTCTGCGCCTCTTCCGGTGTCAACAATTCGCAATCGTCGATGCCGATGGACTGGAAGATACGGTAGTTGGCCTGCAGCCATTCCCATCGTTCCGGCGTGCCCGCCAGCGTCAGGCCGCCGGTCATGTGCAGCCCAATATTCTGGCCACTTTCCTTTTCGATCTCGCTGAGCAGGTCGATTGTGTAGGCTTGCAGCGATGCCATATTCGGATCAGCGTTCAGCGCGTGAATGCCACCTGCCGCGTGCCACGATGATCCCGACGCCAGCCGCCGACGTTCCAACATTACAACATCGGTCCAGCCGAACTTGGCAAGGTGATACAACACCGAGGATCCAACGACGCCCCCTCCGATGACCACAACGCGATAGTGCGATTTCATGACGACCCTCCTGGTGTTGCCAAGCTGCAGCGCAGCACTGGACATGTATGTACAGTTCTAATTCTAGAAACCAATTTCCGTCATGCGTCAACAGCAGAGTTTGGCTGTCGCTCAGCGCCAAAGGATGGTTGGTGAGATCGCTTGCGGCGTCAGTTCGCCCCAGCCGCGCGGAACACCTGTTCGCGGGGCAGAACAGTCAAATCGAACCGTTCAACCCAAATGTCGGATACACCCAATCCGCCGAAGGAACCGCGTGTATCGGGCCACTTTGCCATTTTGCCCAAGCGCTCCAGCAACTGCGCCTGTGCGCTGCCGCCTCGTGTTGGCCCGCTGTCGCAGGTTTCGACCAGCCCTGCCAATCGCAGGGCTTCTCCGTTGCGGGCCGCTTCGGACACGATGACGTAGACCCGTTCGTCCCCGGCAGAATACACGCCACCGGGGCAGTCGGAGCAGATACCTTCGCCAGCGCGGATATTGACAGCATCGACCTGTCAGAACTGGGCGAAGACATGCTGGCCCACAGCTATTTTGCAGACGACAACTCTGCACTCGCCAATATGTTAACACTGTTCTGGCGCGACGCAGACCCGGACCAATGCTAAGGGTCAGAAAAGACGCCGGAAACAGCCGCCGGTGTGGGCATCTGGCAATACAAGCAGGGCACTTGCGCCACCGAGGACCTGATCAACGCCATGGTGCATCTGCGACATACTGAGGTGGAAACCGTTCCCAAAGCGCTGAACGCGTTGTCGGAAGCTGCGAAAGATCCGTTTGTTCGGTCCAAGCTGGAACCGGTGATCGCACGCATTCTGGAATGATCCACGTCCAAAACGCACCACAGCTAACAAATCGCCCGAGCAGCAGGTAGCCAATCAGCATCCAGCCCACGCCCCCACCCCCACCCGGGTTGGGCATAAAGCAGGCGCTGCCACAGCATGTCCAACCGCCCGTACAAGGTAGTACACATCGAAAAAACATCGCGCCTATCAAACCGCGACTCTCTTGCTTTGCCGAAGCCTTTTGTAACCTGCGAACGCGTCAGTCTACTCACCACTTCGCCCGATAAAATCAGCGACGTGGCGTTTGGGAATGCAGATCAGCGAAGATAAGGCACCCATCCTCGGTCCGGTCGGCGCTGAGATCAGCCAGTTCTTCCCATCGGTCGCCAACGTCAACGCCGTCCAGCTCCAGCCGCACGAGAAGGGATGTGGCGTTGGAGATATCGCGATAGTCATCGGTTTTGTCTTTGCGGATCTCGGTGTCATACAGCGCTATCACCTCGTCGATCTGGCACAGGTCCAGATGCATTAGCGCTTTGTGCCACCATACGTGATAACGGAAATTGTTGCAATGCGCCCACGCTGCTTCGCGGCCTGCCAGCCAGTCCAGCCCGGCACGCGCGTTGCATGTCATGTCGTGCACATGGGCCACCGCATGCAGGCCCCAGGCATCGTTCGGCGCCAGCCAAAGCGCCTGCCGCCCAGCGATCCTCGCGCGATCGTAATCTCCTGTCTCCTCCAGCGCAAAAGCGTAACAGCCCAGCAGGTAACCACGCCCGGCGTGATCCGGCTGGTAGGTGGGCAGCACCCGTTCAACCGACCAGCGCATACCATCAGCGTCGCCCAGAACGAACCGAATGGCCTGGCTGAGCTTCATGGCCAGCGTGTCCTGCGGGTAGAGGTCCAGCACCTGTTCCATCGCCGCTATGGAGCCGTTGGGCTGACCCGCCATCCATGCCGCCAGTGCGTCGACATAAAGTACTTCGCGCTGATCCACACCAATCCGGCGCTTTGCTACCCACGCGGCGTCCATTGCTTCGCGGGCGGTTTCCAAAAGCTCCCGTCGGCCCAGTAGCAGGTAGAACAGACCTTTCACGGCGTAGCCCATGGCAAAGTTGGGCGCTTCGCCCAGAACCGTTGCCAGATGTCTTGGGGTCGCCGCCGCATGGGCCAGAAAGCCCATCATTGTTTCGTTCCACGCCTCGATGGCAACAGGCGTGGTCAGGCTTATGGGCTGGCCAAAAATGTCAGATTGCATAGATGGGTCCAATCGTATCGCAGCAACGCGTGAGATGCGCTTACCAGACTGTAGACAACTGACATATGCGGATTAATCCCGCTCTCGAATTGGTGAAAACCCGTGTGCGAAGCATTGCCCAAAACCAGGAAATCGAGGCTGAGACCTGACTGTTTTCCAGCAAATGTTTCAATCAGGGCGGCGGGTTTCAGACGGTTTTGAAAGGATCGTCTGCCGCCAGTACCGTTTCGGTGTCCACACCACAGGATCTGGGCGCGATACGGTAGCTGACCGGAGTGGCGGAAAAGTGCAGCGGATTGCCCAGAAGCCGGACTTCGCCATGCTCGGACGGCATGGTGACCTGCATATTGCGCGCGGCGACCTGGTCAGTATCAAAAACCTGCGCCAGATCATGCACCGGCCCCACCGGAACCTTTACTGCTTCAAGGCCTGAAATCATGTCTTCCATGCTGCGCACTGCAATCGCTGGCCGCAGGATCGCGTTCAATTCGTCGCGGTGGGCCAGCCGATCGGGGTTAGTGGCAAAGCGCGGATCGTCAGCCAGCGCGTTCAGCCCCAGCATATCAGCAAATCGACGAAACTGGGCGTCATTTCCGACGGCAAGGATGATGTGGCTGTCCGAAGTTTCGTAGACATCATATGGCATGATGTTGGGGTGCCCGTTGCCGCGCCGCTGGGGAACCTGCCCGGATTGCAGGTAATTGACACCCTCGTTGATCAGCCACGCAATCTGCGCGTCGACCAATGCAAGTTCCAGATGCTGGCCTTCGCCTGTCTGGTCGCGATGTCGTAGGGCCGCAAGAATACCAACGGTGGCGTACATCCCGCACATCACGTCGGCGATCCCGACACCAACCTTCATCGGCTCGCCATCCGGATCGCCAGTGAGCGACATGATCCCGCCATAGCCCTGCGCCATAAGGTCATAGCCCGGTTTGGACCTGTTCGGCCCGGTCTGGCCGTAGCCCGAGATTGAACAGTAAACGAGCCCAGGCAGATCCTTGGCAACGCTGGGGTAATCTAACCCGTATTTCGCCAGCCCTCCCGGTTTGAAATTTTCGATCAGGATGTCAGCGAACCCGGCCAAACGCCGAATTTCGGCTTGCCCTTCGGATGTGGAAATATCCAGCGCCACGGACCGTTTGTTGCGGTTGGCAGACATGAAATAGGCAGACAGGTCACTGTCGCTTCCATCCTCGCGTTGCACAAACGGCGGGCCCCAGCTGCGGGTGTCATCGCCACCAGAACCGGGATTTTCGATCTTGATAACCGTCGCGCCGAGATCACCCAGCAACTGGGTGCAAGTGGGACCGGCAAGGATACGGCTGAGGTCCAGCACTTTGACCCCGGAGAGAGGCCCATCAGAAGCGGTCATTGTAAGCCTCCCTTTCAATCTCTGCAGCGATCACGGTGAACTGCTCAGAAGCCATCGCATCCTGCAGAGCGGCGCGCAACTCTACCCGCGATGAAACTCGCACACCGTTCCCACCCAGCGCATGGCCCAGCGCGGCAAAATCATGCCGGGCAAAGTCCACTCCGGCGTTGGACAACTGCCGTTGTCTTTGTTTCAGTTCGATCAGGGCCAAGCTCGCGTCCACAAACACCACGAAAATCGGTGCAACATCCAGCTCGGCTGCCGTCGAAAGCTCCCCCGCCACCATCAGCATGCCGGCATCGCCTGTGAAGCCCACCACGGGCACGTCCGGTTGCACCAACTTGAGCCCGATTGCCATGGGCACCGCACAGCCCATGGTACAGAGCCCCGTAGACTGGATCAGCGACCTTGGCGCATCACATTCCCAAATTTGCGAAAGCAGAATGCGATGCGCACCACTGTCGACCGAGGCCAGTGTGCCTTCGGGCATCACCGCACGCGTTTCAGCGATCACAGCGGCGGGGCCCCAGTCTTCATCCCTCGCAAAAATCTTCGTCAGTTTGGCCTTCGCCGAGTCGGGTTCACCATTGGCCCATGTATCCCGCGCCGGACCACATTCGGCGAGTGCCTCCAACGTGGCCCCAGTTTCCGCCACGATGTTGAGCGTCGCCTGATGCATGAAATGCGTATTGGGAACGGCGGAGATATCGATCACCCGCTGCTGGCGCGGGTCCCACGGGTCACGCCACCCCGTACGCATTTCGATCGGGTCATACCCGATGGCCACGAGCAGATCCGCTTCGCCAAGCAATGGCATCAGGATGCCGTCTGCCTTGGGTGACAACCCCGCCGCACCGAGGCACAGCGGGTGATCTTCTCGCAGAACACCCTTGGCCTTATACGTGGTGACGAACGGGATGGAAAAATGCTCCAGAAATGCGCGCAGAACGGTTTCAGAGCGGTCGTTCAGCACATCCAGCCCTACAACGGCGAGTGGCTTACGCGCGGCAGCCAGCCATTCCCGCGCCTGCGCCAGCACGCCGCCCGCCGGGGCCACCGGGCCCGGTGGCTGAGCTTGCGGCAAGTCACGATCTGGGCGCACAGCATCAGCCACACCGATAGGCACATCGATATGCACTGGCCCGCAGCGCGGTGTGGTGGCAATGGCCACTGCTTTATCCGCCACGACATCGGCGCTGTCGGCAGTCAGTCGGAAACTCGCCCGCGTGATAGGGCGGTACACAGCCTGATGGTCGAGCACTTGGTGAGTGTAAGTCAGCTCCTCCTCGGAATCGACACAGCCGGTCAGGACGATCAGCGGCACCCGGTCCTGTTCCGCGTTGGCCACCACGTTCACACAGTTCAGCGCGCCGGGGCCAACAGTAGCTACGAGGACCACAGGCGCGCCGTCCACATGATGTACACCTTCGCCCATGAACCCAGCGGCATTTTCGTGTTTGGCCAGAACAAACCGAATGCCCGCCTTTTCCAGGGCATCGACCAACGTCAGAACCTCACCCCCCGGCATGCCAAAAGCATAGCGGCATCCGGCATCATACAGGCGGCACGCCAGTTTATCCGCTGCGCGGGAAGAGGTGTCTGCCATGCCGGTTCTCCTTGTTTGCCGTGTCGGGGCATTGTTTTGAGGGCGGAGCATGCCGATCCCAACTGCCAACGCAATAGGTGTCACGGCAGTGTGACAAAGGGTGGGTGGCGTCTGCCCCGCACACCACAAGTTTTGATCGGCAGTAGACCAACATGTTGATATACAAGGGCTGTGCGCATGATCTATTGGGCAATTGGCGGGATTGTTCTGGGCGGAATTTTCGGCCTGATGTCAGCCCTTTACCTTTCTGGCATCACACCGAGCGGGATGAACCGCAGCACGCCGGTGGTCGTGGATGGGTGGCAAAGCGACTGGTCCATTGGGTCGCCTGCGGCAGACAGATACCAAAAAGCTTGGGTCGCGCGATACGGCCTGCTGGCGATGCAGAAATCTGAAGCGGTCTATTTCATCCGAAGCCACGACGAACAAGGCGCACCCATTCGGGAAGACTGCCGCTATCTGGTATCCGGCGCCGACCTGCCTGCAGAATGGTGGAGCGTAACGCTATATGACCATCTGGCTTACCTGCCAAACAACACCGATGGGCATCTGTCCTTCGATGCTTCCGACGCTACGGACCGGTATGATTGGCAATTCGAGGTCGCCTCGGAACGGCCCGAAGACGGAACCGCCTGGGTTTCGTCCCGTGCGGCTGAAAACTTTGAGCTGACCCTGAGACTGTACCGTCCGAACGCTGATTTCCTGAACAGCCCTGAACGCGCCACGCCGTTTCCAACCATAAGTCGGCTGAGTTGTAAGCACGGAGGGGGCACATGAGAGCCACTATGCTGGCCTTTGCCCTCTGCGCCATTGCCTCAGCAATTGCCGTCCATCTGATGGTGATACAGTCAATGCCGAGTTTCATCATGTCCCGTACCACCAGCAGCCTGAAGGCCGCCGGGCTTAAGGAAAACAAATGGACCGCCGCCCCCCGCATTATGCCTCTAACACAAAAGATTGTGCGATCTTCGCCAGACCTGTTTTACGCAGTCTGCCTGCTGGATCTGACATCGGGGCAGGTTCAGATTTCGGTACCACTTTGGCCTGCCTACGGGTCGTTGTCCGTGTTCGACGATACAAGTGAAAACGTTCATATCTCCAACCTGCAGGGGAACAGCCAGCCGCTGGAAATCATTGTTGCGCTGCCCGGCCAGACCGTTTCTGCAAGTTCCGACACGACGGTGGTTTTCTTGCCGGGGCCATCGGGCATCGCTATTGTCCGGCGGCTTGCGCCAGACGAGGCATCGCACAAAGTTGCAACGGAACTTGTCGCAACGTCGCTTTGTGCCGCGAGGTAGAGATTGCACACCCCGCCAATGGCTGCTCTACCAAGGGTGCGGGGTCCGGACCGGACCTGAGTGGAGGTCGCATGATCCGGAAGCTTCTGATCGCAAATCGCGGTGAAATCGCCATTCGTATCGCCCGCACGGCGGCGGATATGGGGATAGAAACGCTTGCCGTTGCCCCTGTGGACGATTCCGAAAACCCGCATCTGCGACACGCAACGGAACAGGCCCGGCTGCCCGGACAAGGACCTGCGGCCTATCTGGACGCGGATGCGCTGATCGCCGTAGCGGGTGATCATGGATGTGACGCGGTGCATCCCGGCTACGGGTTTCTCAGTGAAAGCCCGGCCTTTGCGCAGGCCTGTGCAGAGGCAGGTCTACATTTTGTCGGCCCGGCCCCAACCGCGCTGGAGGCATTGGGCAACAAGATATCCGCCCGCGACAAGGCGCAGTTGCTGGGCATTCCAGTTGTAGCCGCGCGTTCCCCGTTGAGGGATGCCACAGATCTGCAAGCGTTCCTGGCCGAGTGCGGCGCGCCGGTTATGGTGAAATCTGCCTCTGGCGGCGGTGGGCGCGGCATGCGTGTGCTGCGTGATGCAAGCGATGCGCCAGCGATCTTTACCCAGTGCGAAAACGAAGCCATTGCCGCCAGCGGGAATGGGGCATTGTTTGCCGAACGCCACCTGCCGGACATCCGGCATATCGAGGTGCAATTGATCGGCGATGGCCGGCAGGTGCGCCATTTGTGGGACCGTGATTGTTCGCTCCAACGGCGACATCAGAAGATATTGGAACTCGCACCCGCACCTGTTCTGGCCCCGGACCTGCGGGATGCGATCCTGAATGCTGCCGTACAGTTGGGCCAATCCGAAAGCCTGCAATCACTGGCCACGGTCGAATTCCTTGTGGAGCCCGGCGCGACCCCGGATCAAGGATGGTATTTCCTGGAGGTCAACCCGCGCCTGCAGGTCGAACATACAGTAACCGAAGATTGGTTGGGGTTGGATCTGGTCGAAGCCCAGCTTGCGATTGCCTCTGGGCGGACGCTGGCCGAGCTGGAACTGACAGACCAGCCTGCACGTGGCCATGCCGTGCAGTTGCGCATCAATGCGGAACGGATGACCGCTCTTGGTCCCGTCGCCGCGACGGGCACGCTGACCAGGTTCCAACTGCCGGGCGGCCCCGGTGTCCGTGTCGATACCCATGGTGAGCCGGGCTACGCCCCCAATGCTGGATTCGACCCACTTTTGGCCAAGCTGATCGTGTCAGACAAGTCTACGCTGTCCCGCACCTTGGGCCGGGCTCGGCGTGCTTTGTCGGAGTTTGCCATTCAAGGTGTGGAGACGAACACCGCCCTGCTCTCTGTCTTGCTGGACTGCCCAGAAGTGGTGAACTGGTCGGTCAATACCGATCTGGTTGCACAGGTCACACCCGACGCCGTGACCCAACACGCAGGTGATACCGACGCCATCACCGCGCCCATGTCCGCCAACATCGTATCCATCGACACGGAGCCGGGCCAAGTGGTGCCCGCAGGTGGCCTGCTGGCAGTGCTTGAAGCGATGAAGATGCAACATGAACTGCGCGCGCCACAGGCCTGCCGGATCGTACAGGCACTGGTCGTCCCTGGCGCAGCAGTGGGTGAGGCAGATCTGCTGTTCCGGATAGAGCCGTTAGACGCAGAAAACGCAGATACCGTCGAAGATACAGGCATCGACCCTGACCACATCCGCCCGGACCTGCAGCGCGTGCTGGACCGGACCGCCATGACGCTAGATGAAAGCCGGCCCGAAGCGGTCAAGCGCCGACGGTCCCGCAACCAACGGACTGCGCGCGAAAACCTGCGCGATCTGACCGACGGCATGCCGTTCATGGAATATGGCCAGATGGTCTATGCCGCTCAGCGGCGTCGGCGTGATCCGGAAACACTCATGGCCACATCCCCCGCGGACGGGATTATCACTGGTGTGGGACATATCAACAGCGACCAGTTCGGGTCCGAGGCATCGCGAGCGGCGCTGCTTCTGTATGACGGGTCGGTCATGGCGGGGACACAGGGCTTTCACGGCCATAAGAAAACCGACCGCATTCTGGAAATCGCCCGCGACCAGAGGCTGCCAGTCATCTTTTATACCGAAGGCGGCGGCGGGCGGCCCGGCGATGTCGATTATTCCGAGGTCAGCGTCAGCGGGCTGGACGTGATGACATTCAACCTGATGACGCGGCTGACCGGTGACAAGCCCAGCATCGGCGTGAATTCAGGCTACTGTTTTGCCGGTAATGCCGCCGTGTTTGGAGCCTGTGACATCAAGATTGCCACGTGCGACAGCTGGATCGGTCTGGGCGGCCCGGCCATGGTCGAAGCGGGCGGGCTGGGCGCCCATTCGCCCAAGGATATCGGGCCAGCCCCCATGCAGGCGGAAATTGGTCTGGTCGATGTTCTGGCCAATGACGAAGCCGAGGCCACGACACTGACCAAGAAAATTTTTGGCTATTTCCAAGGACCAGTCAGCGACTGGTCTGCCCCGGATCAGCGCATGCTGCGCCATGTTGTGCCAGAGAACCGCAAACGGGTCTACAACATCCGGGAGGCTATTGCGGGACTGGTCGACACCTGCACATTTACAGAGCTCCGCGCGCAATACGCCCCCGGCATGATCACTGGGTTTTGCCGGATCGAAGGCGTACCCTTCGGGCTGATCGCAAACAACCCTCACCACCTGGGCGGCGCGCTTGATGCTGCGGCGTCGGAAAAGGGCGCAGGGTTCCTGCAGCTGTGCGGTCGGTTTGGTATGCCGGTGATCGCCCTTTGCGACACGCCCGGCTTCATGGTCGGTCCGGAAAGCGAACGTCAGGGTGGCGTGCAAAGTGCCTGCGCTCTGATCGGTGCCGGGGCAGCTATGGCGCATGACCTGTTCACCGTGGTCCTGCGCAAGGGCTACGGCATTGGCGCGCAGGCGATGGCGGGCGGCAGCTTTGCCGCGCCTGCTTTTGTTGTTTCCTGGCCGACAGGGGAATTTGGCGCGATGGGGCTCGAAGGCGCGGTGGAGCTTGGCTACCGCAAGGAGCTGGATGCGACCGGCAGCCCGGAAGAAAAGCAGGCTCTTTTCGACAAGCTGGTGGCGCAATTCTACGAACGAGGACAGGCAATGAACGTGGCCTCGCTGCAGGAAATCGATGCCGTGATCGATCCGGCCGAAACCCGCAGCTGGATCATGAATGGCTGGCGCGCGACCGGGCGTTCATAACCGCAGATCTGCCACATTGGCGTTTCGGGAAATGACCCAACCGGGAAGTAATGACAACGCGGCCACAACCGACAGGAAGCCCGCGGTCAGATGCAATTCGGTCCAGCCAATGGTGGCGTAGATGAGAACTCCCGTCTCTCCGCTGACCCAATTCGACAGCGCGGCCGCCAGCCCAACTCCGGCGGCCAGCCCCACCAGCGTTCCGATAGCCAGCAATAGGGCGCAATAACTCCAGACCACCGCCAGAACAAAACGAGCCGGAGCACCGAGCACACGCAGCAGCGCAAGTTGCCGACCCAACAACCGCAGAAGGATCAGCAGCCCAGCCAAAATGCTCGCTGCTACAAGACCTTGCGCCAAGGAAGAGATCGCAGACATCGCCACACGCACATTGCCCATCACCCGGTACAGGCCAGACAGGACTGCCCCCGGAAAAACCGCCATGGTCCGGGTGTCCGACTGCCACCGCGACTGAACCGCATAAGTTGCAGGCAATGATGCAGCTTTGACCACCATGACCGGAACACCGGGCATGAAGGCTGCATCAAACGGCGCGCCCATTTGCGCAACGCGGTCCGGCGCATGCCCTGTGGCGAGACCATGGACCTGCCAGACAGATTCAATCGGGAGCAGGATGGCTCGGTCCCACGGCGTACCAGTTGCAGCCATACGCCCGACAACCCGGTGTTCTGGCGCGCCTTTATGAGCGTCCTGATCCGCCGCTTCCCCATACCCATGCGCAGGCACAAATCCATCGCCGAACGTCAACGGCAAGGTTGCGCCCACAATGGCCTCCCCTGCCTTCTGCCAGACACGGCCTTCCGCAACCGGCCCGGCAAGATGATCCACAAAAGCTGCAGTTGTCCCGACAATCGGGGCTGAACCAAAGCTGTCACCAAAAACCAGCGGCGCAGCCAGGGCGACGCCGGGTGACGCTTCGATCTCTGCAAAGGTGGACCCATCCAGCAATTGCAGCTGCATGGGCTGTAGAAAAACAGCAGCCAGGGTTACCGACAGTTCACTGCCCGGTGCTGAAATGATCAGATCGAACTTGTCAGTGGCCCGCGCCCCGCCCATGCGCAGCGCGCGTTCTTGTGCCACAAGCCCGATGCCCAGCGCGACCGAGGCCGCGATCAAGATGACAAACAGCAGGTTGGTCCAGACGAAACGACGCAGAAAAGCCGCAACCAACGCCCAGGGTGCAAAGCCCCGCAAGACGACCGAACCTGCGACCGCGCCCGGTCCCAGCAGGGCCAGGCAGATCAACGCGTCCTGCCACGTTGCGGACAGATCGGACCAGCCAGACATCACGCCGCCCCCTCCACCATTCGTCCGTGATCCAGCGTTATGATCCGGTCCATGCGGTCCAGAAACGACGTATCATGACTTGCGGCGATCAGCGTCTTGTTACCAGACCGCGCCGCTTGGATCAGATCAGTGGACAATCGATCCGCTGTGTACCAATCCAGCGCGGCGGTGGGTTCATCAGCCAGCAATATCGCGGGATCATTTGCCAGCGCACGGGCCACGGCCACCCTTTGCCGTTCCCCGCCCGAGAAAGAGGCCACCGGCCGATCAAGATCCTGCAACCCAAGCTGCCGCAGCCAATTCGCCGCACGAGCCTTGATCGCGGCGCGATCGCCAACCTTAACAAACCCTAAAGACACGGAGGCGTTGGCCAGTGCACTCAGTTCATCAAACAGCAGAAAGTCCTGAAAGATCATGCCGACATGGGTCTGGCGAAAGGCCGCCCGCGCGCCACTGTTTCGTGTCAGCAAGTCCGTCTGACCCCAGCGCAAATCCCCCGCCGCACCCTCCAGCAGACCGGCCATCGCCATTAACAACATCGACTTGCCCGCACCGGACGGACCGCGAACGCCAATGCATTGACCCGGCTCGGCCTTTAGACCAGCGATATCAAGGATAAATGTGCCATCCGGGCGCCCAACGCGGAGGTTCCGCAGCGCCAGCCGGGCAGTATCCGCGCTAGCCATAAGTGGCATCCACCAGTCGGATCAGGCTGAGAAACCCAGTTTCCGGATCGCGAAGCGCACCAAACGCGAGAATACCCCGTGTCTTGATCTTCACGTTGAACGGTACCGGCTTCACCTGCCGCTTGGTATAAACGGCCAGTATGTCTTCGGGCCATTCAGCTTCAGTTTCGCAGAAAGGGCATACCGCCATCGGCATTTTCGTCAGTACGAAAAACCAGGCGTTGGCCTTTAGGGGTGGAGCCATGTAGCCGGCAATCTCCACCCGCTGTCCTTTATGGTCTCTGGCAAGTGGGGAAAACCCGCCGTTGCGATCATAAAGATCCCGAAGCCGGATGGGGCCATCCGCCAAGGACAAAGACGGGGCCACCAGTGCAGCGGCCGTCAAATTCAGGGCATTTCGTCGGTCAAGGTGCGGCACGGTGGACGGCTCTTGTGCAGGGGCTGGCCCGATGCGGGCCTGCCAGTGTTTCATAATTGGTATCAGTTGGCAGTCGCTGCATGAAGCATGACGTGGAAGATCACATTCTGCTCAATCGTGCCATCAAACAAATGCGCCCAGGGGCCTTTGGCGTAAATGGCAACGTCTTCACCAGAATGGGTTTCCGAGGAGCGCGGGATCAAAGCCTGCTGAACGTAATCCAGGTCAGTCGCTTCTTCCTGCGTTAACGGCGGACGGACACCGGCCCAGTTCATGTCTTCACGCAGAACACTGCCCGCACCATTCAGGTAGCCCGCGACGGTGTAGGGTTTATCATCGCTGGCAGTGACCGGTTTGCCGGTGTGTTCCACACCCGCGCTGTTGATACCCATGCACAGCCCCAGAATGTCCGACCCACGCCCGCAATAGCCGTTGAAGGCTATTGCATGTTCATGATCAGCGGTGACAACAATCAACGTGTCGGCATCGTCTGTCAGTGCATCCGCCATTGCAACCGCATCGGCAAAGGCCTTCTGGTCCCGCACCACGCGTGCAAGGTTGCCGCCGTGGTTCGCATGATCAACGCGTCCTGCTTCGACCTGCAGGAAGAATCCAGCATAATTGCCCTGCAGCATCTTGATGGCTGCGGCGGTCATTTCGGCCAGTGACGGTTCATCACTGCGGTCGGCTTCGTACTTCATGTGACTGGCTTCAAACAGCCCCAAAACCGGGGTGCCATCCAAAGGCAGCGCCTCGAACGTGGCCTGGTCCCATACATAGGCGATGCCGTTGGCCTGTGCAGCTGCGATCAGGTTTTCACCTTCGGCCCGACGGCCTGATTTGCCCTCTTCGTCTGTCAGATCCTTGCCTAGAAAATTCCGGCGCCCACCACCCATGGCCACAGCAATCGTTCCGGCCTTCATTGCTTCGATCAGCTGGGTCGCAATATCGGCCTGCTGGGTGCAGCCTTTGGGAACGCGCGCTTCGAAGTTCCGATCTACGGAGTGCGAATAGGCGGACGCAGGCGTAGCATGAGTGATCCGCGCCGTAGACACGACACCGGTCGCCTTGCCCGCAGCGGCCATAATCTCATTCATCGTCGCCACGGTGTTACCTGCGATGGTTGCGCAGTCCCCACGGTTTACATTGGCATTCATGCCGACGATGCCCGCCTTGGTCTTAATGCCCGACATCATCGCCGTCCCGGTGCCTGCCGAGTCGGGGGTCTGGGCGTTGGTGTTGTAGGTCTTGACCAGCGCGAGGTTCGGGAACGCTTCATGCGCCTGAACATGGTCCTCACCATAGCCACCCGCCTGCTGACCGGCCCAGAGACGCGAGGCATAGTTCGTGCCTACGCCGTTCCCGTCGGAGATCAGGATGATCATATTCCTGGCGGTGTTGGTGTTAACCTGCTTGGCCAGTGCGGCCTGCAATGCAGCCTGGCCCGAGGCAAACCATTCATTCGATGCCTGCGACAGCTCATGGGCCAGAGCGGTGGTGTACGTCAGACCTACGAGAGCTGCGGTGATTTTTTGGAACATGGTGGCTCCCTTTCCAAACGATACGGGCCGGGTAGGTGAAGTCTGCAAAGCGCAGATGGTTGGATGCAGAATATCATGAAAATCAATAATTTATATAGCTTTGGCTTATATCGTTTCGGCTAAGTGGTCGCACCGCCAGCACCCAACCGTTGTACAACGGCCCGCGCGATCACGCGTTCCTCATCCGTCTGGATTACCAGAACCGGCGTACGCCCAGCACCGATGCGTGTTTCGTTGGCAGCATTGGCGGCCTCGTTCACACCGAGACCCAGAAATTCCATCCCGTCCAAAACACGCGCACGAATTTCTGCACTGTTTTCCCCGACGCCCCCAGCAAAAACCAACCCGTCCAGCCCGCCTAACACGGCAGCCAGCCCGCCCAGTTCGCGGCGGATGCGGAACACATAATAATCAATCGCCTGCTGACCATTGTCAGTATCGCTGTTCAACAGCGTACGCATGTCATGGCTGATCCTGGACAACCCCAGCAAACCGCTGTCGCGATAGAGCATGCCAGTCAGTTCCGACGGCGACATGCCTTTGTCCAACAGGTGCGGCAGCACGCCGGGGTCCAGTTAACCGGATCGGGTACCCATCGGCAAACCGTCCAGCGCGGTGAAGCCCATGGTGGAGGCCACGCTGCGTCCATTGCGGACCGCACACATGCTGGCCCCGTTGCCACGGTGCGCGATCACCACCCGCCCAGCCGCCAGATGCGGCCAGTCTTCGCGCAAGCGCCCGGTTGGGTAATCGTAGCTGAGCCCACGAAACCCATAACGGCGCACGCCTTCGTCATAGAACCGGCGCGGGATGGCGAAAGTGTCGTTTACGAACGAATGGCCGTAGTGGAATGCGGCGTCCGTAACCAGCAACAAATACTCCAGCCCGGGCACATCCATGACGAAAACGTGGCTTATGAGCCGCCTACCCCGCAATCCGCAATCCCGTCTGACCACCTCGCTCAGCAGCGTGCTGGTGTGCAGATGACCTTTCATCACCGCGGCCGCCTCACCGGAACGTATCATAAAGACCACATACGCTATGGCCGCCCTATGACCCGGAACATCAATGATTGGATAGCACGAGACATCCTTGCCGATCTCGTCCGCCGCTTCGCGGATCAGGGCGGCGTCGCCAATCAGGATCGGATCAATCAAAGTGTGTTCCGCGGCCAGCAACGCCCCGCCCAGCGCTTCGGCTTCCTCCGGCGCGATCACTGCGGTTTTCAGGGCGGGCAACGGTGCGGTCTGTTTCAACAGCCGGTCAAAATGCACGTGCCGCTGCACGGTTAGTCCGGGCATCTCTGCAGCGCCGAATTCAATCGGGACAACCGGAGCCGGCGCCTCCGCTTCTCCGCTCACGATGCGGGTGCCCTCCTCGTGGTCGACCCAGATTTCCCACGCTATGAGCGAACACGAACATATCGTCCTGCCTGCACAGACGACGCATCTCGACCTACATGCCGATAGTTAACTCTTCGAACGGGGTGATTTTCAAAATTGGGCTCATGACGGCATCCTGTGGAGGAACGCTCTTACCGACAAGCCTCTGCGTCAATTGCGTCGGCCGCAAAACGCAACACACCTATGACCTGGACGGCACAGCCATCTCTTCGACCTTGCGCAACATGTCGATAAATCCGCGCGCCTGATGGGTGATAATCGCCCGGCCTTTGTCCGCAGTCGCCTGCGTTGCATCCCCCGCCACGCCAGCATCATGCAGATCAGAGGCAATCCAGCCATAGCTGACCGTACCCACGGGCGGCACTGGCGTAAACCAATCCGATGCCAGCGCGTTCGGCGCCTGCGCCATGTTTACCGTATTCGGTGCGATGGCCAGCATAAGAGAGGTTTCCACATCACCGCCATGCAGACCCATATCCCATTCCTGCGCACCAACCAGGCCTTCCGGCAAACCGAAGCTGCCCCAGGAACATTTCACCGCCAGCATGTTCGCCTGCACCCGCAGTTCGCGCGCTAGAATGGAGTTTATGTCCGCATTCCCACCGTGGGAATTCACGATCACGATTTTGCGGATACCCGCGCGGGCAACGGACAGGCCA
>JAEPNQ010000062.1 GCA_017643305.1 Marinibacterium sp. | reverse complement strand
GCTCCAAACCATCACTCCGGGCACGCGGCTGGTGTTCCTTGCCAACCCCAACAATCCCACCGGCACGATGCTGCCCCCGGCTGATCTGGCGCGGCTGTTACTCGATATGCCGGAACAGGTGGTGCTGGTGCTGGACCTTGCCTATGGCGAATTTGCCGGTGAAAACTACTGCGCCGCAGTGCATCAGATCGCCGCCAACGCCGAAAACGTTGTGGTCACGCGCACGTTTTCCAAGGCCTTCGGGCTGGCTGGTACCCGCGTTGGCTGGGCCGATGCGCCAGAATGGATGATGCCCGGCCTCTACGCTGCGCGCGGCATGGGCAGCGTCAATGCCTTGGCGCAGGCCTGTGCGGTCGCAGCACTTGAGGACATCACCATCATCCGTGACCGGGTTGCTGAAATCCTGTCGGAACGCGACAGGGTCGCTGCCGCGCTGCGGGACCACGGGCTGGAGGTGCTGACCAGTTCGTCAAATTTCCTGTTGGTCTCCACCGATGAGGCGGACCGGACCGAAGCGCTGGTTGAACATCTCTTTGACACCTGCGGCATCATCGTGAACCGCACACGGGAGGCCGGGCTGGAACCCTATATGCGGTTCAGCCTGTCGCTGCCCACCCATAATGACCTGCTGCTCTCCGGCGTGCAGGCGTTTCTGGACGGGCAGGCCAACTAGCCCCGGTCAGGATTTGCGGATTTCCACCTTGCGCACACTGCCGGTTTCTTTGGCCGCGAGCTTGGAGATGGTGATCTGCAACACCCCATCCTTCATATGGGCATCTACCTTGGAGCCATCGGCATCCTTAGGCATCCGGAACGACCGGCGGAACACCCCGTACTGGCGTTCGGAGAAATACCAAGTGTCGCCCTTGCGGGTGTCTTCGGTCTTTTTCTCCCCCCGCAAGGTGACAACGCCGTCCTATATCGTAAGGTCTAGGTTATCTTCGCCGACACCGGGAAGTTCCATGTTGATCGTATAGGACCCCCCGCAGCCTGATGCCTCGGTTGAGGGGCTTAGCCAGTCGGCCACGCGCCAGGTCAGGGCCCGAACCAGATCATATAACGAAGGCCAGATTGCGGAATGTTCGGTCTTTTCCACAATAACGTTCCTCCTATCGTTAAGTCGGGCCAAATGTGTTGCGACAGGCCCTAAATGTCTTTGATATGGCTCAAGCCCCTTGCCCTGCCCGCCCGGCCCGGCCATCTTGCGCCGACCTGAAAAACCGGAGCCTTACATGAACGTTGCCCCCGCCGATCTCGATGCCCTGTTCGCCCAGCGCTATTCCTGTCGCGCCTTCCAGCCGGACCTGGTGCCGCGAGACGTGATCCAGGGCATCGTAGCCACCGCCGGGCGCAGCCCCAGCTGGTGCAACGCGCAGCCCTGGCAATTGGTCATCACCAGCGGCGACGAAACCGAAGCCTTCCGCAAGGCGCTGCTGGAAGAAGTCGCCATCGGCACACCCGCCCCGGACCTGCCGTTCCCCTCAGGCTATTCCGGTGTCTATCAGGATCGGCGGCGCACCTGTGGTTGGCAGCTTTATGAATCGGTGGGCGTTCAGAAGGGCGACCGCGCTGGATCCGCCGCGCAGACGATGAAGAACTTCGAACTTTTTGGCGCGCCGCACATGGTCATGGTCTCCAGCCCAGTGGAGCTGGGCCCCTATGGCGCGCTGGATTGCGGTGGCTTTGTCACCGCCTTTTGCCTTGCCGCGCAGGCCTATGGCGTGGATACGATCCCGCAAGCCGCCGTGGCCAACTACGCACCGCTGATCCACCGCCATTTCGGCATCGGCGACGACCGGATGGTGCTTTGTGCCATCTCCTTTGGCTACGGTGATGCCGACCACCCTGCCAATGGGTTCCGTACGGAACGGGCAGACGTGGCCGACATCGTCGACTGGCGCGGCTGAGATGCGCGCGCTTGTACAACGGGTGTCCAAAGCCAGCGTTTCTGTCGATGGCGAGGTGATCGGGAAAATCGGCGGGGGCGTTCTGATCCTGATCTGCGCGATGCAGGGCGATGGCGAGGCGCAGGCTGACAAGCTGGCCGCCAAGATCGCCAAGATGCGCATTTTCCGCGACGACGATGGCCGCATGAACCGGTCGCTTCTGGATGCAGGCGGCGCCGCTTTGGTGGTCAGCCAGTTTACCCTGGCCGCTGACACGTCACGCGGCAACCGCCCCGGCTTTTCCACAGCCGCCCCACCGGAAGAAGGCGAGCGGCTGTACGAATATTTCGCTACGCAGATGGCGACGCAGGGCGTAACCGTTGCAACCGGACGCTTTGGGGCTGACATGGCCGTCGCGCTGGTCAATGACGGCCCGGTCACCATTTGGATGGAGGCCTGAACCATGACGCCACTGCAGCAACAGGCCTTGTCCTTCTGGTCCGCCGGTGTGGCGGCGGTGGATGGTTACAACGCAACGAAATCCGCGCTGCAGGACACGCCCTGTGCGCCAGATCGCATCCTTGCCGTTGGCAAAGCCGCCAGCGCCATGACCCACGCGGCGGTGGAAATGTGTGGAGACGTGCCCGCGCTGGTGGTGACCAAGGACGGCCATGGCGACGACCTGCCCGAAACGGTGGAGCTGATCGAAGCCTCTCACCCTGTGCCCGATGCCCGCAGCTTGCTGGGTGGGCGCGCGCTGCGCGAAGCAGTGATGGCGCTGCACGAAGATGACGAACTGCTTCTGCTGGTCTCCGGCGGCGCCTCCGCCCTGGCCGAAGACCCGGTGCCTGGCCGGACGCTGGAGGATGTGATCACGCTGAACCAAGAGATGCTGGCGCAAGGGCTCGACATCACGGCCATGAACCGCAAACGTCGAAAGCTGAGCCGCATCAAAGGCGGCCGCCTGCTGGATAACCGCATCAGCGGCAAGGTGCGGGTGCTGGCCATTTCTGACGTCCCGCAGGACGACATCAAAGTCATCGGCTCCGGCATCGGCGCGGCGCTGCCCGAACGCCGGTTCGAATACAGCGCTGAGATTGTGGCCAGCAACGCCCATGCCCGCGCCGCCGCCGGGATCGCGGCAAACGAAGCCGCGTATTTCGTTCTGGCGAGCGAAGAAGCCTTACATGCCGACCTGAACGACCTGGCCCGCGATATTGGCCAGCGGTTGCGCGACATGCCGACCGGCGCGATGATCCTTGGTGGGGAACCGACCGTGGTGCTACCGGACAGCCCCGGTCGCGGCGGCCGCAACCAGGCGCTGGCCCTTGCTCTTGGGCGGGAGATTGAAGGCATTCCCAACCTTGCCGTTGTCGTTGGCGGCACCGACGGATCAGACGGGCCAACAGGTGACGCAGGCGGGATTATCGACGGCACCACATGGGGCCTCGGCGCACAGGACGCACTGGACCGCGCCGACAGCGGCACCTGGCTGGAGCAACACGGCGCGCTGCTGACCACCGGACCGACCGGAACCAACGTGATGGACCTGCTGGTGGCGCTGAAGGTTTGAACAGAGGTGTACGGCCCGCATGTCGCTTTCGGCCCTCAGTGTCGCGTCCCCGCGCTTGACACCCATCAGACCGCGCAGAACAGTGCTGCCATGACTGATGGCCAGAACACCCTCCGCGACATCGAAGAACTGCCAGATATGGGCATCACGCTTTCCGACGGCTGCCGCCTGTCGGCCCGGGTCTGGCGACCCGTGGATGCGGGTGACCGGCCCGTGCCGGCCATCCTTGAATACCTGCCCTATCGCAAGCGCGACGGTACCACCGCGCGCGATGCGCTAACCCATCCCTATTTCGCAAAGCGCGGCTATGCCTGCATCCGCGTCGACATGCGCGGCAATGGCGACAGCGAAGGGCTGATGACAGACGAATACACCCAGCAGGAACTGGACGACGCGGTGGAGGTGATCAACTGGCTCGGCGCGCAGGATTGGTGCAGCGGCACGGTCGGCATGATGGGTATCAGCTGGGGCGGGTTCAACGGCCTTCAGGTGGCTGCACTGCAACCCGAGCCGCTCAAGGCGGTTATAACGCTGTGTTCCACGGCGGATCGGTTTGCCGACGACATCCATTATAAGGGCGGCTGCCTGTTGAACGAAAACCTCGGCTGGGGCGCAACCATGTGGTCCTATTCTTCCCGCGCGCCAGACCCGGCGCTGGTGGGTGACAAATGGCGCGAGATGTGGATGGAGCGACTGGAAAACGAACCTTTCTTGCCCGCGACCTGGCTGCGTCACCAGCGTCGCGATGACTATTGGCGGCATGGGTCTGTCTGCGAAGATTATTCGGCCATAAAGGCCAAGGTGCTGGCCGTGGGCGGCTGGGGCGATGCCTACAAAAACACCGTGCCGACGCTGGTGGAAAACCTACCCGATGCAAAGGGGATTGTCGGACCGTGGGTGCACAAATACCCGCATTTCGCCGTACCCGAACCGCGCATCGGGTTTCTTCAGGAGGCGCTGCGCTGGTGGGATAGGTGGCTGAAAAACATCGACACCGGTGTTGAAACCGACCCCGATTACCGCGCCTACCTGATGGACGGGGTACGCCCCGCAACATGGTACGTCGAACGCCCGGGCCGCTGGGTTGCGGAAGCTGACGGCGCGGGTGCGGACCTGCCCAGGCGCATTTTGCACATGACGGATACAGGGCTGGCAGAGGCCCCCGGCGACCTCGATGCCAAGGTCGCTTCCCCGCAGGATTGCGGCGCGGATGCGGGCGAATATTGTGCCATCTGGCTGGGGCCCGAGCTGCCAGGCGACCAACGCCGCGATGACGCGATGAGCGTTTGTTTCGACAGCGTGCCGGTGGACGCCGATACCGATATTGTCGGAGCGCCATTGATCACCCTGCGCCTGCGGTCAAACACCCCGCAAGCTCAGATTGCCGTTCGATTGAACCATGTACACCCTGATGGCGCCTCTACCCGGATCACCTATGGCGTGCTGAATCTCAGCCACCGGGACGGCCCGGTAGAGCCCGCACCACTGACCCCCGGCGCTGAAACGGGCGTCAGCCTGCAACTGGACCATATCGCTTACAGGGTTCCAGCGGGTCACCGATTACGCGTTGCCATCTCGTCGGCCTACTGGCCGCTGGTCTGGCCGTCACCCGAATCCGGCACGCTGACCCTGACGTCGGGCAAGCTAGACATGCCGGTGCGCGCCACCGCCACGGGCAATGAATGGACCTTCCCGCCACCTGCCACCGAAACCCCCTGGCAAACCGAAACACTGCGCGAACCTGCCCATGTGCGCCGTCAGGAAACCGACCAGAACAGCGGCATCGTCAGCCTGGTAATCGAAGATGATTTCGGCATGGACCGTGACTGCGATCATGGGCTGATCAACGGTAGCATCGCCCGCGAAAAGTGGATGATTCACCCCGATGATCCACTGTCGGCGCGCGGGGAATGCCGCTGGACCGATGAATTGGCGCGGGACGATTGGCACCTTCGGACCGAAACGCGCTGCGAGATGTGGTCGGACAAAACGCACTTCCATCTGACCGCACGGATCGAGGCTTTTGACAACGACCAACTGGTCTACGAACGCGACATCGCTGAAAAGTTGCCGCGGGATCATCTATAAAACGCGCGCATCTGGCCGCCTTCGGACTTGCCCGAAGCGGGAAAATGCGCAATCGTTACAGTATCGTAAAAAAGGCCCGCATTAAGACGGGACACACACAAAACCGGGAGACCGAAATGAACGATCATCTGAGATATCTGGCAGGCCGCGCTTCTGCGGGTCTGATCACCCGCCGCGAGTTCGTCGGCCGCGCCGCTGCGCTGGGTCTGACTGCAACCGCAGCCAACCTGATGCTGTCCCAGCGCGTGCTGGCGGACGGCCCCAAGAAAGGCGGCACCATTCGCATCGGTGTGCAGGGCGGGTCCACCACCGACAGCCTCGATCCGGCGCTGGCCGCAAACCAGGTGCCGCTGCTGGTCGGCCGCCTCTGGGGTGAGCCCCTGGTCGAACTGAAAGACGGCGGTGGTGTTGAAGGCAAGGTTGCCGAGAGCTTTGAAGGCTCTGCCGACGCATCGGTCTGGCGGTTCAAGATCCGCAATGGCATCACCTTTTCCAACGGTCAGTCCGTGACCGCCGAAGACGCGGCCAAGTCGCTGCAGCGCCATTCCAACGAAGACGCCAAGTCCGGCGCGCTGGGCATCATGCGCTCGGTCAAGAACGTGACCACCGATGGTGACACGGTTGTGGTGGAACTGGATGGCCCGAACGCCGACCTTCCCTATCTGATGGCCGACTACCACCTGCTGATCCAGCCGGGTGGCGGCATGGAAGACCCGACCGCTGCTATCGGCACAGGTCCCTATATCCTGAAAGAAGTGGATATGGGCGTGCGATTCATTGCTGAGAAAAACCCGAACTACTGGGGCGATCTGGGCAATGCAGACGTGATCGAGGTCATCGTCATCAACGACAACACCGCCCGTGTGGCTGCGCTGCAGTCCGGCCAGGTCGACATCATCGACCGCGTACCGCCGCGCACCGCCGGCTTGGTGAACCGCGCGCCGAACATCACGGTCAGCACCACTGCAGGCCCGGGCCACTATGTGTTCATAGCACATGTGAACACCGCGCCGTTCAACAACCAGGACGTTATGATGGCCCTGAAATGGGGCATGAACCGTCAGGAGATGGTCGACAAGATCCTGTCCGGCTACGGCTCGGTTGGCAACGATACCCCGATCAGCTCGGCCTATCCGTATTTCACCGAGTTCGAACAGCGTGAATACGATCCGGACAAGGCTGCGTTCCACTGGAAGAAGTCGGGCTACGACCAGCCGATCTTGCTTCGCACCTCGGAAAACTCCTTCCCCGGCGCACCGGACGCCGCCGCGCTGTTCCAGCAGTCGCTGCAAGCCGCTGGTATCCCGATGGAAATCAAGCGTGAGCCCAATGATGGCTACTGGTCCGAGGTCTGGAATTCCAAGCCATTCTGCACCAGCTACTGGGGTGGACGCCCGACGCAGGACCAGATGTTCTCGACCGCGTACCTGTCGTCGGCGGACTGGAACGACACCCGGTTCAACGTACCGCGCTTTGACGAGCTGCTGGTTTCGGCCCGAGCGGAGCTGGACGATGTCAAGCGGACGGACATGTATGCCGAAATGGGCATGATCCTGCGCGACCAGGGCGGACTGATCTGTCCGATGTTCAACGACTTCATCGACGCCCACACCGATCGTGTTGCCGGTTGGGTCGACGGCGCGGCAGGCTTTGCTCTGATGAACAGCTACGCCCCGATGAAGATGTGGGTCGCCTAAGGGTATGTCCCCAATCGTAAAACTTCTGGCCCAGCGTATCGCGCTGGGCCTTCTTTTGCTGTTTCTCGTCTCCATTCTTATCTTTGCGGGCACCATCGTCCTGCCTGGAGACGTAGCTCAATCCATTCTCGGCCAGTCCGCTACGCCCGAAGCGCTCGCAAACCTGCGCGCTGAACTGGGCTTGGATGAACCGCCTGTCGCCCGCTATTTCAACTGGTTGTTCGGTGTTTTCCAGGGTGATCTGGGCACCGCGCTTACCTCGGGCCAGGACATCGCCACGGCGATCGGCAAACGGCTGGGCAACACGCTATTCCTGGCCTTCTGGGCGGCGATCATCGCCGTGCCGCTGGCCATATTCCTCGGCCTGCTGGCTGTGCGCTACCGCGAACGCTGGCCCGACAAGCTTATCTCGGCGGTCACACTGGCGTCGATTTCCGTGCCAGAGTTCCTGATCGGCTATATCCTGATGTTCTTTATCGGTGTGAAGCTGGGCTGGTTCCCGCCTACCGCAATCAGCTATCGCCCCGACGCCGACCTTCTGACCAAGCTCAGCGCCGTCGCCTTGCCTATTGCAGTGCTGACGCTGGTGGTGCTGGCCCACATGATGCGGATGACCCGCGCCGCGATCCTGAACGTGATGCAATCAGCCTATATCGAAACGGCCGAATTGAAGGGCCTGCGCATGTTCACCATCATCTGGAGACATGCCTTCCCCAACTCCGTCGCCCCCGTGGTGAACGTTGTAATGCTGAACCTCGCCTATCTCGTCGTCGGTGTGGTCGTGGTGGAGGTCGTGTTCGTCTATCCCGGCATGGGTGGCTATCTGGTGGACCACGTATCCAAACGCGACATCCCGGTGGTGCAGGCCTGCGGCCTGATCTTTGCCGCCGTCTATATCGGGCTGAACCTGATCGCGGATGTTGTGTCGATCCTCGCAAACCCGCGTCTTCGGCATCCGAAGTAAGGCAGGCAGACCATGAGAATCCCCCCAGCCGCCCTGATTGGATTGTTCTTCACAGCCCTCTATTTCCTGATGGCCATCTTCGCGCCGCTCATCGCGCCTTATGGCATGGCCGAAGTGGTCAGCAATGACATATGGTTGCCGCCCTCGTCCGAGTTCCTGCTCGGCACTGACAACCTGGGCCGCGATCTGCTGTCCCGGATGATCTATGGCGGGCGCACGACGATCTTCATCGCAACCGCAGCCACGCTGATCAGTTTTACCACCGGGTCAATCCTAGGTTTCTTTGCCGCCGTGGTCGGTGACTGGGTCGATCAGGCGCTCAGTCGATTTGTCGATCTCATCATGTCGATCCCGTCACTGATCCTGGCGCTGGTGATCCTGTCGGTCACGCCAATCACCGTTGGCGTATTGATTGTCATCATGGGCTTTCTCGACGCCACCCGCGTATTCCGTCTAGCACGCGCTGTCGCCGTGGACATCAATGTGATGGACTATGTCGAGGCTGCCAAGCTGCGCGGTGAAGGCCGCGGTTGGATCATCTTCCGGGAAATCCTGCCCAACGCGCTCAGCCCGCTGGTCGCGGAAATGGGCCTGCGGTTCATTTTCATGGTGCTCTTTATCTCTACCCTGTCTTTCCTCGGGCTTGGGGTGCAACCGCCTGCGGCTGACTGGGGCGGGATCGTGAAAGAAAACGCTGAAGGCATCACCTATGGTATCGGTGCTGCGCTCTACCCCGCCATCGCCATTTCCACGTTGGCGATCAGCGTGAACCTGGTGGCGGACTGGGTGCTGAATCGAACCACATCGCTGAAAGGAGGCCGGGGATGAGTGATAATCTCCTCAAAGTTCGCGGTCTCAAGATCGGCGCAACGGTTTATCCGCCTGGCGAAAAGCCACATGACATCAAGATCGTGCACGGCGTCGATTGCGATCTGGAAAAAGGTAAGGTACTGGGCTTGATCGGGGAATCCGGTGCAGGCAAATCCACCATCGGGCTCGCCACCATGGCCTATGGCCGCGGCGGCGTTGAGCTTACCGGCGGTGAAGTCTGGGTCAACGACCGCGATATCCTCGCCAGCGCTCAGGGCGACATCCGCTCCCTGCGTGGCGGAGAGGTGACCTATGTCAGCCAATCGGCAGCAGCATCCTTTAACCCGGCCAAACAGATCATGGAGCAGGTGACCGAAGCCGCCATAGGCCACGGCAAATTCTCCAAGAAAGAAGCCGAGGAACGTGCGGTCACCCTGTTCCGCAAACTGGGCCTGCCTGATCCGGAAAATATTGGCAAACGCTATCCGCATCAGGTGTCGGGTGGGCAGCTGCAACGCTGCATGACCGCGCTGGCGCTGTGTCCGGAACCCGACCTGGTAGTGTTCGACGAACCCACCACAGCGCTGGACGTAACCACCCAGATCGACGTTCTGGCCGCCATCAAAGAAGCCATCCGAGACACGGGTGTTGCAGCGCTCTATATCACCCACGACCTGGCCGTGGTGGCTCAGGTCAGCGACGACATCATGGTGCTGCGCCACGGCAATACGGTGGAATACGGCACCACCGACCAGATCATAAACGCCCCGCAGGAAGAATACACCCAAGCGCTGGTATCGGTCCGATCCATCGAACATGAGGAAAAGCAGCCAACGCCGGAACCCCTGCTGACCGTGCAAAATATTACCGCGCGCTACAAGGGTACCAAATTCGATGTTTTACACGACGTGACCGTGGACCTGCACCCGGGCCAGACCCTGGCCGTGGTGGGCGAATCCGGATCCGGCAAATCCACGCTGGCGCGGGTCATCACCGGCCTTCTGCCCCCCCGCGACGGTACCATCAATTTCGCCGGGCGCATGCTCAGCAAGGATCTGGGCAACCGCACCAAGGAAGACCTGCGCGAATTGCAGATGATCTACCAGATGGCCGACGTCGCAATGAACCCGCGTCAGACCGTGGGCACGATCATTGGCCGCCCGCTGGAGTTCTATTTCGGCCTCAAGGGCGCTGAAAAACGCAAGCGCGTGATCGAACTGCTGGACGAAATCGAGATGGGCTCGGAATTCATCGACCGTTACCCTGCGGAATTGTCCGGCGGTCAGAAACAACGCGTCTGCATCGCCCGTGCGCTGGCTGCCAAGCCCAAGCTGATCATCTGTGATGAGGTCACCTCGGCCCTCGACCCGCTGGTTGCGGACGGCATACTGAAACTGCTGCTGCAGCTCCAGAAGATCGAAGATGTGGCCTATCTGTTCATCACTCACGATCTGGCCACGGTCAAAGCCATAGCCGATTCCATCGCCGTGATGTATCAGGGCAAGGTCCAGCGCTATGGCTCCAAATCCCACGTGCTGACCCCGCCATTTGACGATTACACCGACCTGCTGCTCAGCTCGGTTCCCGAGATGAAGCTGGGCTGGCTGGAAGACGTGATCGCCAACCGCAAAATGGAAAGCGCCGGGAACTGATCCCGGCATCTCCACCAATTCGGCGCGGAAATTGGAAAGGCTGGGTCAAAGTGACCAAAAACCGCTCTAACTCAGCCAGACTTTGCCCATCGCCTGTGGCTGTTTCCAGCGAACGTTGAACGGGATGTCCAAAGGGTGTGGTAATTGCGGCGGGATAAGCTCCTGCGCTGCGTCAAACCGGTCCTTACGCAACAGCGTCACTTCCAGAATGCGTGGCACCCAATAGTTCGTTCTGCCAATACGTATCTGTTCGCGCACATTGTTGGGATGAATGTGAACACAGGTAAAATGGCGCGACAGTTTCTCAAAAAACGGCAGCGCCAGTTCTAGCCGGTGCGGTTTGTTCAGCCGTACTAGACGATGCAGTTCAACCAGAACGACCCGAAACCGGCGCAGCACGTCATCCAAGGCCGTGCTCAAGGTCGGATATTCTGCGCCCTCGATATCCATTTGGAGCAGCAGATCTCTGTCGCCTGGTGCCTGCTCGGATACCCAGTCTTGCAGTGTGATCGTGTCACCCTCGGTCTCAGTCCCCAGCCAGAGTTTGCGAAAGCTCTGGCCGCTGCGCAAAGGCGTCGCAAACTTGTCTTCGTCGCTGGTAAAGTCGCACATATGAGAGCCGATGCCATAGCGGTCCTGCAACTCGTCCTCAAAATCCTTGCGGTTCGAAACCCCGGGGGAGAAACACGCCGAGACACCTGTCAAATCATCGGGCACCAGATAGGCCCCGTCCCTGTCACCACCGATCCGTACCAAGGGCACCGGGCAAGGCTTGGGCTTCAGAAATTCAACAACGTCCAAAGCTGTGTGCATGGTCGCGCCGCCTGCTTTGCAAACCGCTTTTCCAGCAGGTTACACCGGTGCGCCCCAGGCGTCCAAACCAGGCGTCATCGGTCAGGGTGTCATCCGTCAGACACCCCGGATGTTCCCATGCCATTGTGGCAGGCGATTGCACCTTTGAAGATGTGGATCGCCAGCGCCGCGCCGGATCCTTCGCCCTGACGCAGGCCCAGTGACAGCATTGCGGGTTTGTTCAGACCGTCCACCAGAGCTCCATGGGCCTGCTCAGCGTTTTGATGTCCGGCAACACAGTGATCCAGTGCGCTGGCCTGTGTCGAGTTCAGACAGGCGGCCGAGGCGGTGCAAATGAACCCGTCCAGGATCACCGGAATGCTGCGCACGCGGGCGGCGACAATCGCGCCAGTCATGGTGGCCTTGTCGCTAATTCTAGCCGTGGTGTTTGGCTGGCTGAAAACTTGGCCCGCCCAACTCATCAGCGTCTATGCCAAATCGCAACCCAGCGGCCCTGGGCAGGTCACCTTGCGCTTCATCGAAGAACTGTAGGACAAACTACCTGAACCCGATTACATCGCCGCGGCCTGATCCTCCCGCGTCTGCGCGGCATAGATGGAACTGTACCCGCCCGACCAATCCGGCGGGATCTGGCAAGGGCGCGGGTCGTGATGGGCCCAGCGCACCGGTTCGCCCCGCACCAACCGATAGGCGTTTTCGGTTGGGTCGGGATGGGGCGTATACGGCTTGGCATCGGCTGAAGTGAAACAGTTCAACAGCAATGGCCGAGGCACATCGCTGCGCGAGGATGGCGAATAATGTAGCGTCCGGGCATTATGGATGGTCAGCGTACCCGCTGCCCCGGTGAGGTATTCCACCTGCCTCATATCAACCCCTGCCGCGTCTTCGTCCGACAGCATGCCAATCCAGTTCCCATCTTCATCGTATTGGTCATAGAGATCGCGGTTATGCGACCCGGGCAGCGCCGCGAGCGGCCCGTTGGTCATGGTGGTATCAGCCAGGTAGCAGCCAATGGTCAGCACGTTGTAATTCGTGTGAGGAAAGAACTGGATATCCTGATGCCACTTCACCGCGTCGGACTCGTCATACCATTTGAAGTTCAGCTTGGAATGGTGAAACACCACATTCGGTCCCACGAGGTCCGCCGCCACATCGGCGAGCAACCCGCTCGCAAAGGCCCAATAGACCGGGTGCCGGATATCCGGTGATTTTAAGCGCCGCAGAACCGGGTGATCCGCCGAATGCCCAGGCCCGATGTCAAATGTGCTGTCCGACTCCACAACCTCTCGGCTCTGGTCCTGAAAATCTACCGTGACCTGCTGCAGTTCCGTCAGGATCTGTGGGGGGACGATACCCTCAACCGCGACAAACCCATCAGAAAAATACTTCTCACGCTGGGCCTCGCTGAGGGCGCGCCCTGGCTGCTCCAGAATCTCCTCTGGGGTCATAGTTGTTCCTCCCGTCTGTCTCCCTCCCCGATCATGACGCAGGCAATCGCGCCTGAACACCCCCGAATCCAGCACAAATTCGCACGGACCAGCGCAACAGAGGCGCGGCTGGCCGTAAGATGTCTGGACCTCCGCCCACGACATGCCCATATGCAGGACGACCAAAAACATCCGAGGATCTGCACGTGTCCCTGCGCGCCCGCCTGAACGACCTGATTGAGCATCGCCATTTCAAATCCTTCATCCTGTGCGTGATCCTGTTCAACGCCGTGATCCTCGGAGTGGAAACCTCTGCTCCGGTGATGGACCGCATCGGTGGACTGGTGCATGTGCTGGACAAGATCTGTCTCGCGATCTTTGTAGTGGAGTTGGCGTTGAAAATCTTTGCCCAGCGCCGCGACTTTCCCAAAGACGGGTGGAACATCTTTGACTTTGTCATCGTCGCCGTCGCGCTGGTTCCGGCCGCCCAGGGCCTGTCTGTCCTGCGGGCGCTGCGCATCCTGCGGGTGTTGCGGGTGGTTTCCGTCGCCCCCACTCTGCGCCGAGTAGTCGAAGGGCTGATCAACGCGCTGCCCGGCATGGGTTCAGTGTTTTTGCTGATGGGGTTGGTGTTCTACATTGGCGCAGTGATGGCAACCAAGCTCTTTGCCGGGGCCTTCCCCGACTGGTTCGGCACGCTGGGCAGATCGCTCTACAGCCTGTTTCAGATCATGACGCTGGAAAGCTGGTCCATGGGCATCGTGCGCCCGGTGATGGAGGTGTATCCCTACGCCTGGATGTTCTTTGTGCCGTTCATCCTGGTCACGACCTTTGTGGTGGTGAACCTGGTGGTGGGACTTGTGGTGAACTCCATGCAGGACGCCCACCATGTTGAAGCAGATGCACGCACGGACAATTACCGGGATGAGGTGTTGTCCCGGCTGGATGAGATAGAAAAGCTGCTGCGCAAAAACAAACAGTCGGACTGACCGGCCGGGAACTGGAAACTTTCAAAGTTTCTAGTCCGATTTTTCGCGAAAAAATCGGCGCATCCCAAAACCGTGTTGTCTCACTTGAGGCCGATGCCGCCCACTAGCCGTCTGACACGCCCGCCTCGGCAAAGGTTGCCATTCCGCTATGGCAGGCAATCGCACCTTTCAAAACCTGAATAGCCAGCGCCGCACCGGAGCCTTCGCCCAGCCGCAGACCCAACGCCAGCAAAGGCGTTTTACCTAGTTGCGCAAGTACGGCCTTGTGCGCCTGCTCCGCGCTTTCATGGCCCGCAATGCAATGGTCCAGCGCACCAGCCTGTGTCCGGTCCAGACAGGCCGCCGCCGCGCAGCAAATGAACCCGTCGAGGATCACCGGAATGCGATGCGCCCGGGCCGCAGCAATCGCGCCCGCCATGGCTGCCAGCTCCCGCCCGCCCAGACGCGCCAAAGTGTCTAGCCCATCTCCAGCTCCGCCATGCAGCGCCACCGCCTCGGCCACAACGTCCGTTTTCAAGGTCAGCCCAGCATCATCCACACCGGTGCCCCGCCCGGTCCAATCCGCAGACGCTCCGCCAAAGAGAGCATGGGCAATCGCCGCAGCGGAGGTCGTGTTTCCGATGCCCATTTCGCCCACCACCAACAGATCGGCCTGTGGATCCACCGCGTCCCATCCCGTTTTCAGGGCAACCACGCACTCCGGCTCATCCATTGCAGGGCCTTGGGTGAAATCCTGCGTCGGGCGGTCCAACTCAAGTGCGTGCACATCCATACGTGCCCCGGCCAGTTTGGCCAGCTGGTTGATCGCCGCGCCGCCTCCCTGGAAATTAGCGACCATCTGTACGGTCACTTCTGCTGGAAAGGCCGACACACCGCGCGCGGTCACACCATGGTTGCCCGCAAACACAATCACCTGCGGCGCGCTGATCTGAGGCTGCGCATCTCCGCGCCACCCTGCATACCAGATCGCCATATCTTCCAACCGGCCCAGCGCGCCCGGCGGTTTGGTCAGCTGACCATTACGCGCCTCAGCGCCATCGACAGCCTCGGTATCCGGACCGAGGCCTGCAGCAAGCAGGACACGAAAATCTTCAAAGCTTGAAAAACCGGTCATCTGCCGCCTCATTGCATTGGGTCTAGCCGCGGTGTTTAACCGGCTGGCAGGCCGACACAAGCCTCTAATGGACAAAAGGTAGACAGGAACCGACATGGTGCGCGTACGGCTCGAAGAAATTGGACTGGCAATGGCACTGCTGACCCGCCTGCCCATGCCGCGCCTGCCCGACAGCGCCTTTGCCCGGCAGGCGACCAGCGCGTGGGCCTGGCCGCTGGCCGGGCTTATGGTGGGCGCACTGGGGGCCTTAGCAGGACTGGGAGCGGTGGCGCTCGGCCTGCCGGTCACAGTCGCCGCGCTGATCGCTCTGGCGGTACAGATGATCACCACCGGCGCGATGCATGAAGACGGGCTGGCCGACACGGTTGACGGGCTGTGGGGCGGCTGGACCCGGGACCAACGGCTGGAGATCATGAAAGACAGCCATATTGGCACCTATGGCGTGCTGGCCCTGATCGTATCAGCAGGTCTACGATGGTCCGTGCTGGCAGGACTACTGAAGCTGGGCGCTGGTCCGGTGGTCGCAATCGCGGTGCTGTCACGCGCCTCCATGCCGGCGCTTATGGCCACGCTGCCCAATGCGCGCGGCGACGGGCTGGCGCATAAGGTCGGTGCACCGCCCCGCGGGGCGGTGGGGAGCGCGGGCGGGCTATCCCTAATAATCACACTCGTCTCGATCGGACTGAGCGCTGTGCCGGCGACCATAGCCGTTTTGGCGGGCGCAAGCCTGCTGAGCTGGATTGCCTGGCGCAAAATTGGCGGCCAGACGGGCGATATCCTTGGGGCGTCGCAACAGATCACCGAGATCCTGGCCGGGCTGACGCTCCTGATTCTCGCAATCTAGTATCCAAGAACGTTTAGAACCCCTTCAGCAAGGCGTTTCGAACCGCCATGCCGTCACCTGTCATGAAAAAGGCCACGCCGAAACCGGCGCGGCCCCTTTCAGAATTGATACAGAAATCAGGCCGCCGCAGCGCGTGACGTTAGCACCTCATCCACCTCGCGGGCGGCGGCAATCTCGTCCCCGCCAGACACGGCGGCTACTTCACGGGTCAGACGTTCCAGCGCCGCTTCATACAGCTGGCGTTCGGAATAGCTCTGTTCGCGCTGGTCATCTGTCCGGTGCAGGTCGCGCACCACCTCGGCAATCGAAATCAGGTCGCCAGAGTTGATCTTCTGTTCATATTCCTGCGCCCGGCGCGACCACATCGCGCGCTTGACCTTGGCTTTGCCTTTAAGCGTGGTCATCGCCTTGGATACAACATCAGGCGAGCTGAGCGACCGCATACCGATTTCGGTCGCCTTGTTCGTGGGTACGCGCAGGGTCATCTTGTCTTTCTCGAAGGAAATTACGAACAGTTCCAGCATCAGGCCGGCCACTTCCTGCTCCTCGATCGAAACGATCTTGCCGACGCCATGGGCCGGATAAACGACAAATTCGTTAGGGCGGAAATCGAGTTTTTTCGACTTGGTCATTCAGTTTTCCCTTCTTATCCCGGCAGGCCCAGCGACAAAAATGTCAGCACCGGGGCACGGCACCGCGTCCCGAATACTGTTTTTTGCGCGAGTTAACTGGTCCCACGTGGCAAATTTCTAGGGCCAGGGCCGTTCTGTGGCGGCATTGCTGTAGAGCATGATACCACAAAAACCGCGGCTTTGCCAGTTTCCCAAAGGTCAGGTCAGTGCTGTCCGAACACCTACGTCCAGCTCAGCCACCTTCGCCTGGCGCTTCGGAGAAATATTTCTCCAGTTTGCCGGTTTCGCCATCGCGTTCTTCGGCCTCGGGCAGCGGGTCTTGCTTGGTTATGATGACCGGCCACATTTCCGAATATTTGCGATTGAACTCCACCCAGCTTTCCGTACCTGGCTCTGTATCTGGCCGGATTGCGTCTGCAGGGCATTCCGGTTCGCACACCCCACAGTCGATGCATTCATCGGGGTGAATCACAAGCATGTTCTCACCTTCATAGAAACAGTCCACCGGACAGACTTCGACGCAGTCGGTGTATTTGCAGGCGATGCAGTTGTCGTTGACGATATAGGTCATGTTTGCTCCGGAACTCGGCTCAGTCGTCTTGCTATTTCAGCGCGCGTCGGCATTCAAGCATCTGATTGCGATTAAGACCGGGGGTGCGACACCTGCACGACGCGCAGAACACCGTTTTGCCGTACCGGTTGCTTTTCAAGCGGACTTGTTCAGAACTATGGCAAAGCGGGAACGGCATGTCAGCCTGGGTCCGACAGCTTGTCATATTCGCGGCGGTCTTTCTTGGTCGGGCGTGGCCCGACCCGCTCCACCGGGGCATGGGGCTCCGGCGGGGCCAGGTCTTCGTACAGCGTGCGGGCTTCCTCTGCCGGACCACGTCGTGTGCCGAGCGCGACCACCTGAACCACACGCACCGCGCGCGCCTGCGGGAAGGTCAGG
Organism: Marinibacterium sp.; assembly: GCA_017643305.1. Taxonomy (GTDB): domain Bacteria; phylum Pseudomonadota; class Alphaproteobacteria; order Rhodobacterales; family Rhodobacteraceae; genus HXMU1420-2. The sequence continues at coordinate 7,468 of JAEPNQ010000062.1, read as the reverse complement.
ACATCGCCTGCCGTGATCGTCTGGGCCGGTTTCTGCACCCGTTCGCTGTTGACCCGCACATGGCCGTCTGACACCTGCCGCGCGGCCAGGCTGCGGGTTTTGAAAAACCGCGCATACCATAGCCACTTGTCGATACGCAGCTTGGCGGAGGGATCGCTCATTCCTTTGTGCTGGCGCCCTTCAGGCCCATCAGCGCAGCCGCAAACGGATTGTCGGGGTCGATGCGGTCTTTCTTCTGCGGGCTGGATTTGTAAGTCTTCGGACCATCGTTCCGGCGCGGCGGCTTGCCACCTTTGCCCTTTTGACCTTTGGGCTTACGCCCCCCAGCTTCCTGCCCACCCTCGCGGCGGGGGCGGGATTTACCCCGTTTGCGGGTCTGGCGCTCGTCCCGTACGGTGCGGCCCCAGGTGAAGGTAAAGAACACTTCGGTTTCCGGCTCCGCATCCGCTGCGTCAGGCACGGCTTCTTCCGCAGCATCGCTAGCAGTGGCTTCGGCTTCAACTATAGCAGGTGCCACGGCTTCCGGCTCCGTTGGAGCTTCGGCAGCAGACTCTGCCGATTCCGGCACTGTCGCTTCTGCCTCAGCGGCTTCATCCGCAGGCGTCTGAGCCACAGCCGCGTCACCTGTCGCGACCTCCGGCTCTTCAACCGCCACAGGCCGTTCCTTGATCCGCTCACCCTTTTCCGCGCGATAGCCCAGCCCCTGCATCAGATCAGCAAACTGTTCCAGCGTCATGCCGGTGATCGACAACATGTCAGCCGTGGCCTCGAACCCCGCGCGGCTGTTCTGCGAGCGTAACATATCGGCCAGGCGCTCCAGCATGTCGATCCGGATCGCCCGTTCGCCCGCGTCGCGGTACCCGGCCATGGTAGCATATCCCTGCGGCGCTCCGGTATCGACCGGCACGGTTACCAGCCCCGGCGGCGGGGTGGAGGGAAATTCATCCAGACCTCCCGCCAGCGACCACAGCAGCAGACGCAGCCGCGTCGGCGCGGGTTTCAGCAACAGCGGCATGAAAATCGTGTATTGCCCAAACCGGATGCCATGCTTGCGCAGGGTGCCGCGCGCGTCCTGGTCCAGATCACGCACATCCTGCGAAACGGCGGCGCGGTCCACGATGCCCAGTGTTTCGACCATGCGGAAGGCAAAACCGCGCGCCAGACCGGTCAGGGTTTCATCCCGCTGCAGGTTCATCAGCGGTTCAAACAGCGATGCGACCTTGCGATCCATGAAATGCTGCAACCGGCGTTGCACTTTCTGGCGTACATCATCGCCCGCAGCGTCGTCGACAAAAACCTCAACCTTCGGCTTCAACGCCTCCGGCCCGGCCACCAGTTTGCCCACGGCCTGATCGCCCCACATCAGGCCACCCTGATCGGTGAAATCAATCTCCGTATCCGGCGCGTTGTAGAACCGGTCAGCCTGCAGATGGAAATGCGGCACCAGCGCCTGTAGCGAGGCGGATTTCAGCGTCTTGGCATCAGCGCCCGGGTCGCTCTGGTCCAGCAGGAAACGGAAACCTTCCAGCCGCCCGACAAATTCGCCCTCGACGGTCACTTCACCCTTATCGTTCACTTCGGCCAAAAGGGCCTCCTTCTGCTTGAGCCGGCGCAGCAAAACAGATGTGCGCCGGTCCACAAATCTCTGGGTCAGACGCGCGTGCAACGCATCCGACAGCCTGTCTTCTACAGCGCGTGTCTCGCTGCGCCAATGACTTTCGTCACCCAGCCAGCCCTGCCGCTGCGCCACATACGTCCATGTGCGGATATACGCCAGACGTGTACTGAGCGTGTCAATATCACCATCTGTCCGGTCAATGCGTCGAATCTGTCGCGCAAACCAGTCCTCTGGGATGGTGCCACTCTCATGCAGATGGGAATAGATAATCTCCAGCAACCCGGCATGTTCGGCATGGCTGATGCCCCGGAAATCCGGGATCCGGCAGACATCCCACAGCAACCGCACCGACGCGCCATCACTGGCCCGCGCGGCCACCTCCGCCACCTGCGACAGGGCCTTGAGCGCTGTCAGATCGTCCGCCTCCCGCGCGCGGGCCAGCATCTCACCGCTCGGCGTGGTCTCCAACGCAGCGATCAACGCATCGACGGACCCAAAGCGCAACTCCGAATTGCGCCAGTTCAGTTTCTTCAGCGGGGTAAAGCGATGCTCCATGATCGCCTGCGCCACACCGTCATCCAGCGGCGGGGCCTCCCCGGTCACGCCAAACGTGCCGTTCGACATGCCCCGGCCCGCGCGGCCCGCGATCTGGGCCAGCTCGTTCGGGGCCAACGGACGCATACGGCGGCCATCGAACTTGGTCAGCGACGAAAACGCCACGTGGTTGATGTCGAGGTTCAGCCCCATGCCGATCGCATCGGTGGCGACAAGGTAATCCACCTCGCCTTCCTGATACAGCGCAACCTGTGCGTTGCGTGTGCGCGGGGACAGTGCCCCCATCACCACAGCCGCACCTCCCTTCTGACGGCGAAGCAACTCCGCAATCGCATAGACATTATCCACCGAGAACCCGACAATCGCGCTGCGCGGCGGCATGCGGCTAATTTTCTTTTGCCCAGTGTAAACCAACTGCGACATGCGTTCGCGGCGGACAAACTCCGCCTCGGGCACCAGCGCACGGATCGGCCCGCGCATGGTGTCAGACCCTAGAAACAGCGTTTCGTGCTGCCCGCGCGCGTGCAGCAACCGTTCTGTGAACACATGGCCCCGCTCCGGATCCGCGCAGAGCTGAATTTCATCTATGGCGAGAAAATCGGCGCCCATGCCTTCGGGCATCGCCTCTACCGTGCAGACCCAGTATTGTGCACGCGGCGGCAGGATACGTTCTTCGCCAGTGACCAACGCCACCACGGACGGCCCGCGCAAGGCTACGATCTTGTCATAAACTTCCCGCGCCAAAAGTCGTAGAGGCAGGCCGATGATGCCCGTGCGATGGCCCAGCATACGTTCTATCGCGTAATGGGTCTTGCCGGTATTGGTTGGCCCTAGGACGGCCGCAACCCGGGATGACATGGTCACCAGATCTGCTCCTCAAAAGGAACGGATCATAACGCTTCACCCTCAACATATGGCTGCAGCCGTTCCACGGCCTTGGTTACTTGCTCGTGATAGGGATGTATAGCCAGAACGCGTGAATAGGCGGCATGCGCGCGTTTCTTGTCACCAAAGACTTCCAACATGGCACCCAGCCCAAAAATGGCGTTGTAGTTGTTTGGGTTTAGAGACAGCGCACGTTCCAGATCTGCCATTGCCGGGCCGTACAACTCCGCCTCAAAAAACGCAGCTGACCGAGCGTGCCAGCCTTCAGCGAAATCCGGCGCATGATCGGTAAGGGCGGTCAGGTGTTCTATCGCTGCGCGCACATCGTCCACCTCCAACGCATCCCGACCCCGTTTTAGCAGCAGGTCCATCGAGGGTGACCCGCTCTTGGCCCACAACGTTTGCAATTGCCGGTCGAGGTGAATCGCCTCATCCCGGTCAGCCACGGCCAGCCGTTCCAGCAGAGCCGATTCGTCCTGCAGGTCTGCTTCTTGCGCCAAAACCGGTGCGCAAAACATGATCGCCAACGCGATTGCCGTGGCGATATGTTTGAAGAGAGATCTAAACGTGCTCATAACACGTATTATATTAACGTGACGTCTCGCAGTTTCCAGACATGAGCGCGTCAGCTAGGACAAGGGACCTGAAAATGAGCGACACTCTCGAAAAAGCAGCCAGCGAACTGAATGCAAAACTGTCCAGCGGCGGTTTTGATGGCTCGGCCAAATTTGCTATCACTGATCTGGGCGCCATCGTGCTGGATGGCACCGGCGCGCGTATCTCGGACGAAAACACCGACGTGACCCTGTCAGCAGACGCCCAAACCTTCGAAGCCATCCTCACCGGCGACATGAACCCGACCAGCGCCTTCATGACCGGCAAGCTGACCGTCGATGGTGATATGGGAGTAGCGATGAAGCTGGCGTCGGTTCTGGCCTGACACGAATGGAAGCCGCCCCGCTCTACACCGATCTGTCCGGCGGCACGGCCTATTGGCTGAAAGCCGATGACGGGGTGCGCATCCGCATGGCCTACTGGGCTCCTGAAAATGCGCGCGGGACGCTGATCCTGTGTCCCGGGCGCACCGAATTCATCGAAAAATATGGCCACGTGACCCAGATGCTTAAAGCGGCGGGCTACGCGACCATCGTGATCGACTGGCGCGGTCAGGGCATGGCAGACCGCCTGCTGAACGACCGCCGCATTGGCCATGTTAACAAGTTCACCGATTTCCAGCGCGATCTGCGCGCCGTGACCGAGGCAGCCATCGCGCTGGACCTGCCGCGCCCGTGGCACATCCTTGGGCATTCCATGGGCGGGGCGATTGTCCTGCGCGCGGTGATGGAAGGGATCGACGTGAAGTCTTGCGTCTTCACCGGGCCGATGTTCGGCATCTACATGTCAGCCGTTCTGCGCCCGGTGAGTTGGGCGCTGGCCTATGCCGCACCGGTGCTGGGTCTGGGCCAGATGCTGCCGCCCACCACAACGATCGAAAATTACGTGCAGACCAACCCCTATGAGGACAACGTCCTGACCACTGACCCCGACATGTACCGCCTGATGCAGGACCAACTGACAGCAATGCCGGACATGGCGCTTGGCGGTCCCAGTCTGGTCTGGCTGCGCGAAGCGCTGACAGAATCGCTGCACCTGTCGCGGCGTCCATCGCCAGACTTGCCCTGTGTCACTTTCCTAGGGTCGGAAGAGAAAATCGTAAAAACCCAGCGCGTTCATGATCGTATGGCCGCCTGGCCCGGTGGCGAATTGCACGTGGTCGAAGGGGCCGAGCACGAAGTGTTGATGGAAACCCCGGATATTCGCAACATGATCCTCGACAAGATGATCACCCTCTTCGAAACCGCCGAAACGCGCTCGAGCATTACCCAAACGGCCTGAGCCCTCTGGCCACACGTCCCGGCCGCGCTACCTTGAAGGCATGGCGCGCGCCCCGGTCCTGACCAAATCCACTGAAGGCATTTACTGCCCTGCCGGGCGGTTTCACATCGATCCCTGGCGTCCGACCGACCGCGCTCTGATCACACATGCTCATGCCGACCACGCCCGGCCTGGCCACCGGTCTTACCTGTGCACACCGGGCACAGCGCCGGTCCTGCGACACCGACTGGGCGACATTCACATCGAAACTCTGCCTTATGGCCAGACCGTGCAAATCGGCGGTGCCACCGTATCCTTCCACCCCGCGGGCCACGTCCCCGGCTCTGCCCAGATCCGGGTGGAGGTGGCCGGTGAAATCTGGGTTGTCTCCGGCGACTACAAAATCGCCCCCGACGGGCTGAGCGAGGCGTTCGAGCCCGTCCACTGTCATGGTTTCATCACTGAATGCACCTTTGGCCTGCCCGTGTTCCGCTGGCCCGACCAAGTCACTGTTGCGCATGACCTGAACAACTGGTGGCAACAGTGCCAGGCCGATGGCAAAACCCCCGTGCTCGCTGCTTACTCCCTGGGCAAAGCGCAGCGGCTGCTGACCCTGCTCGACCCCGGCCTCGGCCCGATCCTGACCCATGGCGCCGTGGAAACCACCACCGCCGTCCTGCGCGCAAACGGCTACGCCCTACCCCCCACCATCCCCGTCACACCGGACACACAGGCCGCCGACCACCCCGGCGCTCTGCTGCTGGCCCCGCCCGGCGCGCTGGACAGCGCCTGGACCAAACGGTTCGGCAAGACCTCTACCGGCTTTGCAAGCGGCTGGATGCAGCTGCGCGGCATCCGCCGCCGCCGCGCCCATGACCGTGGCTTCGTGATCTCGGACCATGCTGACTGGGACGGGCTGAACACTGCTATCGCGGCCACGGGCGCCGACCGCGTACTGGCCACCCATGGCTATACCGAAGTCTTCTCCCGTTGGCTGCGCGACCAGGGCTATAACGCAGGCATCCTCGAAACCGAATTTTCCGGCGATACCGAGGACACGGACAACGCGGCATGAAAGACTTCGCCGCGCTCTTTGCCACCATCGACCAGACCACCAGCACCAACGCCAAGGTCGCAGCGCTGGCCAGCTACTTTACCTCGGCCCCGCCACAGGACAGGCTCTGGACCGTGGCGCTGTTTTCCGGGCGACGCCCCCGGCGCACCATCACCACCGCCCGCCTGCGCGAATGGGCAGCAGAACAGGCGGACCTGCCCCTTTGGCTTTTCGAAGAAAGCTACCCAATCGTGGGTGATCTAGCCGAAACCATTGCGCTGATGCTGCCACCTCCTGACGCGGTAAGCGACATGGGCCTGAGCCACTGGGTTACCACCCTGCAATCGGCGGCCACGCTGGACGATGATGCACGCAAAACGCTGGTGTTGGCGGCATGGGCCCAGCTCGACCCGCCACAACGCTTCTTGTTCAACAAACTGCTCACCGGTGGCTTCCGCGTCGGTATCAGCCAGAAACTGATGACCCGTGCCCTGGCCCGTGCCACCGGGCATGATGAGGCTGACCTCGTCCACCGTCTGATGGGCAACTGGACCCCCGACAGCACCAACTGGCACCAGCTGATCGAGGCGGAAAATCCCGCCGCCGACGCCTCCCGCCCCTATCCGTTCCATCTGGCCCACGCGCTGCCCGGCGACCCTGACGACCTCGGCCCACCACAAGACTGGCACGCAGAGTGGAAATGGGATGGCATCCGTGGCCAACTGGTCCTGCGGGCAGGCCAGCATTTTGTCTGGTCCCGGGGAGAGGACCTGGTGACCGACCGCTTTCCCGAACTCGCCCGCGCACCAGATTTCCTGCCCGATGGCACCGTAATTGACGGTGAACTCGTGGCCTGGGACGGCACCGCGCCCCTGCCCTTTAACACGCTGCAAAAACGCATTGGGCGCAAGACCGTGCCGCGCAAACTGCTGGCCGAGGCCCCGGTGATCCTGCTGGCTTATGATCTGCTGGAACAAGACGGCATCGACATCCGCCCGCAGCCCTACAACCAGCGCCGCGCCGCGTTGGAGGTCCTCTTGCGCGACGCCCCCGCCGATTGTCCCGTGCGCTTGTCTCCGCTACTGTCCTTCAAAACCTGGCCCAACCTCGCCGCCCAGCGCGCCGCCGCCCGCGACACCCGCGCCGAAGGACTGATGCTGAAACAGACCGCCAGCCCCTATCATGCAGGTCGCAAAACCGGCTCCTGGTGGAAATGGAAGCTCGACCCGCTGACCGTAGACGCCGTGCTGATCTATGCCCAGGCAGGCCATGGCCGCCGCGCCAACCTGTTTACCGATTTCACCTTTGCCGTCTGGTCCGGTAATGACCTGGTCCCGTTTACCAAAGCTTACTCTGGCCTCACGGATGAAGAATTTCGAAAGATCACCGCATGGGTCCGCAAAAACACCCTGCAACGCTTCGGCCCGGTCCGACAGGTCACCCCGGAACACGTGTTCGAGATCGCTTTCGAAGGCATCCAG
>JAEPNQ010000058.1 GCA_017643305.1 Marinibacterium sp. | reverse complement strand
GCTTCCAAAAACCGATTTCACGATTTGCCAGCACTTCACGCTGATCGGCTCGGGCCTTGTCTGGAACATTTATTTCGGTGTGGTGGCGCTGCTGGTCGGGTTCTTCATCGCCTGCACCGTGGCAGTGGGCAAAAACAGCCGATCCAAGCCCACTCGCAAAGCGTCGGAATGGTTTATCTTCGTGTTTCGTGGCAGCCCACTATTCATCCAGTTCTTCTTTGCCTACTTCCTGTTTCTCAAGCTCAAACAACTGGGTTACGCGACCTTCCTCACCTCCGCACAGGCCGGCGCGTTGATCGTGCTGATCCTGAACACAGCAGCCTATTCGGGCGAAATCTTCTATGGCGCCCTGCGCGCCATTCCGCGCGGCGATGTGGAGGCCGCCGATGCCTATGGCTTCACCGGTTGGCCGCGTTTCCGGCGGATCATGTGGCCCACGATGCTGCGGCTGGGCTGGCCAGCTTATACGAACGAGGCCATATTCCTGTTCCACGCCACCACGCTGGTGTTTTTCTCGGGCTTTCCCACATGGAAACAACAAGGCGACGCGCTGTACTACGCCAGCTATTTTGCGGACAAAACGTTCAACCCGTTCATCCCCTACCCGATCCTGGCGTTTTATTTCATCTGCCTGACGCTTTGCATTGTCTGGATCTTTGGACGCATCAACCGGCACCTGAACCGGCATTTGCCGCAGGAACGGCGCAAACGGCTGCGCATACGCCCCAACCTGATCCGCTGACGCTTACGCGCTCAGGGCCGTGCTGAGCGCCGTCATCAGCGTGTCGGGCGCGGTGATATTGGGCGAATGACTGACATCCAGCGCCTGCGCGGTCCAGCCAGAGTGAGATTGCGCGCGCTCGTAAAACGGCCGGAACGGATCACTGAGCATGTTGCGCTGCGCATAGATGTAATGGCGCGGACAAGCCGGCTCTGCCGACAGGGTCAGTTTCTGCTGGAAACAGGCCACGGGCATGGGCATCCGGTGGCGCGCAATCCAGTCCAGATCGGCTTCTGCTGTGTCGGGCGGGGATGGGTTGGGCGGAATGCGCCAGCCATCCCCGGCCTCCACCGCAGCCGACATACGCGACCGGTGGTCCTGCGGCAGCAGGTCGAAAACGGAGTGGCCGTCGCCAGGCACGAAAGCATCCAAATAGATGACCTGCCGCACGCGGTCGTGGGCCCGGTCGGCCACGCCGGTAGCAACCATGCCACCATAGGAATGGCCAAGCAGGACAACATCGCGCAATTCTTCGGTTTCGATCACACCCATCACATCCGAAATGTGAGTTTCGAGGTTCACATCCGGACTGGCCAGGTGCAGCCGCGCGCCCAGACCAGTGTAGGTTGGGGCCCAAAACCTGTGACCAGCCTCGGCCATCAGCGGACGCATGCGGGTCCAGGCCCAGACCGACGACCACGCGCCATGGCACAAAACGATTTCTGTCATCCTCTCCCTTTCCGCGGCCAAGATTTCTATTGGCTGCTCCCGATATGACAGGCTCAGAACCGCCAATATCCGCCGTCGATCTGCAGCAGCTGGCCCGTGTGATAGCTCGACGCATCGCTTAGAAGATAGGCCGCGACACCTCCAAAATCGTTCGGGTGACCCCACCGACGCGCGGGAATTCGTTTGCCGACATTGACGCTGAATTTCTCATTGCTGATGGCATTTTCCGTCATGTCGGTTTCGATCCAGCCCGGCAGTACAGCATTCGCTGTGATGCCATAGCGCGCAAATTCCACCGCCAGCGCAAAGGTCATGGCGTTCAGCGCGCCTTTGGAGGCGGCGTAATGTTCGCTCATCGCCGCCCCGCTGACCGAGGCCAGCGAGCTGACCGCCACCAGACGTCCGCCGGCGTCACCGTTGCGCGACCGCTCCACCATGTGCCGCAGCGCAGCCTGATAAGTGTGGTAGACGCCATCGAGGTTCACCGACAGCACCCGGCGCCATTCTTCGAAATCGATATCCAGGAAGGACGCCGCGCCACGCCCGCTGACCCCGGCATTCGCAAAACAGCCATCGACCCGCCCGAAATCGGCCAGCGTTGCACCCATGGCGTCATTTACCGCCGCCGGGTCGGCCACGTTGCAGATGTAGGATTTCGCCTTCACCCCATGGGCCTCCAACTGTTCTGTCGCAGCGGCGTTTTTGTCCGGGTTCGTGCCCCAGACCGCGATATCCGCGCCGTTCTGAGCCATTGCCTCGGCCATGCCCAGCCCGATACCGCCGTTTCCGCCCGTGACCAAAGCCACCTTGCCCGACAAATCGAATGTCATTCTCGCTCTCCCTCAGAAATCGCGGTCAACCTAGCAGACCGCGTCCCTTTGGAAAGCCTCAACTCAACGTGTCGGCCAACAGGTCGAACACCACACGTATGCTACGGCTGGAATGCAGCTCCCTGTGGGTGGCGAGCCAGGTTTCAATCGGCATTTCGGGCAGCTCGGGTATCACCGGCACGAGGTTGGGGAACATATCGACAATTTCATCCATCAGTACGCCGATCCCCAGCCCGCGCCGCACCATTTCCACATACGCCACACCGTTGTTCGTGACCCAGTGGAAATTGTCCGCAGTCAGCGGAATGCCCATTTGATGCATGTAGGGCAGCATCGCTTCGCTGGTGTCAAAGCCCACGAATACGCCCTTGGCCAAGGTCTCCACGCTTTCGGGACGACCATGGGTGCGGAAATAGGCATCGGAGGCCACAAACCGTGCCGCGCTGGTGCGGACCAGCCGCGCGATCAGGTCAGGCTGTTCCGGTCGCACGTGGCGGATGCCAATATCCGCCTCTCGCCGCATCAGGTCCTGCACAGAGTTGGACGCGATCAGATCGACCGCAATCCCCGGTGCGGATTTGCGCAGGCGCTGCAGGATGCCCGGCATGATATAGGCCGCCATGCCATCGCTGGCCGTGATCCGCACCCGGCCTTCCACTGATTGCGACTGGCCCGTGGCCGACAGGGAAATACGGCTGGCCGCATTCGCCATGTCCCGCACGTGATCGACCAGCTCAACCCCAGCCTGGGTCAGCACCAGCGTCTTACCCACCCGTTCGAACAGGACCACGCCCAGCGCCTCCTCCAGCGCAGAAACCTGACGGCTCAGCGTCGGCTGGGTCTGGCGCAGGGCGCGCGCAGCGGCAGACAGGGAACCTTCCTCCACCGTCGCCAGAAAGGCGCGGACCTGATTCCAATCAAAAGAAATGGCCTGCCAGTTCATGCATTTCCGTATATACGTCATGCAAATTCATGCAATTTCTTTTGAACAAGGCGGCTCTTATGTCTTGGCTCAGACAGCGCACAAAGGATGACCCGATGACAACAGACGCACAATTCTGGAACAAGATCGCCCGTCGATACGCCGCAAACCCGGTCAAGGACATGTCGTCCTACGAACAAACGCTGGAGCGCGCCGGTTCCTACCTCCATGCCGATGACAGCGTGCTGGAGCTGGGCTGCGGCACCGCAACCACCGCCCTGCTCCTGGCCCCACAGGTGACGCAATACACCGCCACCGACATCGCCGACGAAATGATCGCAATTGGTCGCGAAAAGGCCGTAAATCAAGGCGCCAGCAATGTGGAACTGGTGACTGCAACCAGCGATGATGCCCGCTTTTCCGATGGTAGCCGCGATGCGGTGCTGGCATTCAACCTGTTCCATCTGGTGGACGATATGGATGCCACGCTCGACATGGCACATGCGGCGCTGAAACCGGGCGGCTGCCTGATCTCCAAGACCGCGTGCCTCGGCGAAGCCAGCTTCTTCGTCCCGCTGATGGTTCGGGCCATGCAGATGGTGGGCAAGGCCCCGTTCGTGCGGTTCTTCAAAATCGCCGAGCTGGAACAGATGATCATCGCCAAAGGCTTCGACATCATCGAAACCGGCTGCTACCCGGCCAAACCGCCCAGCCGCTTTATCGTGTCGCGTAAACGTTAACCTCGTACTGGTCCAATGATTACCTGATGGTATAACCCCTCCATCAAAAGATCCGGGGAATTATGCATGTTCAAAGGTTGGCGCATAGTCGCGTTGGTGCTGGGTCTGGCGGCCTGTGACGGGATCGAAATCTACGGCACCTATGATCAATACACCCACCTGACCACCGATCCGATTGAAATTGTGATGCCACCCAACGCCCCCTATATCTCGGAACAGTTCGGACGCGCGGGTGAGTTGAATGACACACCGCATGAAGGCATCGACATCTGGGCCAAGCTTGGCACGCCGGTGATCGCCGCGGCGCCAGGCCGCGTTTCGGCATCCTTCTACGAACCCGGCCACGGCAATACGGTGATCGTCGAACATGGACGCGACACAAACGGGCAGAAAGTACGCACCGTCTACAAGCACCTAAAGACCCGCACCGCTTCCAAGGGCGAAACCGTTGTGCGCGGCGAACAGGTGGGCACGATGGGCGCCACCGGCGCGCTGGCGATGCTGGTGCATCTGCATTTCGAAGTGCGCCGCGCGCGCACCGGGAATTACTACACACCATATGATCCAATGCTCTTTTGGGTTCAGGGGCCGGGCCGTGTGACCTGCTTTGAAGCGGACAAAACCTATGCAGACATGCCCTTTCAGATCACATATCCGGTGCCCTGCCGTTGAGCCCCCCCTTGCGGCGGGCCAATTGCACAGCTATTTCCAGAGACGTCCCTGCACTGGTGCTGCATGAAAATCGGAATATTGCAAACCGGCCACGCCCCGGACGCGTTGATCGCGGAAACCGGCGATTATGACCTGTTTTTCGAACGCCTTCTGGGCGGCCACGGGTTTACCTTTCACAACTTTCCTGTGGTCGACGGTGTCTTCCCGCCCGGGGTCGAAGCCGCGGATGCTTGGCTGATCACCGGGTCTCGCCACGGGGCCTACGAGGACCATGACTGGATTCCCCCGCTGGACGAACTGGTGCGGGCGATCCATGCCAGCGGGCGTCCCATGGTGGGGATCTGCTTTGGCCACCAGATCATCGCACAGGCGCTGGGGGGCAAGGTGGAAAAGTTCGACGGCGGGTGGTCCGTCGGGCGCGTGGAATACGACACGCCCGAAGGTCCGCTGGCCGTAAACGCCTGGCATCAGGACCAGGTCACCGAATTGCCGCCAGGCGCGCGCGTGTTGGGCGCCACACCGTTTTGCAAAAATGCGATCCTGGCATATGGAAACAGGATCCTGACCTACCAGCCGCATCCGGAATTTGAAGCGGACTTTGTCGTAAAACTTGCCGAAACCCGTGGGCGCGGCGTAGTGCCCGACACGCTGCTGGACGCCGCGATTGCGGAAAAAGATCAGCCGCTCGACAGCGGCAAGGTCGCAAATGACATTGCCGCCTTTTTCAAAGCAGGACAAAAAGCATGACCAATTGGCTCGACACCCTGCCCGAAGCGGCACAGACCTATTTGGACGGTCGCCGTCTGGATGAGGTGGAATGCATCATCCCCGACCTGCCCGGTATCGCGCGGGGCAAGGCCGTGCCCGCCAGCAAATTTCCTCGGCAGGCCTATTTCCATCTGCCCGACAGCATCTTTTACCAGACCATCACCGGCGGCTGGGGTGAAGCTGCAGGCGCAGAAGGGTTCATCGAACGGGATATGATCCTGAGACCGGACATGGAAACCGCCACCGCTGCGCCCTGGACCGGGGACTGGACACTGCAGGTGATCCATGATGCCGAAGACCGCGACGGCCAGCCGGTGCCCTATAGCCCGCGCAATGTCTTGAAACGCGTGATGGGATATTTCGAAGACATGGGCCTGACCCCCGTAGTGGCTCCGGAGATGGAATTTTTCCTGGTTGCCCGCAACCTCGACCCCGCCAAGGGGATCGAACCGATGATGGGCCGTTCCGGCCGTCCAGCTGCGGCGCGGCAGGCCTATTCCATGACCGCTGTCGACGAATTCGGCCCGGTGATCGACGATATCTACGACTTTGCCGAAGCGCAGGGGTTCGAAATTGATGGCATAACGCAGGAAGGCGGCGCAGGGCAGCTGGAGATCAACCTGCGTCATGGCGACCCGGTGAAACTGGCCGATGAAGTTTTCTATTTCAAACGCCTGATCCGCGAAGCCGCTCTGCGCCACAATTGTTTTGCCACCTTCATGGCCAAACCGATCGAAGACGAACCCGGCAGCGCCATGCATATCCACCATTCGCTGGTAGAAACCGAAACCGGGCAGAACATCTTTATCGGCCCGCAGGGCGGTGAGACAGACGCGTTTTTCCATTTCATCGGCGGGCTGCAGGAATACCTGCCTGCGGGGCTGGCCGTGATGGCACCTTACGTGAACAGCTATCGCCGCTATGTCAAAGACCACGCCGCGCCAATCAATCTGGAATGGGCCCGCGATAACCGCACCACCGGCATCCGCGTGCCCCTGTCCCATCCCGAAGCACGTCGGGTCGAAAACCGGATCGCGGGTATGGACTGCAACCCCTATCTGGGTATCGCCGTGTCCCTGGCCTGTGGCTATCTGGGCATGAAAAACGAAGTGCGCGCCCGCAAGCAGTTCCGGGGCGATGCTTACGAGGGCGATGGCGACATCCCGCAGGTCATGGGCCAGGCGCTGGACCTATTCGAAGACGCACATGAACTGCACGAAATTTTGGGACCAGAATTTGCCCGCGTTTTTGGCATCGTGAAACGCGCGGAATACGAAGAATTCCTGCAGGTGATTTCACCCTGGGAACGGGAGCACCTGCTGCTGAACGTCTGAGCGGATCGAAAGCCCCTGATTTTGAGTTTTTAGACCGAGAAGGTGCGTCCATGCCTATGAACCTGCTTCATGCGAATGACCGGCCCGGCGCATATCCGCAAAGCTGGTATGCCGCCACGGCCAATGAAACTGAACTGTTTCCCGCACTGGAGAGCGATGTGGTGGCAGATGTCTGTATTGTTGGCGCAGGCTATACCGGCCTGTCCGCCGCGCTGCATCTGGCCGAAGCCGGGCTGCGCGTGGTCGTGTTGGAGGCTCATCGCGCGGGCTTTGGCGCGTCTGGGCGCAATGGCGGGCAGTTGGGCAGCGGCCAACGCAAGGATCAGACCGAACTGGAACCCATGGTGGGCCGCGAAGATGCGCGCAAGCTGTGGGATATGGGTGAAGACGCCAAGACGCTGGTCAAGGATCTGATCGCGCGCCACCGCATAGACTGTGACCTGAAACCAGGCATCGCCTGGGCTGGATCCCGCGACAGCGATGTGCGCGGCATTCACGACTATGCCGACCACCTGCGCGATGTTTACGGCTACCACGAGATCGAGGTTTTGGAACGCGACGCGTTCCATGCGCTTTGCCCCTCCCCCAATTATTGCGGTGGCATGCTGGATATGGGCGCGGGCCATCTGCACCCGCTGAACTATGCGCTGGGTCTGGCGCAGGCCGCCGCCGGCGCCGGGGCGCAGATTTTCGAGCTCAGCGAGGTGCTGGCGATCGAAGAAGGCCGACCGGCCACCCTGCGCACGGCCTCAGGCACTGTGAAGGCCGATCATGTCATTCTGGCCTGTAACGGCTATCTCGGTGGGCTTGAGAAGCGCGTGGCAGCGCGGGTCATGCCGATAAACAATTTCATCGTCGCCACCGAACCTTTGGGCGATGATGCGGCACGGGTGCTGACCCGAGATGTGGCAATCGCCGACAGCCGCTTTGTCATCAACTATTTCCGGCTGAGCGCGGACAAACGCCTGCTGTTCGGCGGGGGAGAAACCTATGGGTACCGCTTCCCGAAAGACATCGCCGCTCTGGTGCGCAAACCAATGTTGGAGATTTACCCGCATCTGCGCGATGTGCGCATCGACTATGCCTGGGGTGGCACCTTGGCGATCACCGTCAAACGCATGCCCTATCTTGCCCGGCTGGGAAACAATGTCCTGTCTGCGTCGGGCTATTCCGGTCATGGCGTGGGGTCCGCCACTCATGCGGGCCAGCTTTGTGCGTTGGCCATCCAGGGTGAAACCAGCGGGTTTGACGTCTTCGCCCAATTGCCCACTCCGGCCTTCCCAGGGGGTGCCGCAGCGCGCAGTCCACTGCTGTTGCTGGCAATGACATGGTTTGGCCTGCGCGACCGGCTGGGGATCTGACAGCTAAATCCTGCCAACAGCGCCCGTGCGGCAGAATTAACCCTTTCTTTGCACCATCCACTGTTTTAGAAAACTGGAAACTTAAAATCAGGATTTTGAAAATGAGCAATATCCCGAACGTGCATCAGGCCGAACCAATCCCGCCCGCTGCCCGCGACGCCATTGACGACCTGCTGCAATCTGGCGACCTGTTTCGCTATACCGCGCCACAGGACGCGCCGGTGACACTGCTGGAACAGGATTTTGCCGAGATGCTGGGCAGCACATATGCGCTTGCAGTGTCATCCTGTTCGGCGGCCCTGTTTTTAGCGTTGAAAGCAATGGACCTGCCCCGCGACGCACGGGTGATGATCCCCGGCTTCACATTTGGCGCGGTGCCGTCCGCCGTGATCCACGCTGATTGCATCCCGGTGCTGTGCGAGGTGGGCGAAAATTATCGCATCAACATGGCCGATTTCGAAGCCAAGCTGGATGATGTTCAGGCGGTGATAATCAGCCATATGCGTGGCCATACCTCGGACATGGATGCGATCATGACGCTTTGCAATGCCCGTGACATTCCCGTGGTCGAAGACGCCGCACATTCGCTGGGCACCACGTGGCATGGGCAGAACATTGGCACGATTGGCAAGATCGGCTGCTTTTCCTTCCAGTCCTACAAGATGGTGAATGCAGGCGAAGGTGGCATCATGGTCACCGATGATGCCGACCTGATAGCGCGCGCCGTCATCATGTCGGGTGCCTATGAGCATAACTGGAAGAAACACGATGTGCTGCAGGAGGCGTTTGCCAAGTGGCAGAACAAGCTGCCGCTGTACAACCAGCGCATGTCGAACCTGGCCGCAGCAGTGATCCGCCCGCAATTGCCAGAACTGGCCCGCCGGATCCGTGACGGACGGACGAACCACGATTACATGGCCGCGAAGCTGAACGCGTCACAGTGGATTCAGGTGCCGGAAAAGTTGGCCCCGGAGGTTCGCGCACCGGATTCGATCCAGTTCAACATGGTTGGGATGAGCGAGCCGGAAATCCGCGCCTTTGCTGACGCCTCAAAAGCGCGTGGCATCAGCGTGCAGGTCTTCGGCCTGAGCGCTGACAACGCGCGGGCCTTCTGGAACTGGGACTTCCTGCCGGAGAAGTTCGACCTGCCGCAAACCCGCGCCATGCTGATGAAGGCCTGCGACGTGCGCATGCCCGTACAGCTCCCGCGCGAGGCACTGGACACGATTGCTGATATCCTGCTGGCTTCTGTCGAAGACGTCATGGGGGAGACACGGGCTTACGGGACCTGAACGAGCCCACGGAATTAGAGATGCACGCGGTCCAGTTCGGGCCGCGTTTTCTTTTGACGGCTTCAAACATACCTGACCAGAACGCAAAGCCGCGCATCTTCGGTCCACTTTCGCGCGCAGGGGTGATCTGCAATGGATAAAAACGATCATCGCAAAGGTCTTGCGCGCAAAACCTTCCATCTCCGACAGTTGCCGCGCTATGCCCACGCGCTTGGTGGCGTGGTCTCAGCCGCTCAATCCAGCTTCCGATACTCGTGGAAATTCGCCCGGGGTAAATACATGAGCAGCATGTAAAACGGCTCCAGTTCCTCGATAGAATAACACAACTGGTCGCCGCTCTCTTCATCCATCCGCACGAAATATTCGCCACCTTCGTGGCCATCGCATTAGGATGACAGACTTAGGTATTCGAGCCGCCCATAAGCCCCGTCATAGGTGTTATGCAATTCGGACCCGATGATGTTGAACTGGCTGTTTGGATCGCTCACCGAATACCACGCGCCCTGCAGCTTATCGAGGATCGTGTCCCACCGCGTCCACGTCCGTGGAAGGGCCGAGCGCAGAACCACGTCTGCCGTCCTGTCATAGATCGCTTCCAGATCGCCCTCGACCTTAATCGGTGTGCCGGGCCACAGGCTTTCAAAGAAACGGAATACATAGCTCGACGACCGCCCGTCTTCATAAACAAAGAACTTGGTACCATCGGCATGGAAGGTGCGGAACGGTACCTCGGTTTCGATCAGACAGTCCTGGAACACCGCCGTGGCGGAAAAATACGGCTCCCCCCATGTGCCCGGCGCGCTACTGTCAGGTTTGGGATCGGGCGCCGGGGCGGGCGGCGCTTCGGCTTGGATTTCAGGCTCTGCTTTGGGCGGGGCCTCGGGCTCCGCTTGCGCCGCTTTCTCCACGCTCACGGTATCGTCGAAAGCAAACGAAAACACCTTTGTGTCCTCGCCTGTGTCAATGCGGCGGAAGGTGCTGCGACGATACCCGCGATCCGCGCAATCCTTGTCGCCTTCGATGGTGAACTCCCCGCTATCGGTGCAGAAGACATAGTTTTCGTCCTGAAACGTCCGCCCCGTGTTGATCGCCCGGAAATAGTAGTAGCGATAACGCAGATCCGCTTTCAGCGGGGTGGCACATTTTTTGGGGTCAAGGTTCCACCAGCCTTCCGATGTCCAGAGGTCACCATCCTTGTAGCCCACAGCCACAGAATGGCGCGCGCCGGTATTGTTGCAGATTTCCAACCCGGCCCAGGCAGGCCCCGCAGCCAGCATAAACAGTCCAAGAAAAACCCGAAATTTCAGCATGATCCGTTCCTCTTACCCTGCCTCACCCTAACCAGCCGGATGTTTGGCAGACAAGATCAACGTCAGAGCCGCATTGCCGGTGGCGGCGGCGTGATCGAGCGGCGCTTGAGCACGGCCTCGCGCCATGTGATGAAAGTGACCGCACCGAGGATCAGCCCGCCGCCGACCAGAACCCAGATGTCAATCGGCTCCGCAAACACCAAAACACCCAGCGCCGTGGCCCAGACCAGTTGCAGGTAGGTGACCGGCTGTGTTGCCGTCACTGGAGCAGCCGCAAAGGCCAACGACATCATGTAATGTCCCGATGTAGCCACGAAAGCGACCACGAACAAAGTGCTCACCGTGCTCCACGGCACCGGCACCCAGACCGCAAGAGCAAAGGGTGCGAGTGTCAATGTCACCCATAGCGAAAGCTGCGCCAGTACCATTTCTGGCGAACTTTCGTCTGTCGTGATCTTGCCCAGCAGATAGGCGATGCCAAAAACAAGCCCCGCTACGATCATGGCAAGATGGCCCTGGCCGACCTCCTGCACACCCGGGCGCAGAATGATGATGGCACCTATCAGGGCCACAACCACGGCCGATATGCGCCGGAACGCCAGCCCCTCGCCCAGGAACAGGGCGGCCCCAATAGTGACATAGATGGGCGCCAGGTAGTTCAGCGCCGTCACCTCAGCGATGGAAATACGGGTCATGGCAAAAAACCACAACATAACGCCAATGCCATGCAACACCCCACGCACCCCGAACATGGTCCAGAGCCGCCGGTTCATCGGTGTCGCCCGGATTGATCGTAGCAGCGGCAGGAGAAACGCCAGCCCCAGCATATAGCGGATAAAGGCCGATTGCGCCGCCGGAATGCCCGGGCCCAGCCATTTTACCAACGCTGTAACGACGACAAAGCAAAGACCCGCCCCCAGCATCCACAAGATACCGACAACAGGGCGAACAGGACGGGAAGAAACCATAGTATCCTTCAACACCCGTTCCGAGGGAGGCGCAAGCCCTTCACATGAGAAGAAGTTTAATCGCGATCGTCCACATGGTTACGCCAATCACCGCATCCAGCACCTGCCACGCTTTTGACCGTGCAAAGATAGGGGCCAGCAGCCCTGCGCCATATCCCAGGCTAAAGAAGAACACGAAGCTCGCGATACCAGCGCCCAGACCAAAGGCCAACTGATCACTGGCCTGCGAGGAAATGGAGCCAATCAGCACCACGGTATCAAGATAGACATGCGGGTTGAGCCACGTAAACGCCAGTACCGTGGCCAGGACCTTGCGCAGCGACGCGGGCGCACCGCCTGCCGCCTGCAGCGCCTGACCGCCCCGCACCGCACTGCGCAGGCTGACAAAGCCGTACCAGATCAGGAAGGCGGCTCCACCGAACCGCATGACCGGCGCAAACCAGGGCAGCTTGGCCGCCAGCGTACCGAAACCGGCCACCCCGGCGGCGATCAGCATCGCATCCGACACCGCACAGGTCAGGCAGACCGCAAACACATGTTCCCGCCGTAAACCCTGCCGCAGGACAAACGCGTTTTGCGCGCCAATCGCCAGGATCAGGCTGAAGCCAAGAACAAAACCGGACACAGCTGAATCGATCATCAAATCCTCCGTTCGGCGGTTTGACTAATGCCCGGCGGCTGCTTAATCCAGTTAAAGATAATCAGGTCACTTAAAGGGTTCTAATGCAGTTTGATCCGCATCACCTCAGCGCGCTGGCCACGATCCTGCGCACCGGCAGCTTTGAACAAGCCGCGGCGGAGCTTTCGGTGACGCCGTCGGCCATTTCGCAGCGCATCAAAGCGCTGGAAGAAAAGGTCGGCACAACGCTGATCCTGCGCGGCACGCCCTGCACGGCCACGCCATCGGGCGCGCGACTGGCCAAACATGCCGAGGATGTGGGGCTGCTGGAAACACAGCTTAGCAGGGACCTTTCGCTGGCGCCGGGCGTGGCCAGTTCGCGCCTGCGCATCGCAATCAATGCCGACAGTCTGGCCACCTGGCTGATCCCGGCGCTTGCGGCGGTGCCAGATCTGCAGTTCGAACTGGTGGTGGATGACCAGGACTGGAGCGCCGAATGGTTGGAACGCGGGGAGGTGAGCGCAGCGGTCACCGCCTCCGACGTGGCCGTGGCGGGATGCACGCGCTATCCGCTGGGGGCGCTGCGCTACATCGCAACCGCAAGCCCCGCTTTCATGAAGACGTGGTTTGCAGACGGGGTCACGGCGGAAACGCTGTCCGCCGCACCTTGCATGGCCTTCAACGCCCGCGACGGGCTGCAACGCAGCTGGATGACGGCCAAGACCGGGACCGCGCCCACGCCACCCACCCATTATCTGCCCTCGACCCACGCTTTCGTTGACGCAGCCCGCGCCGGGATCGGCTGGGGCATGAACCCCGAAGCCCTAGTGCGCGGCCCGGTGCGAAATGGCCGGCTGGTGGCGCTGGACGCAAACTTGCCGCTGGATGTGCCGCTGGACTGGCAGATCAGCCGCGTACTGGCCCCAGCCTTGGAACCGGTGACAGCGGCAATCCGCAAGGCGGCCAAGGCCGGGCTGCTGCAGGTAGAGGCATAGTTGACTGCAATTTGTTGGCGAAATGCCTATCCGTAGCGTTCTGCAAATCGCCGCAGGATTTCACCTGGCACTGTGACCTCGGCCGCGTGGCAGGCGGCAATCAAATCATCTGCGGTTTCCGGCGGAAAATAGCCGTGATCCTTGTAGATCCGGATCCGCTGCTCGAAATCCGGCGCGTCGGCCTCGGGATGGAACTGCGTGGCATAGACATTCTGACCGTGCCGGATCATCTGGAACGGGCACGGGTCCGACGCGACCAGATGTACAGCCCCCGGCGGCAGGGCCTGCACCGCTTCCTTGTGGCCGACAAAGGCATCAAAAGCTTTCGGCAGATCGGCAGTCAGCGGATCCGCCTGCCCGGCCTCGGTCAACCGGCAGGCCGACGGCCCCACAGGCTCACCGTATTGCGCCTGAGACACCTCGCCGCCCAAATGCGCCGCCAGCACGCCCAGCCCGTAACAGCAGCCCATAAACGGGTGATCCCGCGCGGTGATCTGGGGCATGAGCGCCATGACCTGCGCCTCGATCTGCGCGTCCATAGGCGATTTTGTTTCTGGCGGGTCGCTGACGCATCCTGGCCCACCACCAACGATGACGCCTGCATAGTCTGAAACGTCCAACTCGGGCGCCAAGGTCTCACAATCGAGCCGCACCCGATGGGTGTGGGACGTGTCGAGACCAGAGCGGGCCAGCATCGAGGCGAACTCGGCATCTGCTGCATCGGTTTCGGGACGCAGCTGGAGGATCAAAAAGGGTTTCATCGGGGGTTCTGTGCCTCAGCCTTGCCCGTTTCGCAAGCAGCACTGCCGTTTTCTCGCAAAGGAAAAGGAGCGGTATTTGCGAAAGTTCCGGACTCTTACAGTGGCCACACCACAAGGATCGTCGGGATCGACACCGCGATGATCAGGATTTCCAAAGGCAGGCCCATGCGCCAGTAATCCCCAAACCGATACCCGCCAGGTCCAAGGATCAGCGTGTTGTTCTTATGCCCGATCGGCGTGAGAAACGCCGCCGAGGCCGCCACCGCCACGGCCATCAGGAACGGATCGGGCGACACCTGCAGCGCGTTGGCCATCTGGATGCCCACTGGGGCCGCGACAATCGTGGTGGCCGTATTGTTCAACACATCCGACAGGGTCATCGTCACCACCATCAGCACGGTTAGCACGGCCCAGGCAGGCAACCCGCCCGTCAGCCCCACCAGCGCGTTTGCGATCAACTCGGTCCCGCCTGACTTTTCAAGTGCCACGCCCAGGGGGATCATTGAGCCCAAGAGTACAACGACCGGCCATTCCACGTGGTCATAGATCTGCGACACCGGCAGAATATTGGCCAACAAATAGCCCATGGCCACCAACCCCAGCGCCACCGGCAGATAGATCAGCCCAAAAGACGCCGCCGCCACCGCGCCTACAAACAAACCAATGGCCAACCACATCTTTTCATTGGCCGTCACACTCAGCCCGCGCTCCGCCAGCGGCAGGCAGCCCAGCCATTCGGTCACGTCCGGACCATGATCGCGCGGGCAGAGCAGCAGAAGGATATCGCCTGCCTCGACCTGGGTCTGGCGCACGTGCCGCGCAATCGTGGTACCGGAACGTGAAATACCCATCAGTACTGTGGATTGCCGCCAGCTCAGCCCCAGCGCCTGTGCGGTCTTGCCGGTGATGCGCGATTCCTCGGGCACTACGACCTCCACCACCTCCAGCCCCTCACCCACCGCGCGCAGCCGTTCTTCGCGCTGGGTGTCCGAGAAATCCAGCTCCAACGCCGCGCGGAATTCGTCCAATGCTTCGGGTGTGGCCTCCAGAACCAGCGTGTCGCCCCCCTGCAGCAACGCGTTGCGGGCGCGGCCATAGCGACGCTTGCCATCGCGGATTAGGCCCAGCAGCGCCACATCGGTTTTCTCGGCATCGGGCTCAAGTTCCGCAAAACGCTTGCCGATCAGCTGGCTTTCTGCAGGCACGGTCAGCTCGGCAATATACTGGTTCAACGCCCCTTCCCCGGATTTCACGTCTTCCCGCGTGGGGATCAGCCGCCAGCCCACCAGCGCAACAAAGGCCAGACCTGTAATGGCCGCCACCCCGCCCACCGGGGCGAAGTCAAACATGCGATAGGGCTCGCCCAGCGCCTCGCCCCGGATCGCCGCGATAATGATGTTGGGTGGCGTGCCGATCAACGTCACCATACCGCCGAGGATGGTGGCAAAGGACAGCGGCATCAGGCTCAGCCCCGGGCTGCGCCCGGCCTTGCGTGCGGTCTGCATGTCCACCGGCATGAGCAGAGCCAGCGCCGCGACATTGTTCATGAACGCTGACAACACGGCACCGATCCCACCCATCAACGCGATATGGCTGCCCAGCCCCCGGCCCGCATTCACCAATGTCCGGGTAATGAAATACACCGCCCCTGACCGGACCAGCCCCGCGCTGACAACCAGCACCAGAGCGACCACGATAGTGGCGGGATGGCCAAAGCCGGAAAACGCATCCTTTGTGGGCACGACGCCCAGCACCACCCCGATCAGCAGCGCACCAAATGCAACAATATCATAGCGGTAACGGCCCCAGAGCAGCATACCAAAAACAGCGACAAACAGGGCAAACAGGATGATCTGGTCAGATGTCATGCGCCGACCCTAAGCCGACCCGCGCTCGTGTCAAAGCGATAGGCGCTGAAACTGCCGCTTTGTCGGGCCGGACCAGTCCACCACCGGGCCTGCGGGCACGATACCCAGCGGATTGCGCAGATCAGAGCGGGAAAAATAACCGCGCTTGTAGGTGTCGAAATCCACAGTCTCTGAAATGCCAGGAATGGCGTAAAACGCACGCGCATAGTCCCAGAGCTGCGGGTAATCCTGCAACCGGCGCAGATTGCATTTGAAAGCGGTATTATAGGCCACGTCGAACCGGGCCAGCGTGGGGAACAGGCGAAAGTCAGCCTCGGTCAGGGTATAGCCTGTGAGGGTGGCGTTTTGTTCCAGTTGTGCCTCAAGACGGTCGAGCGCCGCAAACACGTCTACCACGGCGCCGTCATAGGCCTGCTGCGTACGGGCGAACCCGGCGCGGTAGACGCCGTTGTTGACCTGCGCGTAGATCTCTGCGTTCCAGCGGTCGATCTCGGGCAGCAGGGCCTCCGGGCAATAGCGGCGGTCTTGGTCAAAGGCGGTGAGCAGCATGCGCAGGATATCAGCGCTTTCGTTGGAAACGATCTGCCGGGTCTGTATGTCCCAGAGCACGGGCACGGTGACGCGACCTGTATAGGGCGTGGGCTGGAGCGCATAGACCTCGTGCAGGGCGTTGACCCCAAGGCACGGATCGTGGTCGTAAACCCAGCCCTGATCGTTGCGGGTGGGACGGGCGTAGGACACGGAGATCGCGTCCTCCAGCCCCAGCATGGCACGACCAATCAAAGTGCGATGCGCCCAGGGGCAGTTCCACGCGACATAGAGGTGATAGCGTCCGGGCTCCGGCGCGAACTGGCCGGCGGGTTCGACCCAGTCCCGCAAGGTACTGCGCGACCGCTGGAAAGTTCCGGCAGCATCCGTTTGCGGCGCCGGATCGTTTACATGGTAGCGGCCTTCGATCATCACGCCCATGGCAGGCTCCTTTTTGGTTCTGGGTAAGGTAACGCGGTTGAGCCACAGCGAAACCTGCATGGGCGCAGGGTGGATGTGCGGGGCGATTTGTTACCGAGCCGCGTCAACGCGCGGGGGATGTCCGCTGAGCCTGTGCAGGATGTTCTGGTGTCGGGTTCTCGGCCCCTGTCCCGCCGCGGGCTTGCCCTCCCGTCGCAGCTTGCGTTAAGGACTGCGCCAAACCAGCGCAATTCGAAGACGAGGACGACCATGGCAGGCCATTCCAAATGGGCCAATATCCAGCACCGCAAAGGGCGTCAGGACGCCGTGCGGGCCAAGCTCTTTTCCAAGCTCTCGAAGGAAATCACCATCGCCGCCAAGATGGGCGATCCAGACCCGGACAAAAACCCGCGCCTGCGGCTCGCCGTAAAGGAAGCCAAGTCGCAGTCCATGCCGAAGGACAATATCGAACGCGCGATCAAGAAATCCGTGGCGGGCGAAGGCGACGAATACGAGGAAATCCGCTACGAGGGCTATGGTCCGAACGGCGTGGCAGTTATTGTCGAAGCGATGACCGACAATCGGAACCGCACCGCATCCAACGTGCGCTCAACCTTCTCCAAGAATGGTGGCAACCTGGGTGAGACCGGCTCGGTCGGGTTCATGTTCGAACGCAAGGGTGAGGTCGCTTATCCTGCCGATGCGGGCGATGCAGACACGATTTTCGAGGCCGCGATTGAAGCGGGTGCCGAAGATGTCGAAAGTTCCGAAGACGGCCATATCATCTGGTGCGAAGACACGGACTTGAACGATGTGTCCAGCGCGCTCGAAACGGCGCTGGGGGAAAGCGACAGCACCAAGCTGATCTGGAAGCCGACCACCACGACCGAGATGGACCTGGGCGGCATGCAAAAGCTGATGAAGCTGATCGATGCTCTGGAAGATGATGACGACGTGCAGCGTGTCACCACCAACTTCGAAGCCTCGGACGAGGTGATGGAACAGCTCTGAGTCCTTGTTTTGGGGGTCTCTGGGTGTTACCCTCAGCCCCCAGATCGTTTCAGACCGAAGACGACCTGCGCGGGTTACAGCAGCCGGATGCCTGGAGATTGCTAGCCGGAGGCAGGTTCAATCATCAGCGCGTAAATGGCCCAGACCAGCGCGTCGAGCCGGTCGGGAGATCCTTTGCCGGTATAGCCCGTCACGGTCATCTGGCACATCTAATCTTCGAGGTCCTGCAAGTGGCGCAGATGCGTCACGCGGCCCTGTTGGTAAAGCGCGGCCACGGGTTCAGCGCGCGCGGCTTTGCCCCGGCTGGCATGCACTGTGCGCACGGGGAGCATCGGGTCGATCCCGTTCAGCATCTGTCTGACCAGCGCGCCACCCTGATTGGTTTCGGCCACCAACCGGTCGGCCTGATAGCGATGGAAGGCGGCTACGGCGGCTTCCCCCCAGCCCAGGGGGGACTGGCCAGTCACGGTGCAATCCTCTAGCACACAGGCGCGCCAGGTTTGAGGCGGGCCACTGGTGCTGACGCCCGCGACGACAATGCCGCAGGCATCCCCGCCCGCGCTGACGGAGGGGTCCACGGCCACCACGATCCGGTCCAGCGGCGGTGGGCTATCGACACGCAGCCTGTCAAGCTGCCCGGCGGACCAGAGCGCGCCTTCGATGTCTTCGATCAGTTCGCCATCCAGTTCCTGCCGCCCCATCCACGTGCCCGCATGGCGCGCACGGACCTCTTCCAGGAAGCCGGCGGCCAGATTGGCGCGATTGGCTTCGGTGGGCGCATGGGTGGTGACCGTGCTGGACCGCGCCAACAGGTCCTTCAGCACCGGCACATTGCGCGGCGTGGTGGTGACGCAGGCACGCGGATCATCCCCCAGCCCCAGGGCGAATTGCAGCATCTCCCAGGCATCCTGCCCTTTCTTCCACTTCGCCAGTTCATCTACCCAGGCTGCATCAAACTGCGGCCCGCGCAGCGCCTCGGGGTCCTGCGCGGAAAACACCTGCGCCTCGGCCTTGTTCGGCCAGACCAGCTTGCGCTCTGAGCCCTTCCAGACCGGGCGGCGGTCCGGCGGGCAGCAGGCCAGAATGCCGCTGTCGCTATGCACCATCACGTCGCGGGCCTGATCATAGGTTTCGCCGATCAGGGCAACACGTTTGGCAACGCCAGGATCGCGAGGCCGCGCACCTTCGACCTGAGAGCGCACCCATTCGGACCCAGCCCGGGTCTTGCCTGCGCCGCGCCCACCCATGACGATCCATGTGCGCCAGTCGCCATCCGGGGGCATTTGGTGCTCAAGTGCCCAAAATTCGAAAAGGAAAGGGAGGGCAAACACCCCCCCTTCCCCGATATCGTCAAGAAACTGGTCATGCACCTCTTTCGTCTCGGAGGCGAGCAAGGCGCTCCCCGATTTCAGCGCGTGCCGCTTTGAAATCGAATTGCAGCGACCCGTCATCGCCGGTTCGGGATGCTTCGAGTTCGGCAAGGTACATCTCCAATTTCTGACATGCCGCCACCAGGGTCTTGGCCTGGGACAGCTCTTTGCTCCCACTCCCGATCTCCGTATGTGCATCGGCCTCGATGTCCTGCCGCAACCGTTCTGCCGATTGCCGCAGGTCCCAGACCGAAACCTTGAATGAACGGAGCAGATCGGCAACATGCGCGATCTGCGCGTCCTGGATGATCATCGTCATTTGGTGTGACCCCATGCGAGAGTGGTCTCCGCACGAGAGACGCGGAAGCGGCGGGGGTCAGCCCACCACGGGTCTTCCAGCGATCTCACAACCTAAGGATGATCTTGTTCCACGTCAATTTTCATTGAAAGATGTGCGCAACGCACGGTTCAGGCGCGCTGCAGCAACGGTCAGTTGCTGTTGCGTTCCGCTTCAATCTCACGCCACTTGGCCACATTGCGATTGTGGGCTTCGAGCGTTTCTGCAAAGGCGTGGCCGCCCGTACCATCCGCAACAAAGAAGATGAACGCACTGCTGTCTGGGTTAGCGGCAGCTTCAAGACTGGCCTCGCCCGGGTTGGCGATTGGGGTCGGCGGAAGACCAAGTATCACGTACGTATTCCAAGCGGTTGCACGACGCAATTCACTTTGACGCAGGCCCCGCCCCAGCACGCCGCGCCCCTCGGTGATGCCATAGATCACGGTCGGGTCGGTCTGCAGCCGCATGCCCCGGCGCAGACGATTGGAGAACACACTGGCCACCAGCCCGCGTTCCTCGGCAATGCCGGTTTCTTTTTCGATAATACTGGCCAGGATCAACAGCTCCTCGGGCGAAGATACGGCCACGTCTTCGGACCGGCTTTCCCAGGCCGCCTTTACCCGCAAGAGCTGCAGCGCCTGCATGTCACCCAACAGATCGGCACGGGCATCGCCACGGGCAATTTCATAGCTGTCTGGGGCAAGCGTGCCTTCGGCAGGAATGTCCTCGACCCCGCCGGTCATCACATCCACCGCTTTCAGCGCCTCGACCACCTGCCAGCTGGTCACACCTTCGGCCAGCGCGATGCGGAACCGGGTGTCCTGCTCGGCGACTTTCTCGGTGTAGACTTCGGGCGCTTCGTCGGTGACCGGATTGAACTCCGCCCGTTCGACGAAACGGTTGGTGGCCGGGTCCAGTTCGCGCACCTCGGCAATCACACGGGTGACACCCACGCGATACACGATTTCGGTGCCACAGGTGCTGGCCCCGCCGCGCGTGATGACATCGACGATCTCTTCCATCGACGCGCCCGGCGACACAAGGTAGCTGCCCGCTTTCAACTGGCTGGCCTTTTCAGTGTAATCCGCGCCGATGCGCAGAATCGCGCCGCTGGTGACTGCGCCCTGATCCTCCAGCGACCGGCTCACGCGGGACAGGTTCGTCCCGCGTTCCACGCGGACGCAGATGGCCTCAGCAAGCGGGCCTTCGGCCTTGTACTGGGTCTGTCCCCATAGCACGATCCCCGCCATCAGGAACAACCCGACCATCAAGATTGTCAGCATGTTCGAGGCGAGGCTGCGCCACATCAGGCGACCCTTCCAAACAACAGGCTAGCGTTGGTGCCGCCAAAGCCGAAGGAGTTGTTCAGCGCTACGTTGATCTCCCGTTCACGCTTGACGTTTGGAGCCAAGTCAATCGGTGTTTCCACCGCCGGGTTGTCCAGGTTGATCGTCGGCGGCGCCACCTGATCGCGCAGCGCGAGGATTGAGAAGACCGATTCTATGGCCCCGGCCGCGCCCAGGAGGTGGCCGGTGCAGGATTTGGTGGATGACATCGTCACCTTGCCCGCCGCATCGCCCAGCAGCCGCTGGACCGCGCCCAATTCGATCGTGTCAGCCATGGTCGAGGTACCGTGCGCATTCACATAGTCGATGGCCGATGCCTCCAGGTTGGCATTGCGCAACGCGGCACGCATGGCGCGTTCTGCGCCGTTGCCATCCTCGGACGGAGCGGTGATGTGATAGGCATCACCCGACAGGCCATAGCCCAGTACCTCCGCGTAGATCTTGGCGCCGCGCGCCTTGGCGTGTTCGTATTCTTCCAGAACAAAAACACCCGCGCCTTCACCCATGACAAACCCATCGCGGTCGTTGTCATAAGGGCGGCTGGCGCTTTGCGGATCGTCAGCAAACTTGGTGCTCAACGCCTTGCAGGCATTGAACCCAGCAATACCAATTTCGCAAATAGCGGATTCGCCGCCACCGGCGACCATCACATCCGCATCGCCATACATGATCAGTCGGCTGGCATCGCCAATGGCGTGGTTGCCAGTGGCGCAGGCAGTCACCGGCGAATGGTTCGGACCCTTGAAGCCGAAGCGAATGCTGACCTGCCCGCTCAGCAGGTTGATCAGCGCACCGGGAATAAAGAAAGGCGACACGCGGCGCGGGCCACGGTCCCGCAGCAAAAGCGCGGTGTCAGCAATGGAGCCCAGCCCGCCGATGCCGGCCCCGACCATGACGCCCGTGCGCTCCAGGTCTTCTTCCGCCGTGGGCTGCCAGCCTGCGTCTTCCACTGCCATCGAAGCCGCGGCCAGACCGAAAAGGATGAAGTCGTCGACCTTGCGACGTTCCTTGGGCTCCATCCAGTCATCAGGATTAAACGTGCCATCGGACCCGTCGCCCATGGGCACTTCACAAGCATAGCCCGTAGCCAGATGACTGGCATCAAAACGCTGGATGGTCCCTGCACCGGATTGTCCGGCCAGCAAACGTGACCAGCTCTCCTCCACACCCGATGCCAATGGTGTAACCAGTCCCAGCCCGGTAACAACAACTCTGCGCATGGACTGCCCTCTTGCCCTACCTCATTTAAGCCCGCTCATATCCTGATCCGACAAACCGGGGCAAGGCCCGGAGCGCGCAAACTGCTCCTCAAGCCGTTCTCTGCCGTGCAATCAGCCCCAGCACTGTGGTCAGCATCTGCGCCGCTGTGCGCGCGCCAAAACCATCGCGATCAGCCTCGGGCATGAATTCCACCATATCAAACCCAACGATCCGCGCGCGGGCCGCCACGATGCGCAACACCGCCATGACCTGCTGAAAGCTCAACCCACCCGCCGTCGGTGCGATCACCGCAGGCATGATGGCCGGATCCAGCGCATCACAATCGAAACAGACCACCACGTTGGTCCCCCGCGGCACCAGTTCCGACAGCCTGGCCATCCCCCAATCATCCAGCTCTTGCGCCGGGATCAGATGCGCGCCCCAGTCCCGCGCAGCCTGCAATGCATCCATTCCGGCCGAGCCAACACCCCGAGCGCCAATCTGTATGATCCGCTCGACATGTTCCATCTCACTGGCCCGCCGCATAATAGAGCTCAGCCCCCAACGCTCTCCCTGCACTTCATCCCGCCAGTCAATATGGGCATCGATCTGCAGAATGGTGACCGGGCCATGCCCGGCAAACGCCTCCAGCATCGGGATCGGCACACTGTCATCCCCGCCCAGCAGCACAGGCACACCGGCAGCGACCAGAATATCGATTGTCATGTTGCGAATCGCGGCGCGGTTGCCCGCGTGATCCGCGGGATCGACCGTCAGATCCCCTGCATCCACGGCGCGCACGCCGGGTGGCAGGATCGGCCCACCAAGGTCAAAATTCACACGGTCGGTTGCGCCAGCATAATCCAACGACCCCGCGCGAATGGCCGCTGCACCCCCCGCGCAATAGGGCCCGACCGACGCGTAAGGCGTGGCACAATCCGCCCCAAACACAACAATATCCGCCCCTGGTCCGCCCCGGTCTAGCCCCAGAAACGTGTCCAGCGGGCTGCCGCCCAGCATGTCGCGCAATCCTGGCATTAATGTTCCTCCGTCCCGTCACCCGGCACGGTCGGGTATGCCGCCTGGCAAAGCAAGCCCGCGGCCTACATTTAGCGGAAATCCGCGACCTGTTCGGGAGTCGGAACTGCCAGTTCCAGTGCTTCAGACAGGTCGATGGCTTTGGTGAACAGGGCCCGGCTGATGATAGTGCCGCTAATCCCCGGCAAATACTTCAGGCGTGAGATATCGTCTGCCGTATGGACCGTACCTCGCGCAACAACTGGCGCACGCGCCAGCCCGGCCAGTCCAGAAATCACACTGAGGCTAGCCTCGGATTCCGCGATATCGCTGTCGATGTCGGTGATGATAATTGCCGCCAGCGGGGCGTCTTCAAACGCCGCCAGATAGGTTTCGGGCAGAATGGCACTGGGGGTCTGCCAGCCTTCGATCATGACTTGCCCGTGCCAGACGTCCACCGCCAGCACGATCTGGTCGGGATGGTATTTGGCCAGTTCGCGCACCATGTCCGGATCCCGCGCGGCCTGGGTTCCGATCACGATCCGGCCTGCGCCTTTGTCGATCCAGTGTTCAACCTGTTCACGCGACCTGAATCCGCCGCCCAGTTGCACGGGGATACCCGCCGCGCGAATGATTTCCTCGACCAGTCCGGCATTGCTGTTTTGCCCAACCACGGCGTCAAAATCCGACAGGTGCATCCATTCCGCACCTGCAGCGGCAAAAGACCGGGCGATGTCCAGCGGGTCCACGTGCCAGATCAGCGGCTCGTCCAGCCGCCCGCGTTCCAAGGTCACACAGCGGCCGTTCTGCAATTCGAGAGTGGGATAGATCATCATGGCAGGTGGCTCCAGTCACGGAAGGCGCTTCATCCTCGCACCCATGTCTGCTCCAACCTGATCTGGCGGCGGCGTCCTGTCAAATTTCCGCCCGGCCCGGCCCTGTTTGCGTCATCCGCATCGACAGATCAGGACCGTGCACAGAAAAACCGGCGCCCCGTCAGGGACGCCGGTTTCAAACCCGATTAGACCGCATCAGGACGCGTCGTTGATGAATTTAACCGCGTCGCCGAAGGTCTGGATGGTTTCAGCCGCGTCGTCCGGGATTTCGATACCGAACTCTTCTTCAAACGCCATCACCAGCTCAACGGTGTCCAGGCTGTCTGCGCCCAGATCGTCGATAAAGGAGGCATTTTCGGTGACCTTGTCTTCTTCCACACCCAGGTGTTCGACAACGATCTTCTTCACGCGGTCTGCGATGTCGCTCATTTCAATTCCTCGTATTTCAGGGGCATGTTGCCCGTTCTGCCCTCTTCCCCCCGGGGCACTAGGTTTTGCCCGTTCCGGGCGACTAGGTTCCCGGCCTCCCGGGATTGGCGAAAGTCGATGCCTTGCACCGCCCGCCGCGATGTGGGTGGCCTATAGCACAGACACCCTCAATGGCAAACGCTTTCGCATGTTACACCCGCGGTGGGGTTTTTTGGCCCCCGACCGAGCAGACAAAGCCTTTATAACATGGCCATGCCGCCATTCACATGCAGCACGGACCCTGTGACATAAGATGCCTCCGGGCTGGCCAGATACAACACTGCCGCGGCAACCTCTTCGGGTTCCCCGATGCGGCCCGTGGGAATCTGGCCAAGAATCACTCCGCGCTGATCGTCATTCAGTTTGTCGGTCATGGGGGAGGTGATGAAACCCGGCGCAACCGCGTTGGCGGTAATACCCCGGCTGGCAACCTCGTAGGCCAGCGATTTGGTCATGCCAACCATACCGGCCTTGGAGGCGGCATAGTTGCCCTGCCCCGGATTGCCAGTGGCGCCAACGATAGATGAAATGTTAACGATGCGGCCCCAGCGCGTCTTCATCATGCCGCGCATGACACCTTTGCACAGCTTCATTGTCGCAGTCAGATTCACGTTGAGTACGCTTTGCCATTGATCATCGGACATGCGCATGAACAGATTGTCCCGCGTGATGCCCGCATTGTTGATCAGGATATCAACGCTGCCCATGGCCTCCGCCGCCTGTTTTGGCAGCGCCTCGACCGCCTCCATGTCGCTGAGGTTGCAGGGCAGGACATGAGCCCGGCCGCCCAGCTCCGCCGCCAGTGCCTCAAGCGGTTCGGTCCGTGTGCCAGACAGCGCCACGGTAGCTCCGGCCGCATGCAACGCGCGCGCAATGGCCCCGCCAATGCCGCCCGACGCTCCCGTCACCAATGCGTTTCTACCAGTCAAATCGAACATGTCTCTCTCCTGCCTCTGACGGCGGCCATTTTCTCGAAAGAAAATGGTCCGAAAAATTAATTTTTCGGACCGGAATTTTCAAAAATTCCGGTCGGCCGGGGTCATCCGGCGGTTACAGTTTGCACATCTTCGGGGGTGCCAACAGCCGTGCAGACAATCGACCGATCAATGCGCCGGACCATTCCAGACAACGCCTTGCCGGCGCCGATCTCCCAAATCTCGGTCACGCCTGCCGCCGCCATCGCTGCCACACTTTCGCGCCAACGCACGCGGCCGGTGATCTGCTGGACCAACAGCCCGCGGATCTGATCAGGGTCGCTGACCGGGGCGGCTTCCACATTGGACACCACCGGCACGGCTGGGGCGTTGATGGTAACTTCCTTCAGCGCGTGATCCATTTCCCGCGCCGCTGGTTCCATCAGCGCGCAATGAAACGGGGCGCTGACCGGCAGCATCACAGCCCGCTTGGCCCCGCGGGCCTTGGCGATCTCCACCGCCCGTTCCACTGCTGTGCGGTGGCCCGAGACCACAACCTGCGCCGGGTCATTGTCGTTTGCAGCGGCACAGACATCGTCCCCGGCAGCTTCGGCGGCCACCTCCTGCGCGGCGGCAAAGTCCAGCCCCAGAAGCGCGGCCATGGCGCCTTCGCCGGCAGGCACCGCACGTTGCATGGCTTCGCCCCGCACACGCAGCAACAACGCAGCATCGGCGACACTGAGAGCGCCGGCAGCAGCCAGGGCGGAATATTCACCCAGCGAATGTCCGGCGGCAAAAGCAGCACGGTCAATGCCAACCCCTTCAGCCTCCAGCGCGCGGATCGTGGCCAGCGACGTGGCCATCAGCGCCGGCTGAGCGTTCTGCGTCAGGGTGAGCGTTTCGATGTCGCCTTCCCAGATCAGCGCGCTGAGCTTTTCGTTCAGAGTGTCGTCCACCTCATCGAACAAGGCCTTGGCTGCAGGATAGGCCTGGGCCAGCGCCATGCCCATGCCAATAGTTTGCGCGCCCTGACCGGGAAACACGAATGCGGTCGCCATGATTGTTCCTCCACCGCGGAAATTTGGCGGTGTTTAGACGTGCGGGCTGCCGCAGACAACCCGCAGCCCGCGCGATGGCGGAAAAACCCTGCTGCAACGAAAATCCCCGGCGTGAGGCACCGGGGGCTATGTTCGTGATCTTGATCCGATCAGTCGCTGACGTGGACCAGGCCGCTCAGCTGCATGCGCGGGGCCTGCCGGACGTCCGGGTCTTCGACTGACAGGCGCATCAGCACGCTGCCATCCACATCCCACAATTCGATCGCACGT